>JAEUNH010000150.1 GCA_016791205.1 Rhodocyclaceae bacterium | reverse complement strand
GGCGTGTAGGCGTCGTCGGAGCGGATCTTGCGGTCGGCCGTGTAGCGGTTGACCATCGAATCCATGTTGCCGGCGGTGACCCCGTAGAACAGCGCCGGCTTGCCCAGTGCGCGGAAGGGATCGGCCGAATGCCAGTCGGGCTGGCTGAGGATGCCGACGCGGAAGCCCTGTGCTTCCAGCAGCCGGCCGATCAGCGCCATGCCGAAGCTGGGATGGTCGATGTAGGCGTCGCCGGTGACGAGGACGATGTCGCAGGCGTCCCAGCCGCGCGCTTCCATTTCGGCGCGCGACATGGGCAGGATGGGAGACACGCCGAAACGGTGGGCCCAGTGCCTGCGGTAGGCGGTGAGGAGTCTGCAATCAGGCGGCAGGCGCATCGGCCCATTCCGTAATGGCGAGGGTCGGGTGCGCCTTTTCCCTATCGCTTCGTTCTACAGAACCAATCAAAGGCCAACTCGCCCTAGGCTGCCTTGACCCGGCTGTGGGCGGAGACGTGCTCGACCAGGAAGTCCATCTGGTCGGCCAGGATGTGGCGGTTGCAGAGGATCAGGAACTCGGCCTTGTTTGGCACATAGGGCGTGTAGAGCAGTTCCATGCCGGCCTGCTCGGGGGTGCGCCCGCTCTTCTTCTGGTTGCAGTGGCGGCAGGCGGTGACGACGTTCATCCACAGGTCGCGGCCGCCCTGCGAGACCGGCATGATGTGGTCGCGGGTCAGGCGCAGGAAGGAATACTCGTGGCCGCAGTAGGCGCAGGTGTGGCGGTCGCGGTGGAACAGCTCGCGGTTGTTGAGCGGCGGCACCGCCGAGTGGTTGCGCGGCGCCAGGGCCTTGCCCTTGATGGCGATGATGCTGTCGACCGTGATGGAGGAACGCTCGCCGGTGAGGCGGCTCATGCCGCCCTGGACGATGAAGCTGTGGTCGCCGGCGGCCCAGGCGACGAGGTTCTTGGCGTAATAAAAGCAGGCGTGCTGCCAGGTCACCCAGCGGTGCGGTGCACCATGCATATCGAGCGTCAGGATGAGGGGATGACCCGTAGTGGACATGGCATTCACGGTGTAAAATCACATGGTGCCGGTAGCGTAACAGAACATGGTGATTATTCAAAGCGTTATCAACGGGAGCGGATGGGGTGGCGGCCTCGGGCCGGCGCTGGCGGTTTCCTGCGCCATGCACCTGCTGCTGCTGTGGCCGGAGTTGCCGCCGCCCGCCGGCGGTCAGCCGCAGACGGCCCTGTCGGCCAGCCTGCGCCTGACCGGCGTGGCGGCAGCGGTCCTGCCGGTCGTCGCGGCCGAAACCGCTCCTGTCGCGCCCGCGCCCGGGCCCGCCCGGGTTCCGGCCGAGCGCCACGATCGGCGCCGCGACAGCCAGGCCGCCGCCGGTCCGCGGCCGACGCCGGCCGAGAACCTGCCGCAGGGCGAGTCGTCGCCCGCGGCGGCGCCGGTCGCCGCCGGGCGCGGCGAGGCGCCCGAAGCGCGCGCGGCCGCCGCGCCGCCCGATGCCGACGGGATCCGCGCCTACCGCATCGGCCTGGCGCGCGAGGCGCGCGCCAACAAGCGCTATCCGCCGCTGGCGCGAGAGCGCGGCTGGGCGGGCGTCAGCGAAGTGCAGGTGGAGGTCTCGCGCGAAGGCCTGCCGCGGCAGACCCTGCTGGCGCGCTCCAGCGGCCACGCGCTGCTGGATCGCGAGGCGCTCGATCTGATGGCGCGCGCCGCGGCGGCGACCGCGCCGCCCGAATCGCTGCGCGGCCGGGCCTTCACGGTGCGCCTGCCGGTGGTGTTCGAGCTGGAGGAGCGGTAGCCGCCTTTCAGCGCGGCGGGTAGACCAGGTCGCGGACGTGGAAGCCGTAGCGGCCGGCGCGGCGGTCCTCGAAGTAGTGGCGCAGGGTCAGGCCGATGGTGCGGAAGGCGATCTCCTCCCAGGGGATCCGCGCCTCCTCGAACAGCGCCACCTCGAGCGACTCCTGGCCGGGGGCGAAATCCAGGTCCAGCAGCCGCGCCCGATAGAGTATGTGCACCTGGTTGATGTGCGGCACGTTGATGAAGCTGAACATCTCGCCGATCTCCACCCGCGCGCAGGCCTCCTCCAGGGTTTCCCGCGCCGCCGCCTCGGCGGTGGTCTCGGCGTTTTCCATGAAGCCGGCCGGCAGGGTCCATAGCCCGGCGCGCGGCTCGATGGCGCGCCGGCACAGCAGGATGCGCTCCTCCCACTCCGGGATCGCCCCGACCACCATCTTCGGGTTGAGGTAATGCACCGTGCCGCAGCGTCCGCAGACGTGGCGCGGCAGGGTGTCGCCGGCCGGCACTTTCAGCGCGACCGGGGCGCCGCAATGGCTGCAATAATTCATGTTTGCATTTTACTCCCGCGGCCCTAAAGAAAATCGGCTCCCGGCCGTTATGCTTGCAATCTATGCCGCCGGCACTTTTGCGTAATAATGCATCCGCACAATCCACCCATGAACCCGATGGATTTGTCCAAATTCGAGAAACTCAAGGCCACCGGCAACCTGCCTTCGCCGAAGGGGGTGGCGCTGGCCATCCTGCGGCTGACCCAGCGCGAAGACGCCTCGATGGCCGAGCTGGCGCGCATCATCAAGACCGACCCGGCCTTCGTCGGCCGCCTGATCAAGGCGGCCAATTCGGTTAACGCCAACCCCGGACGCCCGGTGGTCTCGGTGCAGGAGGCGCTGGTGGTGCTCGGCATGCCGGCGGTGCGCAACCTCTCCCTCGGCTTCTCGCTGCTCTCGCAATACAAGTCCGGCGCCTGCAAGGGTTTCGACTACGAGCAATTCTGGGGCGGCTCGCTGGCTTGCGGCATCGCCTTCCAGGCGCTGACCCTGCGCAACCGCGCGGCCCAGCCCGAGGAGGCCTTTTCCGTCGGCCTGCTGGCGCGGGTCGGCGAGCTGGCGCTGGCGACGATCTATACGGAAGACTATG
>JAEUNH010000134.1 GCA_016791205.1 Rhodocyclaceae bacterium | reverse complement strand
TGGATTGCATGATGAGCAAGAGGCCCTTGAAGCCGATGCCCTTCAGTCGCCCGACCAATTGATCGAGATAATGGTTGAGCTTCGGGCCGACGTAGGAGTTCAGCGCCGTGGTGCTGATGCGCTCGTAGAAGCGGATCGAAGGCAGCAGGTCGGTGGACACCGAGAGGTAGGCACCGGGCATCTCCTTCTTCACGATCTCCGCCGCGGCCTGCTCGTGGGCCGGGTTGGCGAAGGAGTTCATGAAGCAGACCGACACCGCCGAAACATTTTCCTGCTTGAAGAGGGCGATGGCCTTGCGCACCTGGTCGAGGTCGAGCGGCGCCACTTCGCGGCCGGCGCGATCGAGGCGGCCCTTGATGCCGGCGCGCAGGTAGCGCGGCACCAGTGGCTTGACGTTGGCGTAGCGGTTGTTGTACTGCTCCTCGCGGATGCCGCGGCGCATCTCCAGCGCGTCGCGCACGCCTTCGGTGGTGAGCAGGGCCGATTTGGCGCCGGTATGCGTCAGCGTGGCGTTGGTGGTGACGGTGGTGCCGTGGACGATGGTGTCGATGGTCGGGGCGAAGGCTTCCAGCGTCAGCGGCGGGTTCTGCGCCGCGGCGATGTCGGTGAGGCCGTTCACGACGGCGATGGAGGGGTCGGACGGGGTGGACAGCGATTTGAAGATCGCCGGCTCCTCGCCGTCGCGGGTGACGACGAAGTCGGTGAAGGTGCCGCCGACGTCGATTCCGATTTTGAGTGCCATGGCTTGGGTTCCGTGTCTTATGCGGTTGTCTCGCGTGCCACCATGCGGCGCACGTCCTCCTTGCGGATCTTGCCCAGCGCGGTCTTCGGCAGCTGGCCGACGAAGACGACTTCCCGGGGATGCTTGTAGCGGGCGATGCGGCCCTCGAACAGCTCCAGCACCTGCGCCGCCTCGAGGCGGCGGCCTTCCTTCGGCGCCACCACGGCGACGACGACCTCGCCCCAGCGCGGGTCTGGCCGGCCGATCACCGAGGCCTCGGCGATGTCGGGGCAGTCGAGCAGCACGTTCTCGACCTCGGCCGGGTAGATGTTCTCGCCGCCGGAGATGATCATCTCCTTCTTGCGGCCATCGACGGTGAGGTAGCCCTCGGCATCGAGGTGGCCCATGTCGCCGCTGTGGAACCAGCCGTCGCGCAGCGCTTCGGCGCTGGCTTCTGGATTGTTCCAGTAGCCGAGCATGACGTTCGGGCCCTGGATGAGGATCTCGCCGGTAGCGCCCACAGCCACGTCGCGGTCGAGGTCGTCGACGAGGCGCATGCGGCAATGCGCCGCCGGCTTGCCGGTGGAGCCGGCCTTGCGCTCGGCGTCGGCCGCCTTGATGTAGACGGCGACGGGGCAGGTCTCGGTCGAGCCGTAAACCTGGATCAGCGGCACGCCGCGGGCATTGACGGCGCGGATCAGACGCTCCTGCACGATGGTCGAGCCGGTGGTGATCGAGCGCAGGCTGGAGAAATCCGCGCTCTGCCAGCGCGGGTGCGCCATCAGCATGTCGAGCTGGGCCGGCACCAGCACGGTGAGGGTGATGCGCTCGCGCGCGATGGCGTCGAAGGTGGCCTCGACGTCGAAGCGCGGATGCAGCACCACCGTGGCACCGGCCGCCAGCGCCGGCGTGGTCTGGTTGTTGAGCCCGCCGACGTGGAACAGCGGCAGCGTGGTGAGGATGCGGTCCTCCGCCGTCAGGTCGTGCATGTCGGCGCTGTTGTCGGCGTTCCAGGCCAGCGCATCCTGCGAGAGCAGCACGCCCTTCGGCCGGCCGGTCGAGCCCGAGGTGTAGCAGATCAGGAGGGGCGTCTGCGGGTCGGCTTCGGCGCGCGGCGCGGCTGCTGTGCCGGCGGCGCAAAAGGCTTCCCACGCCTGCCAGCCTTCGCGGTGCGCGCCCATGACGACGCTGCGCAGATCGCCGAGTTCGGCAAGGATGGATTCCGTCTGGGCGACGAAGTCGGGCTCGACGAACAGCACCGCAGGCGGGCAGTCCACCAGCATCTGCTTGTGCTCCGGCGCGGCCAGCCGCCAGTTGAGCGGCATGAACAGCGCGCCGATTCGGGCGCAGGCGAAGAGCAGCGCCAGCATCTCGGGGCTGTTGTAGCCGAGATAAGCAGCGCAGCCGCCGTGCCGCACGCCGGCTCCCGTGAGGGCCGCGGCGGTGCGTTCGATCAACGTCGCGAAATCCCGATAGCTCAGGTCGCGGCCGCCATAGCGGATCGCCGTCTTGCCGGGCGTTGCGCCGGCATGATGATCGATCCATTCGGTGATGCGCATCATGTTGGCCAGGCCTCAGGCACCGGTCACTTCAAGCACCACCGCCATCGCCGTGTCGCCGGCGGCGCAGCCGGTGAACAATCCCCAGCCGCCGCCGCGCAGGGCCAGTTCCTCGATGACCTCGATGATGGCCCGCGTGCCCATCGGCGCCTGCGGGTGGCCCCAGACCAGCGAGCAGCCGAAGTTGTTCATGCCCTTCAGGTCGGCGCCGGTCTCGCGCGCGAAGAACAGGTCGTTGATGGCGAAGGGGTTGTGCGTCTTGATCGCCGCCATGTCCTTGATGGACTTGCCGGCCTGCGCCAGGGCCTGCTGCGCCGCCGGCACGGTGGCTTCCGGCATGTGCGCGAGCGCGGCGCGGGCGAGGCCGAAGCCGTGCAGGCGCACGGCGATCTTGGGGTCGCGCGACAGTTCGCGCGCCTTTGCGGCCGTCGTCACGACGATGCCGGCGTTGCCGTCGGCCGGGTGCGTCTGGCCGCCGAAGGTGACCGTGCCGCCGTCCATGACGGGCTTGAGCTTGGCGAGGCCTTCCGCCGTCGAATGGTTGATGCCCTCGTCGGCCTCCATCGTGCCGACGGTTTTCCTGAAATTCGGCGCCGGCACCTCGAAGGGCAGGGTCATGAAGCGCTTGAGGAAGGCCGCGCCGTTGTCCAGCGCCTGGCGATACTGCTCCTCGCGGCGCAGCACCACCTCGTGCTGTTCGGCGGTGCCGATGCCGTGCTTCTTCGCCACGTTCTCCGCCGTTTGCAGCATGGAATGGCGGCCGAGCGGGTCGCAGCCGAAGTTCTCCATCACCCAGTCCTCGGCGACGCCGGTGCCGCCGGGGCCCTTCGGGTTCGGGTAATAGAGGTGCGGGCCGTTGGAGGTGCGGTCGCAGTTCACCACCAGCGCCGTGCTGGCGAGACCGACTTCTATCTCCTGCGCCGCGGCGAGCAGGGTGCGCACGCCGGTGGCGCAGGCCTGCATCAG
>JAEUNH010000120.1 GCA_016791205.1 Rhodocyclaceae bacterium | reverse complement strand
GCGAGGGCGCCGACATCGTCATCGGCGGCGCCGGGCGCGACTACCTCTTCGGCCAGGGCGGCGACGACATTCTGTACGCCACCGCCGAGCTCGACCCGCTGGCCGCGCACGCCCTGGGACAAAGTCAGTCTGCGCAAGACGCCGAGAAAAGCTGGCTTGACGGCGGCGATGGCGACGACCGGCTCTTCGGCGATGCCGGCGCGGATATCCTGCTCGGCGGTGCCGGAGGCGATCTGATCCTGGGCGGAGGCGGCGACGACCACCTGACGGGCGACGACGAAGGCCATCCGGTGGCGCGGGAATTCCGCGACGTCACCTACCTGGTCGAGCACCGGCAGAGCGAAGGGGCCGGCGGAGCGCGCCTGTACGGCTACCGCTATTCCGTCATGAACCAGGTCGAGCGCCGCGCCGGCGGCGCCGACGCGCTCTACGGCGGGGCCGGCGCCGACTGGCTCTTCGGCCAGGGCGGCGATGACTACCTGGACGGCGGGGCTGACGCCGATGTGGCCTTCGGCGACGAGGGCGACGACACGGTCCTCGGCGGCGCGGGCGACGACGTCCTGGCCGGGGACAACCTCGACAACGCCGGCGACCCGGACAGCCCGGGCCTGTCCGGCAGCCTGCACGGGCAGGACTACCTCGAAGGCGGCGCCGGCAACGACCGGATGGCCGGCAACGGCGGCGGCGACGTCTTGCACGGCGACGCAGGCGACGACGAGATCAACGGCGACGACCCGGTCACCCCGGCGCAATACCACGGCGACGACTATCTGGACGGCGGGGCGGGCGCCGACACGCTCGTCGGCGCGGGCGGAAACGACGAGATCCACGGCGGCGACGGCGACGACACGATCGCCGGCGACGGCGAGGGCATCGCCGCCGAGTTTCAGGGCAACGACCGCCTCGACGGCGGCGCCGGCAACGACTACCTGCGCGGCCACGGCGGCGACGACACCCTGATCGGCGGGGAGGGCAGCGACGAGTTGCACGGGGAGGCGGGCGACGACGTCATCGACGGTGGCGAGGGCAACGATCTGGCCTTCGGCGAGGACGGCGACGACCGGCTGGCCGGCGGGGCCGGCAACGACGCCCTGGGCGGCGGCGAAGGCGCGGACACGCTCGACGGCGGCGCGGGCGACGACATCCTGGTCGGCGAGGCCGGCAACGACGTGCTCCAGGGCGGGGCCGGCAACGACCAGCTCTCCGGCGGCGAGGGCAACGACATGCTGGCCGGCGGCGCAGGCCAAGACCTCCTCGACGGCGGCCTGGGCGACGACACTTATGTCATCGATGCGGCCGATCTGCTCGCCGCGCCCGGCAGCGTCGTCACCGGCATCCAGGACGCCGGCGGCGCGAACCGCCTGATCCTCGAAGGCATGGACCTCGGCACGGTGACGGCGGCGCAGGGCGAGGGCGAGAACGCCGGCGACCTGGTGCTCACCCTGGGCGAGGGCAGCCGTCTGACCATTGCCGGGGGCGCGGCCGGCACCATCCAAAGCTACGGTACGGGCGAGGGCGCCCTGCTCGACGCGGTCGGCTTTCTTGACGCCACCGCCGGCGGCCGCTTCGATCTCACGGTGCGCCGCGACCGGGCCACGGTGGCGGGCGGGCGCGGCGACGATCATCTCCATGTCAGCGGCACCGGCAATACGATCGCCGGCGGCAAAGGGAATGACCTGATCGAGGTGGGCGGCTCCGACAACCTCGTCGACTACCGCGCCGGCGACGGCGTCGACACGCTGCGCAGCCTGGCGGCCACCGGCACGGCGATCCGCTTCGGGGCGGGGATCGCCCCGTCCGACATCCGGCTGCGGCTGGACGGCGGGGAGCTCGTCATCGGCATCGGCGAGGGAACGGAGAGCGCCATCCGGCTGGCCGGCTTCGATCCGGCGCGACCCTTCGACCGGCCCGCCATCGCCGAGCTGCGCTTCGCCGACGGGAGCAGCATCACCTACGGTGTGCTGCTGGGGCTGGGGCTGGAGGTCGCCGGGACGGATGGCGACGATGCGATGCAGGGCACCGGCCTGAACGATCGCATGCTCGGCATGGCGGGCAACGATGTCCTCAACGGCGGGGCCGGCGACGATGCGCTGAGCGGCGGCGAGGGGGACGACGTGCTCAACGGCGGCGCGGGCAGCGATGCGCTGGCGGGCGGCGCGGGCGCGGACATCTACGGGATCAACGCCAGCCCGGGCACCAAGACCCTCGCCGATGCGGATGGCGGGCGCATCGAGCTGGGCACGGGGATCGCCCTGTCGGGCATCGGCGCGGCGCGCCAAGGCGCCGACCTGCTACTGACCATGCCGGACGGGGCCGGCGGCATCGTCATCCAGGGCTACTTCGACGCGCCGCAATCCTGGACGATCCGCGACACCTCGGGCGAGAGCGCCACGGCGGAGGAACTGCTCTCCGGCACATGGGAAGGCGGGCGCGACTGGCTGCGCGGACTGATGAACCGGTTCGAGCAGTCCAGCAAGCTGGCACTGGCCGACGGGCTCATCGGCCAGGGTTACGCCTATGCCGGTCCGGACGAGTTGCGTCGCTATGTCGCGACCCAGGCCACGGCCAGCTTCGTCAGCGGCGAGCAGACGCAGCGGAACACCTATGAATGGTTCGACGGCCGCAGTTCGACGGACACGCGGACCTATTCGCTCGACGACTGGCGGACATCGCAGCTCGCCATGGTCGACGACCGCGGCGCGCGGATCGGCACGCAAACGGAAAGCGTGTCGGGAACGGCGTACTTCGACGGCATGTGGAGCGCGGCCGGCGGTGTGCACAATGAACAGAAGTGGGTCGGCATGAGCTGGAGGGTGACCAGCCTGTCGGACGAGCAGACGCGGCAATGGTCGGCGACGGACTGGATCATATCGGGCGGCACGGCCGTCGGTCTGGTGACGTCAGACAACCTGAGCCGTTACCAGACCGGCGCTGCGAGCGGTAGCGTCGTTTCTGTGCTGTCCGGGCCGCCTGCCTTCGTGCCGGGCGCCGGTCAGCTTTTTCCGGACGTGGGCAGGGCTTCCGTCTCTACAGGCGACACGACATACAGTTTTCGCATCGTCGAGGCAGGTGCGGGCGATGACGAGATCACAGGCGGCGGCATCGTCAAGGCCAGCGGCGGAGACGACGTCGTCGCGACGCGCGGCTTCATCGACGGGGGTGACGGCAACGACCGGCTCTACAACGGCGCGGTGATGTTCGGTGGACATGGCGACGATCTGCTGTGGGGCTGGGACAACAGTGTCAGCGAAACCGAGGAGGGCCATCGCTACGGCTTTGCCGGGGCCGACCAGGGCAGCGACCTGGTGGTGGACGAGGGCTGGATCGGCTTTTCCGAGGGGTCTGCGGAATACTACTATTCCGCGCTGGACCCCTACTTCCTTGCCCAGGGCGCCGAGCACTGGTCGGCGCGGTATTTCCACGCTGGGGAGTGGGTGGTCGACGACGGCCAGGAATGGCGCAGCTTCTTCCAGTCGGAAGAGGACGCGCAGGCGGCCGCCGCGACCTGGGGTGGCACGGTGGTTTTCGTCGAACCCTTGCCCGGCGCGCTGCAGGTCCATGCCGACGATGCCGCGAGCCTGGCGCCGCTGGTCGCCGCCGGACTGATCGCCGACGACACGGTCGAGTTCGGCCCCGGCATTGCTCCCGAGGACCTGGCCTTCGCCTGGGGCAAAGCCACGCCGGAAGGTCTGGCTGTCGCCCACGACACGCTCGACATCATCTACGGGGCCGGCAGCGTGGCGCGCATCGTCATGCCCAATTCGGATGATTACCTGGGGTGGGGCATCGAGCGTTTCCGCTTCGCCGACGGACGCAGGCTGATGCTGGCCGAGATCCTGGCCCTCGCGCCGCCCAGGCAGGATTACAACCTGGTCGCGGGCACGGAGGAAGCCGACACCCTCGTCGGGACGGCGCTGAAAGACCTCATCGTCGGCGCCGGCGGGGACGATGCGCTCGACGGACTCGGGGGCGACGATGAACTGGATGGCGGGAACGGGAACGACACGCTGATCGGCGGCGCCGGCAGCGACACCTTTCGGTTCGGACGCGGCAGCGGCCTGGATACCGTGGTGCAGACGGACGCCGAGCCGGGCGATGCGGACATGGTCCGCTTCGAAGACGATGTCCGGCCGGAGCAGGTCGCGGCCAGGCGCGAGAACGACGCCCTGCTGCTCGCCATCGCCGGGACCGGCGACACGCTGACCCTGGAGGACTGGTTCGCCCAGCCGGACACCCGCGTCGGCCGCGTGGCCTTCTCGGATGGCACGGTGTGGACGTCCCAGGCGCTGGAGCAGGCGCCGGTCATCATCGACGGCACATCCGGCGTGGACTTCCTGGAGGGGACCGGCGGCAACGACGTGCTGGACGGCAAGGCCGGAGACGATCATCTGCAGGGCGGGGCGGGTGACGATGTGTACCTGTTCGCCCGCGGCGACGGCAGCGATCGCATCGAGCAGGGGGATGCGGCCGCCGGCGATGCGGACACGATCCGATTCGGCGCCGGCATCGCCCCCGGCGAGATCGCGGCGAGACTGGACTGGGATGGCCTGCATCTGGCCATCGGCGACGCCGGCGACGCCCTCCTGCTGGCAGACTGGTTCAACCCAACCGACCAGCGCATCGACCGCGTGGAATTCGCCGACGGCACGGTGCTGGACAACGCCGCGCTTGAAGCGCTGGCGGCGCGCACCGCCGGTTCCGATGCGGACGATGCGCTGTGGGGCACGTCCGGTGGCGATGTGATGACGGGCCTTGGCGGCGCGGACCAGATTCATGGCGGCGCGGGCAACGACGCGCTCGACGGCGGTGCCGGCTACGACAACCTCGACGGGGGCGCCGGCAGCGACGTCTATATGTTCAGCCGGGGCAACGGTGAGGAACTGATCTACGACACCGGTCCCGACACGGACATCGATGCCCTGCGCTTCGCTGCGGACATCGTGCCGAGCGACATCGTCGTGACGCGCGACGAGTGGAACTTGTATCTCACGGTGCGTGGCACCGAGGACGTGGCCGTGCTGGACGGCTGGTTCTCCGGCCCGGAAGGCCGCATCGAGCGCGTCGAATTCGCCGACGGGACGGTGTGGGAGGCCAATTCGCTCGAGGGGCGCCTGTACGACAGCCGCGTTGCGGGAACGGCGGGCAACGACCGCCTGAACGGTACGGCGGGGCGCGACCTCATCGAGGGCTTCGAGGGGGACGACGTGCTCAACGGCCGGGCGGGCGCGGATGCCATGCTCGGCGGCACGGGCAACGACACCTACCACATCGACGATGCCGGCGACGCTGTCAGCGAACTGGCCGACGAAGGCGCCGACCGGGTGGTTTCGACGGTGAGCCATGTGCTGGGCGAGAACGTCGAGAATCTCACCCTCTCCGGTACGGCCCCCATCAATGGCACGGGCAATGCCCTCAGCAATGCCATGGTCGGCAACGCCGCCTCGAACACGCTCGACGGACAGGGCGGCGACGACCGGCTGACCGGGGGGGCAGGGGACGACATCCTGGTCGGTGGCGAGGGCAACGACGTGCTGAACGGCTCGGCCGGCGCCGACACCATGGCGGGAGGCGTGGGCAACGACACCTATCACGTCGACGACCTAGGTGACACGGTAACCGAGTTCGCCGACGAAGGCACCGACAGGGTGGTCAGCGCGATCAGCTACACCCTGGGCGAGAACCTCGAGAACCTGACCCTGTTCGGCACGGAGGCCATCGGCGGGACAGGCAACGCGCTCAACAATGTCCTTGCCGGCAACGCCGCTTCGAACACGCTGGATGGACTGGGCGGCGACGACCGCATCACGGGGGGGGCCGCCGACGATGTCCTCATCGGCGGGGAAGGCAACGACGTGCTCAACGGTTCTGCCGGTGCGGACGCCATGTCCGGCGGCGCAGGCAACGACATCTACTACGTGGATGATACCGGCGATGTCGTGACGGAAGCCGCGGGCGAGGGCACGGACCGCGTGGTTGCGACGGTGACGTACCTGCTGGCGGACGACGTGGAGAACCTGACCCTTTCCGGGGCCGAGGCGATCAACGGTTTCGGCAATGCCCTGGGTAACGTGCTTGCCGGCAATGCGGCGACCAATCTGCTCTCCGCCGGCGCAGGCATCGACCGCCTGAACGGCGCCACCGGCCTGGATTTCCTCGATGGCGGCGAGGGCGACGACGTGCTGGCGGATCTCTCCGGCGCCGGCTATTTCAACGGCGGGGCCGGCAACGATTCCCTGCGCGGCGATGCGGCGGCCGATTTCTTCATGGGCGGCATCGGAAACGACAGCCTCAACACCGGCACTGGGGCGGACGTCATCGCCTTCAACCTCGGCGACGGACAGGACACGGTCGCCGCCAGCACCGACGCCGACAACGTGCTGTCGCTCGGCGGCGGCATCGACTACGCCGACATCCGAATGCGCAAGAGCGGCAATCACCTGGTCCTCGACATCGGCGCCTCCGATCGCATCACCCTGGCGAACTGGTATGCGGCGGCCGAGAACCGCAGCGTGCTCCGCCTGCAGGCGATCGCCGAGGCGATGGCCGGCTTCGACGCCGGCGGGGCGGATGCGCTGCGCGACAACCTGGTGGAAACCTTCGACTTCGCCGGCCTGTCCGATGCCTTCGATGCGGCGCGTGCGGCGAATCCCGGCCTGACGAGCTGGGCGATCACCGAGGCCCTGACGCAGTTCCATCTATCCGGCAGCGACACGGCGGCGCTGGGCGGCGACCTGGCTTACCAGTACGGCCGCAGCGGCACGCTGGCGGGCATCGGCCTGACGGCGGCGCAGGAGGTGCTCGGCGACGCGCAGTTCGGCGCCCAGGCGCAGTCGCTGCGCCCGCTTGCCGGCCTGCAGGATGGTGCGGCGAGGCTGGGATGAGCCTGCTCGACAAGCTCGTCCCGCCGCAGGCCGACCCGGCCGAGTTTTCCCCGCCGCTGATCCGCCTGCAGGACTCGCCGCCCTCGCCGCTGGGACGGCGGGTGATCCAGGTGCTGGCCGGCCTGCTGGCGGCGCTGCTGCTGTGGTCCGTGCTGGGGCGGCTCGACATCGTCGCCGTGGCCGAGGGCAAGCTGGTGCCGCACAGCTACGTCAAGATCGTGCAGCCGGCCGAAGCCGGCATCGTCCGCGAGATCCTGGTGCGCGAGGGCGAGCCGGTCGCCGAGGGCCAGGTGCTGATGCGCATGGACGCCCGCCTCTCGGAGGCGGATCGCCGTATCCTGGAGACCGACTTTCAGCGCAAGACCCTGACGCTGGCGCGCATCGATGCGGAGCTGGGGCCGGCGGCGTTCAGGGCCGGGGCGGGGGCGCCGGCCGGGCTGGTGCGCGAGGCCGAGGCGCAGCTTGCGGCCAACCGCGCCGCGCTGGAGGCGGCCCTGGCCGAGGAGCGGGCTCGGCTGGAGAAGGCGCGCCGCGAGCTGGCCGCCGCGCAGCAGGTGCGCGCCAAGCTGGCCGGGACGCTGCCGCACTACCGCGCCCAGGATGCCGCCTTCGAGAAGCTGTCGAAGGACGGCTACGCCGGCCCGCTGCTGGCCTCCGACAAGCGCCGCGAGCGCATCGAGAAGGAGCAGGAGCACGCCACCCAGGAGCATGTCATCGCCTCGGCGCAGGCGTCCATCGCCCAATCCGAGAAGCGCCTGGCGCAGATCGCCGCCGACCACCGGCGCCAGCTCTTCGCCGAGCGGAACGAGGTGCAGGGGCAGGTGGACACGCTCGAGCAGGAGCGCGCCAAGCATGCGCACCGCGAGGGCCTGCTGGCGCTGCGCGCCTCGCAGGCCGGGGTGGTGAAGGACATCGCCACCCACACCGCCGGCACGGTGGTGCAGCCCGGCACGGTGCTGCTGACGCTGGTGCCGAAGGACGATCTCCTGCGCGCCGAGGTATGGGTGTCGAACCAGGACATCGGCTTCGTGCGCCAGGGCCAGCCTGTGAAGCTGAAGCTGGCCGCCTTTCCGTTCCAGAAGTACGGCATGGTGGAGGGCACGGTGGAGCACGTCAGCGCCGACGCCTCGGACGGCAACGCGCAGGGCCAGCAGGGCGGCGCCGCCGAGAAGGGCGGCAAGGCCGGGCCGCTGACCTACCGCGCGCTGGTGGCGCTGAAGGCCATGCAGGTCGGCGAGAACGATGGGCGCCTGCCGCTCGCCGCCGGCATGCAGGCCACGGCGGAGATCCTGCTCGGCACCCGCAGCGTGCTGGAGTATCTGCTCTCGCCGCTGCAGAAGGCCTGGCACGAGGCCGGCAGGGAGCGGTAACATACTGATGAATCATT
>JAEUNH010000086.1 GCA_016791205.1 Rhodocyclaceae bacterium | reverse complement strand
GCTTCACCATCGTCTGCTTCGCCGGCGTCGTGCTGGCCTTCGCGCTGAACTCGCAGTCGTCGATCTTCAAGATGGTGGAGAACGCCTACAAGGTGACGCTGGCCGGCGCCTTCGTGCCGCTGTTCTTCGGCGCCTTCTGGAAGCGCGCGACCACGCAGGGCGCCCTCTTCGCCACCATCGCCGGGCTGGGCAGCTGGCTGATGGTGGAGTTCCTCGTCGCCGAAAGCCTGGTGCCGCCGCAGCTGATCGGCCTCTTCGTCTCGGCCGCCGGCATGATCGCGGGCTCGCTGCTGCCGCAGTGGACGGGCCGGCCGAGCCACGCCCCGGCCCTCCACGGCCACCACGCCGCGGCGCAGACGCACCACGTGGCGCACGACGGCGAGCAGCACCGCAAGCACTGACAGCGGTCCCATGGCGGTGCCCGGATTCCACCGCTTCAAGCGCGCCATTTTCGCGCTGCTGGCGCTCAATCTGGCGTTCTACGCGCTGTTCGGTTCGGCCAGCGAGCTGCTCGACTCCGCCGCCTGGATTGTGCTGCTGGTGCTGTTCGAGATCGAGACGGCGCACGGCGAGCGCCTGAAGCCGGGCGGGCGCCTCGCCATCCATCTGGTCCGCCTCGCCGCGGCGGCCGGCGTGCTGGTGGCGGCGGTCGGTTATCTGCGCGAGCGGCAGTGGCTGGATGCCTTGAACACCGGGCTCTGGATCGCCGTCGTCGTGCTGCTTGAAATCGAGGTGCGTTTCCCGCTGGCCGTGGAACGGCGCCGGCGTCTGTTCTGGGCCGCCACCGGGGCGCTGTATGCAGCGCTCGGCGCGCTGGTGCTGGCCTGGGCCTGGCGCGGCGACTGGCTCGATGCCTGGGACGCCGCGCTCTGGCTCACCGCCTTCTTCGCCATCGAGCTGAATGTGCTCGAGCGGCAGAACGGCTATCCTGCCGCCTCATGAGGCCCTCCTCCTCGCCGCTGGCCCTCTACCTCGCCGTCGCCTACGCGGCGCTGACGGCGTATGCCAGCCTGCATCCGCTCTCGGGCTGGCGCGACACCGGCGCGCCGGCGCTCGACTTCCTCGCCGCCGCCTGGCCGCGCTACTACACCGGCTTCGACCTGGCCGCCAACATCCTCGCCTACGTCCCGCTCGGCTTCCTGCTGGTGCCGGCGCTGCAGGCGCGCCTGGGCATCGCCGCCGCGGCCCTGCTGGCGGCGCTGGCCGGCACCGGCACCAGCCTCGGACTGGAGACGCTGCAGAACTTCCTGCCGAGCCGCGTGCCCTCCAACATCGACCTCGCCTGCAACGGCATCGGCGCCATGATCGGCGCCGCCGCCGGCATGAACTGGGGCCGCGAGCTGGTCGACGGCGGCCGCCTGCACCGGCTGCGCGTCCGCCTCGTCGTGCCGGGCCGCGCCGCCGATTTCGGCCTGGTGCTGCTCGGCCTGTGGCTGCTGGCCCAGCTCAATCCGGAGCTGCTGCTGTTCGGCACCGGCGACCTGCGGGCCCTGCTGGAGCTGCCCGCCCTGCCCTATTCGGCGCGGCGCTTCGCCCTGATCGAGGCCCTGGTGGCGGCCGCCGGCCTGCTGGCCGCCGGCCTCGTGGTCTGGTCGCTGCTGCGCCGCCAAAGCCGGGGGCTGCTGGCAGCGCTGCTGCTGGCGCCGCTCGCCATCAAGGCCTTCGCCAACGCGCTGCTGGTGAACGCCGCCCAGTTCGTGCACTGGCTGACGCCCGGCAACGCCGCCGGCCTGGCCGCCGGCGCCCTCGCGCTATGGGCCGCCACCTGGCTGCCGCCGCTGGCCCAGCGCATCCTCGCCGCGCTGGCGCTGCTCTTTGCCACGGCGCTGGTGAACCTGGCGCCGGAGAATCCCTATCTCACTGCCTCGCTCGCCGTCTGGCAGCAGGGGCACTTCCTCAACTTCAACGGCCTCACCAAGCTGGTCTCCAGCCTGTGGCCCTTCGCCGCACTGCCCTACCTGATGCTGCCGCGGCCGAAAAACGGAGAACATCCATGACCGATCCGCTGATCGAGCTGCGCGACAAGCTGCGGGTGTTCACCCGCGCGCGCGAGTGGGACCGCTACCACACGCCGAAGAACCTGGCGATGGCGCTGACCGTGGAGGCGGCCGAGCTGGCCGAGCACTTCCAGTGGCTGACCGCCGAGGAAAGTCGGTCTCCGCAGGACGGCAAGCGCGAGCAGATCCGCGACGAACTGGCCGACGTGCTGATCTATCTGGTGGAACTGGCCGATGCGCTGGAGGTCGACCTGATCGCCGCCGCCCGCGACAAGATCGAAAAGAACGCGCTGAAATATCCCGTCGAGAAAGCGCGCGGCAACGCGAAGAAGTACGACGAACTATGACCGAAGGAAATCCCGAGGGATAATGGCCGCACCCCAAGGAGAACCAAGATGAGCTATTTCAAGCACCATGTCTTCTTCTGCACCAACCAGCGCGCGCCCGGCGAGCCGTGCTGCAACAACCACGGCGCCCAGGCCATGCGCGACCACTGCAAGAGCAAGGTCAAGGCGATGGGCGACCGGATCGCCGGCAAGGTGCGGATCAACAACGCCGGCTGCCTCGACCGCTGCGCCCAGGGGCCGGTGATGGTCGTGTACCCCGAGGCGGTCTGGTACACCTACGTGGACCAGGAGGACATCGACGAGATCGTCGAGTCGCACCTCGCCCAGGGCAAGGTGGTCGAGCGCCTGCTGATCGACTGATGTCGAAACACGAGCGCGTCCTGCTCGACGGGCCGGCCGGAACGGTCGAGGTCTTCGTCGAGCCGCACGAAGCCCCAACCGGCATCGCCCTGATCGCCCATCCGCATCCGCTCTTCGGCGGCACCGCCGACAACAAGGTCGTGACCACGCTGGCGAAGGCCTTCCGCGAGCTGGGCTGCGCCACGCTGCGGCCGAACTTCCGCGGCGTCGGCGCCTCATCGGGGGCGCACGACCACGGCATCGCCGAGACCGACGATCTCGCCGCCGTGCACGCCTATGCCCGCGCGCGCTTCGGCGCGGCGCTGCCCTTTTACCTCGGCGGCTTCTCCTTCGGCGCCTACGTCGTCACCCGGCTGGCGAAGCAGCTCGCCGAGGCTGGGGACCCGGCGCGGCGCCTGGTGCTGGTCGGCACCGCGGCGGGCTTCATCGAAGGCCTGCGGCGCTACGAGACCGCCGCGGTGCCGGCCGACACCATCGTGATCCACGGCGCCAACGACGAAACCGTGCCGCTCGCCAACGTGCTGGCCTGGGCCGAGCCGCTCGACCTGGCGGTGAGCGTGGTGCCCGGCACCGACCATTTCTTCCACCGCAAGCTGCATCTCGTCCGCCGCATCATCGAATCTCAATGGAGACATTGAGCGTCGTCGACCTGCGCAAGTCCTACGGCGACGTCGCCGTGCTGGCGGGACTGACTTTTGCCCTGCGCCCGGGCGAATGCTACGGCCTGCTCGGCCCCAACGGCGCCGGCAAGACCACCACGCTGCGCTGCGCCCTCGGCCTCACGGCGCCCGACGCCGGGACGATCCGCCTCGCCGGCCGGCCCGTGCCGGAGCGCGCGCGCGAGGCGCGCCGGCGCGTCGGCATCGTGCCGCAGATGGACAACCTCGACCCCGATTTCACCGTGGCGGAAAACCTGCTGGTGTACGGCCGCTACTTTGGCCTCGCCGACGCGGCCGTATCGGCACGCATCCCGCAACTGCTCGAATTCGCCGGGCTGGCCGGCCGCGCCAACGCCAAGATCAACACCCTCTCCGGCGGCATGAAGCGGCGCCTGACGCTGGCGCGCGCCCTGGTGAACGACCCCGATCTGCTGTTCCTCGACGAGCCGACCACCGGCCTCGACCCGCAGGCACGGCACCTGATCTGGGAGCGCCTGAAGCAGCTGCTGCAGCAGGGCAAGACGGTGCTGCTCACCACCCATTTCATGGACGAGGCCGAGCGCCTCTGCCACCGCCTCGCCATCATGGACAAGGGGCGCTTCATCGCCGAGGGCAGCCCGCGCGAGGTGATCGCCGCGCACATCGAGCCGGAAGTGATCGAGGTATACGGCGAGCCGGGCGAATCCAGCGCCGCCGAGTGGGCCAAGGCGGAAGCCGGGCAGTTCGCCACCCGCGTCGAGATCACCGGCGAGACGGCCTTCTGCTACCTCACCGAGTCGCGCCCGCTGCTGCGCCACCTCGCCGACCGCCACGGCCTGCGCTACCTGCACCGTCCGGCCAACCTCGAGGACGTTTTTTTGAAACTCACCGGGCGCGACCTGCGAGATTGAGATGAACCCTTTCCGCCCGCCCTCGCTCAGCCTGCGCTTCGTCCCCGTCTGGCGGCGCAATTTCCTGGTCTGGCGCAAGCTGGCGATTCCCTCCCTGCTCGGCAACCTGGCCGATCCGATGATCTACATGCTGGGCTTCGGCTACGGCCTCGGTTCGCTGCTGCCGGAAGTGGGCGGCCTGCCCTACATTACCTTCATCGCCGCCGGCGCGGTGTGCTTCTCGACCATGAACGCCGCCACCTTCGAGGCGCTTTATTCGGCTTTCTCGCGCATGCAGGTGCAGCGGACCTGGGACGCCATCCTCAACGCCCCGATGGCGCTCGACGACCTGGTGCTGGCCGAGCTGGTGTGGGCGGCGAGCAAGGCGGCGCTCTCCGGCGCGGCGATCCTCGCCGTGGCCGCCGCGCTCGGCCTGGTCGCCTCGCCGCTGGCGCTGTGGCTGTTGCCGCTGGTGTTTCTGACCGGACTGGCCTTCGCCGCGCTGGGGCTGATCGTGACGGCGCTGGCGCCGAGCTACGATTTCTTCATGTACTACTTCACCCTGTTCGTCACCCCGATGACGCTGCTCTCCGGCGTGTTCTTCCCGGTGGAGCAGCTGCCGGTCGCGCTGCAGGCCCTCTCGGCCGCGCTGCCGCTCTCGCATGCCGTGCGGCTGGCGCGGCCGCTGTTCTCCGACGAGGTGCCGCAGGGGGCCTGGCTGCACGTCGCCGTGCTCGTCGCCTATGCCGTGGCCGCCTTCTGGCTGGCGCTGGGGCTGGCGCGGCGCAGATTGTTGAAGTAGGCCGTTGTCGGTTGCCGGTTCCCTGTTGCCAGTCGGGCCGAAGGTTTATTGCCGGCAACTGGCAACTGGCAACCGGCAACTATAAAATGCAGCCATGGACACCCTGCTCGTCATCACCACCCTGCCCGACGCCGAGGCAGCGCACGCCCTTGCCGCGCGGCTGGTGGAGCTGCGCCTGGCGGCCTGCGTGAACATCCTGGCGCCCTGCCTGTCGGTGTACCGCTGGGAGGGCAAGCTCGAGGACGCCGAGGAAGTGCCGCTGCTGATCAAGACCACGGCGGCGCGCTATGCGGCGCTGGAGGAGGCGATCCGCGCCTACCATCCCTACGAACTTCCGGAGATCGCGGCGGTCCGAATCGACAGGGGCCTGCCCGGCTACCTGGCCTGGGTGGCGGAAGAAACCGCCGCCCAATGACGTCTACCCGCACATGATCCGCCGACTGTTCCTGCTGCTCTCGCTTTGCCTTCCGCTCGGCGCCTTCGCCGCCGAGGAACTGCTCGAGGTCGACAAGGCCTTCCGCCTCTCCGCCCGCGCCCTCGACGCCGGCACCCTGGAGATCCGCTACGACATCGCCAAGGGCTATTACCTGTACCGCGACAAGTTCAAGTTCGCCCTGGAGCCCGCCGCGGCGCAAGCCGGTGCGCCGCAGATCCCGCCGGGCAAGGTCAAGCAGGACGAGTTCTTCGGCGCGGTCGAGACCTATCGCAAGGAGGTGGTCATCCGCCTGCCCTTCACGGCGCCGGCCGGCGCCGAGGCTGTCACCCTGAAAGCCACCTCGCAGGGCTGCGCCGACCTCGGCGTGTGCTACCCGCCCAACACCCAGTCGCTGCAGGTGGCCCTCGCCGCGATGAGCACGGCGCCCGCCGCCCCGATCGAAGCGGCGGGCGGGGCGCCCGAGGACGAGTCCTCGAAGCTGGCCGGGCTGCTCAAGCACGCCGGCTTCTGGCTGATCCTCACCACCTTCTTCGGCGCCGGCGTGCTTCTGGCGCTCACCCCCTGCGTCTTCCCGATGTACCCGATCCTCTCCGGGATCATCGTCGGCCACGGCCATGCCATCGGCAAGGGCCGCGCCTTCACCCTGTCGATGGCCTACGTGCTGGGCATGGCCGTCACCTATGCCGCCGCCGGGGTGGCGGCGGGCCTGTCCGGCTCGATGCTCTCGGCGGCGCTGCAGAACGCCTGGGTGCTGGGCGCCTTTGCCCTGGTCTTCGTCGCGCTCTCGCTCTCCATGTTTGGCTTCTACGAGTTGCAGCTGCCGGCCTTCCTGCAGAGCAAGTTGTCGGAGGAGTCCGGCCACCTCAAGGGCGGCTCGCTGCACGGCGTGGCGGCGATGGGCGCGCTCTCGGCGCTGATCGTCGGCCCCTGCGTGGCGGCCCCGCTGGCCGGCGCGCTGCTCTACATCGCCCAGACGCGCGATGCGGTGCTCGGCGGGGCGGCGCTGTTCGCCATGGCGCTCGGCAAGGGCGTGCCGCTGGTGATCGTCGGCGTGTCGACGCACTCCTTCCTGCCGCATACCGGGCCGTGGATGGAATCGGTGAAGAAGGCCTTCGGCGTGATGCTGCTGGCGCTGGCGATCTGGCTGGTCTCGCCGGTACTGCCGGCCTGGGCCCATCTCGGCGCCTGGGGGGCGCTGGCCATCGGCTCGGCGATCTTCCTGCGCGCCCTCGATCCCCTGCCGCCGCACGCGCACAACTGGGCGCGCCTGTGGAAGGGCGTCGGGATGGTGTTGCTGGTGCTCGGCGCGACGCAGATCGTCGGCGCCGTCGGCGGCAGCCGCGATCCGCTCGCCCCGCTCGACTTCCTGCGCAGCGCCGCGGCGCCCGGCGAGCATGTCGCCTTCGAGCGCGTGAAGACGCTGGCCGAACTGGATGCGCGCCTGGCCGCGACGGACAGGCCGGTGCTGCTGGATTTCTACGCCGACTGGTGCGTCTCCTGCAAGGAGATGGAGAAGTACACCTTCTCCGACGCCAGGGTGGCGGCGCAGATGCGGCGCCTGACCCTGCTGCAGGTGGATGTCACCGCCAACAGCGACGAGGATAAAGCGCTGCTCAAGCGCTTCGGCCTGTTCGGCCCGCCCGGCATCCTCTTCTTCGACCGCCAGGGCCAGGAGCGCAAGAACCTGCGGGTGGTCGGCTACCAGCCCGCCGATCGGTTCATAAATGTCGTGAATGGCGCCCTGGGCGGTTGAGGCGCCTCAAACACCCGGCAGCGGTTCGCGGGTAAAATCCGCCCTTCCCGATATTTCCCCCAGACAAACAAGGTGTTTTCCGGAATCGTCGCCGCCACCGGCAGGATCGCCCATCTGCAGGCCCTGGAGAAGGGGCTGCGCCTGACCGTCGAGGCGCCCGGCCTCGACCTCTCGGACGTGGCCCTGGGCGACTCGATCGCCCACGGCGGCGTCTGCCTGACGGTCATCGAGAAGGCCGGCGCGTCGTACAAGGTGGACGTCTCGCGCGAGACGCTGGACTGCACCGTCGGCCTCGACGCACCGGGCGAAGTGAACCTGGAGAAGGCGCTGCGCCTGGCCGACCGCCTCGGCGGACATCTGGTCACCGGCCACGTCGACGGCGTCGGCGAGGTGCTGAAGTTCGATCGCATCGGCGAGAGCCATGAACTCGTCATCCGCGCGCCGAAGCCGCTGGCGAAGTACATCGCCCGCAAGGGCTCGGTCACGGTGGACGGCGTCAGCCTGACGGTGAACCGTGTCACGGGGACCGACTTTTCCATCAACCTGATCCCCCACACCGTGGCGGTGACGACATTGAAGCGCCTGCAGGCGGGCGCCAAGGTCAATCTCGAGATCGACCTGGTCGCCCGCTACATCGAGCGCATGCTGACGGCGGAAAACGAATGACGGCGCTATCCCCGATACAGGACATCATTGCCGAGATCCGCGCCGGCCGCATGGTCGTGCTGGTCGACGAGGAAGACCGCGAGAACGAGGGCGACCTGGTGCTCGCCGCCGACTGCGTCACGCCGGAGGCGATCAACTTCATGGCCAAGCACGGCCGCGGCCTGATCTGCCTGACGCTCACCGAAGCGCGCTGCCGCCAGCTCAACCTGCCGCTGATGGTGCAGGACAACCGCTCGCCGCACGGCACCGCCTTCACCCTCTCCATCGAGGCCGCCGAGGGCGTCACCACCGGCATCTCGGCCCACGACCGCTCGCGCACCGTGCAGGCGGCGGTGGCCAGGAACGCCCGGCCTTCCGACATCGTCCAGCCCGGCCACATCTTCCCGCTGATGGCGCAGAACGGCGGCGTGCTGGTGCGCGCCGGTCACACCGAGGCCGGCTGCGACCTGGCGCAGATGGCCGGGCGCGAGCCGGCGGCGGTGATCTGCGAGATCCTCAAGGACGACGGCACCATGGCCCGGCTGCCCGACCTGATCGGTTTCGCCAAGGCGCACAACCTGAAGATCGGCGCCATCGCCGACCTGATCCGCTACCGCAGCGAGAACGAGACCCTGGTCGAGCGCATCGCCGAGAAGGATGTCTCCTGCGTGCACGGCGACTTTCATCTCGTCGCCTATCGCGAGAAGACCGGCGGCGACGTGCACCTCGCGCTGGTGCGCGGCCGCATCCGCGGCGAGGAGGAGATCCTGGTGCGGGTGCACGAGCCGATCACCGTGCTCGACTTCCTCGACTGCCAGAGCGAGCGCCACAGTTTCAGCGTCGACCGCGCCATGCGCACCATCGCCAAGAAGGGCAGCGGCGTCATCGTGCTGCTGCGCCGCGCCAGCTCGACGCCGGACCTGCTGGCGGCCCTCATGGGCGAGAGCGAGACCGCCAAGCCGGCCGCCAAGTGGGACCCGCGCCTGTACGGCATCGGCGCGCAGATCCTGCGCGACCTCGGCGTGCGCCGCATGAAGCTGCTCGCCAGCCCGCGCAAGATGCCGAGCATGGCGGGCTTCCAGCTGGAAATCACCGGTTACCTGACGCCCGACGAGGCCAAGAGCTGACTATTTTGAGCGGGCTAGGCCCGCGAACAACCGTCACCCCTTTCCTCGGGAAAGGGGGCGGGGGAAAGGCACAATCAATGGCACGCTACGACGACATCGAGGAATACGAACCGGAACTGAAGGGCGCCGGCCTGCGCATCGGCATCGCCATGAGTCGCTTCAACATCGACGTCAGCGAGGGCCTGCTCGGCGGCTGCACGGCGGAGCTGAAGCGCCTCGGCGTGCGCGTCGAAGACATGCTGATCGTCACCGCGCCGGGCGCGCTGGAGCTGCCGCTGGCGCTGCAAACCATGGCGCAGAACGGCCGCTTCGACGCCCTGGTGGCGCTCGGCTGCGTGATCCGCGGCGAGACCTACCACTTCGAAATCGTCTCCAACGAGTCGGCACGCGGCATCACCGACGTGCAGCTCGCCACCGGCGTGCCGATCGCCAACGGCGTGCTCACCACCGAGGACGACGACCAGGCGCTCTCGCGCATGGCGCAGAAGGGCCTGGAGGCCGGCCAGGCGGCCATTGAAATGGCGAACCTGCAGAAGTTCCTCAAGAAATGAAGTCTCCGCGTAGGCGCGCGCGCGAGTTCGCGTTGCAGGGCCTCTACCAGTGGCAGCTCTCCGGCAACGAGGTGGCGGCCATCGAGGCGCATCTGGCCGGCGTGACCGGCTTCGAGAAGCTCGACCGCCCGCTCTTCGACCTGCTGCTGCGCGGCGCGGTCGCCGAGGCGGCCGAACTGCAGGCGCAGATCGCGCCGCAACTCGACCGTCCCTACGCCGAGCTCTCGCCGGTCGAACGCGCCATCCTGCTGATGGCCACTTTCGAATTGAAGCGGCACCTCGAAGCGCCCTACAAGGTGGTGATCAACGAAGCCATCGAGCTGGCCAAGAGCTACGGCGGCAGCGACGGCCACAAGTACGTCAACGGCGTGCTGGACAAGCTCGCCGCGCTGCTGCGGCCCGCCGAGGCCGGGCGACAGAGTCGTCCCATCAAAACCGAACGCAAGGAGGAGAAATGAGCGAAAAAACCCAGCGGCCCCACGCTCAGACGGCGGAAGACAAGCAGGCCAAGCACTACGCCGCGGACTGGTGGATCTACCTGGTCCTGGCCCTGTTCATCGGCGGCCTGGTGTTCCTCACCTACGCCGTGATACTGCGCGGCGACGCCATGAGCAACGTCGGCAAGTCCGGCAGCCCCACCGCGCCGCCGGCGAGCGCCGCCCCGGCTCCGCCAAGGGCCGAGAAGAAATAGCCGCGCCTTCGGAAGACGACCGTGCCTTCCGAATTCGAACTGATCGCCCGCCATTTCCAGCGCCCGGTCCGGCACACCGTGCTGGGCGTGGGCGACGACGGCGCCATCATCCGTCCGTCGCCCGGCATGGATCTGGTGGTGAGCACCGACATGCTGGTCGCCGGCACGCACTTCCTTGCCGGCACCGACCCCGAAGCCCTGGGCTGGAAGGCCCTGGCCGTCAATCTCTCCGACCTCGCCGCCATGGGCGCGCAGCCACGCTGGGCGCTCGTCGCGGCAGCCCTGCCCGAGGCCGACGAAGCCTGGCTCGGCGCTTTCGCCCGCGGCTTGTTTTCCTGCGCCGATCGTTTCGAGGTCGACATCGTCGGCGGCGATACCACGCGCGGGCCGCTGAACCTCGCCCCGACCGTGTTCGGCGAAGTGCCGCAGGGGCAGGCGCTGACCCGCGCCGGGGCGCAGGCGGGTGACGACCTGTGGGTCTCGGGCAGCCCCGGCCTGGCTGCGCTGGGGCTGGCCCAGCGACAGGGAAAAGTCGGTCTCCCCGGGACGGCGATGGGGCCCTGCCTTGCCGCCCTGGAGCGGCCCGAACCGCGCCTGGCATTGGGCCTCGCCCTGCGCGGCCTGGCCTCGGCGGCCATCGACGTCTCCGACGGCCTGCTGGCCGACATCGGCCACATCCTGGAACGCTCGGCGCTGGCCGCCGACATCGGCTTCGGCCTGCTGCCGCACGCCGCGCTCGAGACCGGCGCCGAAGCCGGCCTGGCGCGGCAATGCCTGCTCGCCGGCGGCGACGACTACGAACTGGCCTTCTGCGCCCAGCCGGATCGCCGTCCGGATATCGAGGCGCTGGCCGAGCGCCTCGGCCTGCCCCTCGCCCGCATCGGGAGTCTTCGCGCCGGCATGGCCGGCGAAATCGTCCTGCGGGACGAGGCCGGCCGGCCGATGCCGGTCGCCCGCCGCGGCTACGACCACTTCGCCCAATGAACCGGCCGGGCCTGAGATTCCTCTTCGCCCATCCGGCGCACTTCATCGCCCTCGGCTTCGGCAGCGGCCTGTCGCGCTGGGCGCCCGGCACCGCCGGCACCCTGGCAGCCTGGCTGCTGTTCCCGCTGCTCTCGCGCAACTTCTCCGAGGCCGGCTTCCTGGTGTTCCTGGCGGCCGCCTTCATCCTCGGCATCTTCGCCGTCGGCCGCGCCGGCCGGGCGCTCGGCGTCGTCGACCACGGCGCGATCGTCTGGGACGAGATCGTGCCCTTCTGGCTGGTGCTGCTGATGACCCCGGCCGGCTTCCTCTGGCAGCTGGCCGCCTTCATCTGGTTCCGCTTCTTCGACATCGTCAAGCCGCAGCCGGCGCGCTGGATCGACGGCCACATGAAAACCGGCTTCGGCGTGATGCTCGACGACCTCGTCGCCGCCGGCTATGCCCTGCTGGTGCTGGCCCTCTTCAAGGTGATCTTCGGTGGATGAGGGGCTGGAACGGCTGTCCTTCCTGGTCGGCGAGGCCCTGCTGACGCGCAAGCTGATGCTGGCCTGCGCCGAGTCGTGCACCGGCGGCTGGGTGGCCGAAGCCGTCACCGCCACCGCCGGCAGCTCGCAATGGTTCGAGCGCGGCTTCGTCACCTACTCCAACGCCGCCAAGCTGGAAATGCTCGGGGTCCGCGCCGAGACCCTGCGTCAGCACGGCGCGGTGAGCGAGGCCGTCGTGGCGGAAATGGCGACGGGGGCGTTGCGGCACAGCCATGCCCAGGTCGCCCTGGCCATTTCGGGCATTGCCGGCCCAACGGGTGGCTCACCTGATAAGCCAGTGGGCACCGTAAGCTTCGCCTGGGTGCTGCGGGGAGAGACCCCGACGACCGATACTGTCCGGTTCTCCGGCGACCGCCAAACGGTGCGCCGGCTGTCGGTTCTCCATGCCCTGCAGGGCCTGCTCCAGCGGCTCGGCGAAGCAAGCCCTAACATACTTGCAAGCTGTTGATATAAAGTTGTTTTTTATTGACATGGCTTGCCAGCCGGGGCGGCAAAAGCTGTGCCATAATTCAACCGACACTCGAAGAGGAATTCTATGGACGACAACAAAAGCAAGGCCCTTTCGGCCGCCTTGGCCCAGATCGAAAAGCAGTTCGGCAAGGGCTCGATCATGCGCCTGGGCGACGGCGAGGTGGACCGCGACATCCAGGTGGTGTCGACCGGCTCGCTCGGCCTGGACATCGCGCTGGGCATCGGCGGCCTGCCGCGCGGCCGCGTCGTCGAGATCTACGGCCCGGAATCCTCCGGCAAGACAACCCTGACCCTGCAGGTCATCGCCGAGATGCAGAAGCTCGGCGGCACGGCGGCCTTCATCGACGCCGAACACGCCCTCGACCCGCAGTACGCCGCCAAGCTCGGCGTGAACGTCTCCGACCTGCTGATCTCCCAGCCCGACACCGGCGAGCAGGCCCTGGAGATCGCCGACATGCTGGTGCGCTCGGGCGGCATCGACGTGGTGGTGATCGACTCGGTGGCGGCGCTGACGCCGAGGGCCGAGATCGAGGGCGAGATGGGCGACCAGCTGCCCGGCCTGCAGGCCCGCCTGATGAGCCAGGCCCTGCGCAAGCTCACCGCCAACATCAAGCGCACCAACACCCTGGTGATCTTCATCAACCAGATCCGCATGAAGATCGGCGTCATGTTCGGCAACCCGGAGACCACCACCGGCGGCAACGCCCTGAAGTTCTACGCCTCGGTGCGCCTCGACATCCGCCGCACCGGCAGCATCAAGAAGGGCGAGGAAGTGGTCGGCTCCGAGACCCGCGTCAAGGTGGTCAAGAACAAGGTGGCGCCGCCCTTCCGCCAGGCCGAGTTCGACATCCTTTACGGCGAGGGCATCTCGCGCGAGGGCGAGATCATCGAGCTCGGCGTGCTGCACAAGCTGGTCGAGAAGTCCGGCGCCTGGTACGCCTACAACGGCGAGCGCATCGGCCAGGGCAAGGACAACGCCCGCGAGTACCTCAAGGAGCACGCCGAGATGGCGCGCGAGATCGAGAACAAGGTGCGCGCCGCCGTCGGGGTGGTCGAGCAGCAGGCCGCCGTCGCGGCCGAGGCTTGAGCGACGCGCTGAAAGGCAAGGCACTGCGGCTGCTGGCCCGGCGCGAGCATTCCCGCGCCGAACTGGCCCGCAAGCTGGCCCCCGAGGGAAGCCGGGAAGAGGTCGACAGCGTGCTCGAGCAGCTCGAACGGGCCGGCTTGCTCTCCGACCGGCGCTTCGCCGAAGCGCTGGTCTTCTCGCGCGCGGCGCGCTTCGGCACGGCCCGCCTGCGCCACGACCTGAAGGCCAGGGGCGTCGCCGAGGAAATCATCGCCGGCGCCCTGCCGCAGGATGCCGCCGACGAGGCGGCGCGGGCGCGCGAAGTCTGGCGGCGCAAGTTCGGCGCGGCGCCCGCCGACCGCGCCGACTACGCCCGCCAGGCACGCTTCCTGCAGCAACGCGGCTTCGCAACCGACATCATTCGCAAGGTGCTCAAGGAACAACAAGAATGAGCTTATTGAAGGTCACCGGACTCAGAAAAAAATACAAGTCGCGCACCGTCGTCAAGGAGGTCTCCTTCGAGGTGAAGAGCGGCGAGGTGGTGGGCCTGCTCGGCCCCAACGGCGCCGGCAAGACCACCTGCTTCTACATGATCGTCGGCCTGGTTGGGGCCGACGGCGGCGAGATCGCCATCGACGGCGAGACGCTGACGCACATGCCGATCCACCGCCGGGCGCGGCTCGGCCTGTCCTACCTGCCGCAGGAGATCTCGGTGTTCAGGAAGCTCAACGTGGCGGAGAACATCCGCGCCGTGCTCGAGCTGCAGGTCCTCACCGAGGAGCAGATCGACCGGCGCCTGGAGGAGCTGCTGGCCGAACTGCACATCGCCCATCTGCGCGAGAACACTGCCATCTCCCTCTCCGGCGGCGAGCGGCGCCGCGTCGAGATCGCCCGGGCGCTGGCCACCAGCCCGCGCTTCATCCTGCTCGACGAGCCCTTCGCCGGCGTCGACCCGATCGCCGTGCTGGACATCCAGAAGATCATCCGCTTCCTCAAGGAGCGCGGCATCGGCGTGCTGATCACCGACCACAATGTGCGCGAGACGCTGGGCATCTGCGACCACGCCTATATCATCAACGAGGGCGCGGTGCTGGCGGCCGGCAAGCCGGAGGAAATCGTCTACAATGAAAGCGTGCGCAAGGTCTATCTGGGCGAGCACTTCCGCCTCTAGGCCGCCGCCGACCCGCTCCGTCGGTCGATGAAACAAACCCTACAACTCAAGCTCTCGCAGCACCTCGCCCTGACGCCGCAGCTGCAGCAGTCGATCCGCCTGCTGCAGCTGTCCACGCTCGAGCTGAACCAGGAGATCGACAACTTCCTGCAGGACAACCCGCTGCTCGAGCGCGAGGACGAGCCGGCGCCGGAAGCCCCGCTCTATGCCGCCTCCGGCGATGCGCTGCAGGCGCCCAGCGAACAACCCGAGGGCGCGCTGCCGGAGCCGAATTTCGGCGACAACGGCCCGGCCGACTGGCTCGGCGAGAGCGGCCCATCGTCGCGCGACGAGCGCAACGACGACGAGCCCTCGTATGCCGAGATCCAGGCCGCCGCCACCTCGCTGCGCGACCACCTCGGCGCGCAATTGGCGATGATGCCGCTCTCCGAGCGCGATCGCAGCCTGGTGCGGCTGCTGATCGAGGCGCTCGACGACGACGGCTACCTGGCGCAAAGCCTGGAGGAACTGGCCGAGATGCTGCCGCCGGAGCTGGAGGTGGATCTCGACGAGCTGCAGATCGCGCTGAAGCACCTGCAGAATTTCGACCCGCCCGGCATCGGCGCCCGCAACGCCTCCGAGTGCCTGGCGCTGCAGCTGGCCAACCTGCCGCAGTCGAAGACCCGCGACCTGGCGCTGGCCATCGTCCGCAACCACCTCGACCAGCTTGCCGCTCGCGACTACGTGCGCTTGCGCAAGGCGGTGGCCTGCAGCGAGGACGAGCTGCGCGAGGCGCAAAGCCTGATCCGTTCTCTCAACCCCCGCCCCGGCGCCCAGTATTCTCCGTCCGAGACGCGCTACGTGGTTCCCGATGTCGTCGTGCGCAAGCTGCGCGGCCAGTGGCTGGCCTCCCTCAACGCCGAGGCGATGCCGCGGCTGCGCATCAACCGCCTCTACGCCGACATCCTGCAGGGCCAGCGCGGCTCGGGCCTGGCCAGCCAGCTGCAGGAAGCCAAGTGGCTGATCAAGAACGTGCAGCAGCGCTTCGAGACCATCCAGCGGGTCTCCCAGGCCATCGTCGACCGCCAGCGCCAATTCTTCGAGCACGGCGAGGTGGCGATGCGGCCGCTCACGTTGCGCGAAATCGCCGACCAGCTCGGCCTGCACGAGTCCACCATCTCGCGGGTGACCACCCAGAAGTACATGGCCTCGCCGCGCGGCGTCTTCGAGCTGAAGTACTTCTTCGGCAGCCATGTCGCCACCGAAGCCGGCGGGGCGGCCTCCTCGACCGCCATCCGGGCCCTGATCAAGCAGCTGGTCGGCGCCGAGGACGGCAAGAAGCCCCTCTCCGACGCCCAGCTCGCCGAAATCCTCGGCCAGCAGGGCATCGTCGTGGCGCGGCGCACCGTCGCCAAGTACCGCGAGGCGCTCAACATCCCGCCGGTCAATCTGAGGAAATCGATTTAGCCGCCGTTAACCAGTTTCATCACGGGCCGGGACGGCCAACGCCCCGGCCCTCATTCGCCAAGGAGCCATCATGAATCTGAACATCACCGGACACCACCTCGAAGTCACCCCGGCCATCCGCGACTATGTCCATGCCAAGCTGGAACGCGCGATCCGGCACTTCGACCATGTCACCGCGGTGCACGTGATCCTCTCGGTGGAGAAGCTGCGGCAGAAGGCGGAAGTCACGGTGCATGTGCGCGGCAAGGACATCTTCGTCGAGGCCCAGGACGAGAACCTCTACGCCAGCATCGACGCCCTGGCCGACAAGCTGGACCGCCAGGTGCTCAAGCACAAGGAGAAAAAGACCGAGCACGCCCACGAGGCGCTCAAGCGCCAGGCCGTCGAGTGATTCCTCCCCAGGGGGCTTTCCCGGTATAATCCGCGCCTGTTCTCCGAAAGCCCCCTGTCGCCCCAACACCCGCCGCACAGCCTGCCCAGCACCAACCCTCACGCGGCCGCACCTTCATGAACCTGATCGCCAAGCTGCTCCCCCCCAGCAACATCCAGGCCGGCCTCGAAGCCAGCAGCAAGAAGCGCGTCTTCGAGCAGGCCGGCCTGCTGTTCGAGAACAACCAGGGCATCGGCCGCAGCACGGTGTTCGACAGCCTGTTCGCCCGCGAGAAGCTCGGTTCGACCGGGCTCGGCCAGGGCGTGGCGATCCCCCATGGCCGCATCAAGGGGCTCAAGGAGGCGGTGGGCGCCTTCCTCCGTCTGGCCGCCCCGGTGCAGTTCGACGCCCCCGACGGCAAGCCCGTCCAACTGCTGTTCGTGCTGCTGGTGCCCGAACAGGCCACCGAGCAGCACCTGCAGATCCTCTCGGAACTGGCGCAGATGTTCTCCGACCGGGCCTTCCGCGAGCAGCTGACGGCGGCCTCCGACGCGGCCGCCATCCACGCCCTGTTCTCCGACTGGCAGGCCCATGCGCCAGGCGAACGTCGCGCAGCTGTTTGATTACCACCGCGAGCGTCTGCAGCTGCTGCATGTCGGCGGCACGCTGGACGCGCAGATCGCCGTCAACCAACTGCACACCTCGCCGGCCGACCTGGTCGGCCACCTCAACCTGATCCACCCCGACCGCATCCAGGTCATAGGCGCCCCGGAGATCAACTGGGCCACCCAGCAGCACACCATCCGCGTCTCGCGCCACATGGAGGAGATCATCGCCGCCCGCCCGCCGGCGCTGATCGTCGCCGACGCCTGCGCCATTCCGGCGTCGGTGCGGGAGGCCTGCGAGAAGGCCGATACCGCGCTGTTCTCGACGCCGCAGTCGGCCGCGGTGGTGATCGACCTGCTGCGCATCTGGCTGTCGCGCCAGCTGGCCGAGACCGTCGAGCTGCACGCGGTGATGATGGACGTGCTCGGCATGGGGGTGCTGATCACCGGGGATTCCGGCGTGGGAAAAAGCGAATTGGCCCTCGAACTGATCTCGCGCGGCCACGGCCTGGTGGCCGACGACCTGGTGGAGATCGCCCGCGTCGCCCCCAACGCCCTGGAGGCGCGCTGCCCGGCCATGCTGCGGGATTTCCTGGAAGTGCGCGGCCTGGGGGTGCTGAACATCCGCACGATCTTCGGCGAGACCGCCTGCCGGCGCAAGATGGCCCTCAAGCTGGCGGTGAACCTGGTCCGCCCGCAGAAGGGGATGGCCGAAATCGACCGGCTGCCGCTCGGCGCCGAGACCCAGAAGATCCTCGGCGTGCCGGTGCGCCGGGTGAACATCCCGGTGGCCGCCGGCCGCAACCTGGCGGTCCTGCTGGAAGCCGCGGTGCGCTCGACCATCCTGCTGCTGCGCGGCATCGACAGCACCCAGGAGTTCGTCGAGCGCCACAAGCAGGCCCTCGGCGACGACGCGGTCAACTAAGCCCCCCTGCCCGCGTTGTTTTCCTTGCGGCAGCCCGCCGCGCAACGACCGAGGAGAACACGCAATGCATAAACTGATTCTGGCCGCCGCGGCCTCCCTGCTGGCGGCCAATCTGGCCATGGCGCAGACCGCCGCGCCGGCGGCGGAAAAGAAGGCCCCCAGCGAGAAGCAGCTCAAGCAGCAGGAGCGCATGAAAGCCTGCAACGAACAGGCCGCCGACAAGAAGGGCGACCAGCGCAAGGCCTTCATGAGCGACTGTCTGAAGGACAAGCAGTCCGCCCAGCAGGACAGGATGAAAGCCTGCAACAAGGATGCCGGCGACAAGAAGCTGAAGGGCGAGGAGCGCAAGCAGTTCATGAGCGGCTGCCTCAAGGCCGACAAGCCGGCCGAGGCCAAGCCCGCCGAAGCCGCCAAGCCGGCCGCCGCGCCGGCCAAGCCCGCCGAAAAGAAGTAAGCCCGCCTTCCTCCGCTCCCCCGCCGCCGCTCGCCGCGGTTGTGGGGGAGGCTGTTTTTTGCCACAATCATTCCCCTTGCATTTCGAGGCATCTCCATGCCCCATTCCCGACTGCGGTTGGCTGCGCTGTCCCTGTCCCTGTCCCTGATCGCCGGCGGCGCCCAGGCCTTCAAGTTCTCCGAGGAGGAGGACAAGTCCAAGGCCGAGGACCAGGCCCGCGCCCAACGCATCGGCCAGCTGGTTTCGGTCCCCTGCAAGAAGCAGCTGAAGAACCAGAAGATCATGGTGATCATCGCCGAGCGCACCTCCAACGGCTTCAACACCACGCAGAGCCGCTACGGCCCGCACTTCCAGGCCATCAACCACCGCCTGCGCGCCCTCGGCCTGAAGACCTACACCCAGGAAGAAATCCGCGCCCAGATCGCCCAGGCAGAACTCGAGGCGCATTTCCGCAACGACCCCGACGCCGCCATCAACGCCTCGAAGAAACTCGGCGCCAGCTTCATCCTGCGCGGCCTGATCACGACGCAGACCGGCATCAATCCGGTGCTGAAGATCAACGAGGTCGCCGTGCACATGGGCTTCACCCTGGTCTCGGCCGGCGGCAAGACGCTCTCCAGCGTGGCCGCCCGCGACGAATCGTATTCCGGCACCGACACCCTCGGCATGGCGCTCACCCTGGTGAACGAGCAGGCCGACGAGGTCGTGGCCAAGCTCTACAACGACTACTGCCGCGCTGCCGGCGCCAAATGACGGGATCCCACATGACCACACCACAACGCTTGCTGCCCCTCGCCTTCTGCCTGCTGGCCGGCGTCGCCGCCGCCCAACCGACCTTCGAGAGCCCCTCGCCGACCCAGGGCAGCGACACCTCGAAGAAGGCCAACGAGATGGCCGACAAGGGCATGTACAAGCCGGTCGAGTACGCCAACGCCGCCAAGCCGGGGCCGCACCTCATCGTCATCCCGGGTCAAGTGAAGAGCAACAACGCCAACTTCGCGCAGAAGTTCGGCCCCAACAACATCGCCGACTTCGCCGAACTGGAGCTGTCCAAGGCCAACTTCAAGGTGCTGGAGCGGGAAAGCCTGGGCCCGCTGCTGCAGGAATTCCAGCTCGCCTACAACCTGGGCGACCCGCAGGCGGCGCGCAAGTTCCTGCAGAAGGGCAAGATGAAATCCACCAAGTGGGTGGTGAAGTTCGACATCCTCAAGGCCGAGCAGGTGGCGCAGGCCCAGGAGGGCTTCAGCGGTCGGCCGATCGGCGCGCTGATCGGCATCTTCGGCGGCGGCCGCGGCGGCGCGGCCGGCGATGTGGTGGTCAGCTCGGTCGAGACCGGGCAGTCCACCGGCGTGTGGATCATCGGCATGCGCTGGAAGATCATCGACGCCAACACCACCGAGCAGGTGGCGCAGGGCTATACGGAAGAGAAGATGGAGCTGGGCGCCAAGTCCACCTCGGTGATGGGCTTCTCCAGCGGCGAGGCCGGCGGCCTGACCCTCGACGGCATGGTGCAGCGGCTGGTGCAGAAGAACGTCTGGGAAATCGACTCCAAGCACAAGTGACTGCCCACCCCCCAACCCCCGCCCCGGGGGCGGGGCGGGCACTCCGACCGACGCAAGTTGAGGGAGAGCGGCATGACTGATTTGAACAAGCTCGGCAAATACGAGATCCGCGGCGAGCTGGGACAGGGTGCCATGGGCATCGTCTACGACGGCTTCGATCCGATGATCGGCCGCCGGGTGGCGCTGAAGACCGTCCGCCGCGACCAGCTCGAACGCGCCGAGGCCGAGGAGATTTTGGCCCGCTTCAAGCGCGAGGCGCAGGCCGCCGGCCGCCTCAACCATCCGAACATCGTTTCCATTTACGAGTACGGCGAAGACAACGGCACCGCCTTCATCGCCATGGAGTTCGTCGAGGGCCGCGAGCTGAAGGACTACTTCGACGGCAGCGAGCGCTTCCCCATGGCGGAGATCGTCCGCATCATGGGCCAGCTGCTCGAGGCGCTCGACTTCTCCCACAAGAACGGCGTCGTGCACCGCGACATCAAGCCGGCCAACATCATCCTGCTCAAGGACGGCACGGTGAAGGTGGCCGATTTCGGCATCGCCCGGGTCGAATCCTCCAACCTGACCCAGGCCGGCTCGGTGCTCGGCACGCCGAGCTACATGTCGCCCGAGCAGTTCATGGGCCAGACCGTGGACGGCCGCTCCGACCTGTTTTCGGCCGGCGTCATCCTCTACCAGTTCCTCACCGGCGAGAAGCCCTTCACCGGGGCCCTCACCACCATCATGCACAAGGTGCTGAAGGAGCAGCCGGCGGCGCCTTCCGAGCTCAACGTCCAGGTGCCGCGACCCTTCGACGCCCTGATCGGCAAGGCGCTGGCCAAGCGCCCCGACGAGCGCTTCCAGAACGGCCGCGAGTTCGCCATCGCCCTGAAGATGGCGGCGGCCGGCCAGGCCCTGCCGGGCGACAGCGACGCCACCCTGGTGAATAACGGCGACGCCACCCTGGTGAACGACGCCGAGCAGACCCTGGCCATGCCGCGCCCGGCGGCCCCCGCCCCGACGCCCGCGCCCAAGCCCGCGTCCACCCCTGCGGCGGCCAAGCCGGCTTCCCCGGCCCTGGCCTGGGCGCTGGCGGGCGGCATCGCCGTTGTCGGCCTGGGCGCCGCCGCCTACGTCTATCTGGGCAAGGGCGCCGCGCCAGCGCCTGGCGCGGCGACGGCCCAGCCGACGCCGGCGGCCAGCCCGGCGGCGCCCGGCGACCCCAACACCATGGTGATCAGCGCCATCGGCCTGGCCGACCCCTCCGACCCGCGCTACCAGGGCGACAAGGGGCTGCTCAACGCCGACCTGCGCGACGACGCCCGCCGCCAGTTGGTCGAAAAGGCCCTGGCCCTGTATGTTGACAACGCCTCGCTGTCCCGCAACTACGTCCTGGTGAACGACAAGCTGCTGTCCCGCAGCGGCGACTTCATCCAGGCCGTGCTCGAGGAGCAGCCGCCGCAGTTGGGCAAGGACGGCCTGATGTCGCTCGCCACCCGCGCCACGGTGCGGGTGCGCGAGGTGCAGAAGTCGCTCAACCAGATGTCCAAGGAGGAGCGCGTCGAGTTCATCCGCAACAACGGCGATCCGAAGATCTCGGTGGCCATCACCGCCAAGAGCGCCGAGGCCGACCCGGCCGCGCCGGCGGCCCGCTCGCCGGTGGCCGAGAACCTGCTCAAGGAGCGCATCCAGTCCTTCGGCTTCCGCCTCTGGAACGACGAGATGGCCAAGAGCGGCGGCGCCGATTTCGCCGTCACCGGCGAGGCCAAATTCAAGAAGCTCTCGGCCAAGCTGGCCGCCTCGGGCATCACCGTCGAGAAGTTCGTCCTCACCTCCTGGACCGTGAAGGCCACCGACAGGAAGAGCGGCGAGGAGATCTACTACAACACCCAGATCCCCGAGAAGACCAGCTGGGCCACCGAGGACGAGGCCCTGCGCGACATCGGCAAGCTGATCGGCGAGGAATTCTCCAAGGGTTTTTTCCTGCAGCACTTCCACTTCGACGGCCGCAAGGTGCGGCTCAAGCTGCAGGGCCTGCCCGGCAAGGACACCGCCCAGCTGCTGCTGCGCGAGATGAACGGCCTGCGCGGCGTGCTGGCCGCCGGGCTGGCGGCCAGCGGCGGCGCCGAGGCGAACTACGAACTGGTGCTGTCGGGCGGACTGGCCAGCAGCGCCGAGCTGGTGCAGGCGGGGATCCTCAAGCCGCTCAACCGCAAGCTGGGCAAGCAGTGCCTCAACGCCGGCGCCGGCGGGGAGAGCGAGATCAGCGTGACGCTGGAGCCGGATTGCCGCGACGCGGCGGTGCTGTCGCGGCTCGACAGCCTGCCGCCGGCGGCCCTGATCGAGGCCCCGGCCAAGCGGCGCGAAACCGTGGTGAAGAACCCCGAAACGCTGAAGAAGCTGAGCATCTGATCCGGCGGCGCCGGATCAGCCGACCTGGAATTCGACGACCTCGCAGTTTTCGTCGTGGGCGTGGCCGAAGGTGATGCGGCCGCGGCTGCGCAGGATGACTTCCTCGCGCTTGAGGGCGAATTCCGCCTCGCCCTTGAAGGTCACGTAGGTGCCGTTGGTGCTCTGGTCGATCAGCACGAACTTGTCGCGCCGCCGCTCGATGCGGGCATGGGTGCGCGAAGCGCGGCGGTCGTTGATGATGTAGTCGCTGGCGGCGTCGCGGCCCAGGGTGAACAGGCTGTGGCCGGCGTCGAGCACCTTCTCCTCGCCGCCCAGGCGCAGCGTCAGGCGCGCCTCCGGGGCGGCCACCGCGATGCTGGCGGCCTTCATGGTCAGGTCGTCCGACTCCTGCCAGAGCACCTCGCAGACCTCGATGTCCTCGGCCTTGCCCTTCACCGACAGGGCGTCGATCTCGCGGGTGGACTGGCGCAGCAGCTCGGGCAGCGCCGCCACCGACTCGGCGGTGGTGATGATCTGGCCGGCCTTGGCCAGGCCGGCCATGCGCGCCGCGGTGTTCACCGTGTCGCCGAAGACGTCCTTGGCTTCCTCGATGGCCGGGCCGAAATGGTAGCCGACGCGGATGGCCAGCTTGATGCCGCGCACCGGCGGCAGGTCGTCTATGCGCTGCTGCATCGAGCAGGCGGCCTCCATGCCGACCTCGGCGCTGTCGAAGACCGCCATCACCTCGTCGCCGATGGTCTTGATGACCCGGCCCTTGAACTGTTCGGTGGCCCGCGTCATGCGGTTGATGCAGCGCTCGATGGCGTGCAGGGCCTCCTTGTCGCCGAGCTTCTCGTAGAGGCGGGTGCTGCCCGAGACGTCGGCGAACAGCACGCACAGGTTGCGTTCGATCTTGCTGGATTCCTTGGCGTTCATGCGGATTCTGTGATCCCTGGTTTCCCCGAGCCCCGAATCATATCAAACCCCCTCGCCGCGATGTAGCGGAATGATGTCGGGGTCATCGAAGGTCTCCCCGTCGAAGGCCCGGTCGCCCTCCGGATCGGGCCGGCCGTCGGCCTTCAGGTTGCGGAAATCGTAGAGCCGCGGGTCGGCCAGGTGCGAGGGGGCGACGTTGCCCAGGGCGGCGAAGATCTTCTCCACCCGGCCGGGGAAGCGCCGGTCCCACTCGCGCAGCAGCGCCTTGGTCTCCTTGCGCTTCAGCTGTTCCTGCGAGCCGCACAGGTCGCAGGGGATGATGGGGAAGCGGCGCAGCGCCGCCCAGGCCTCGAGGTCGCGCTCGCGGCAATAGGCCAGCGGGCGGATGACGATGTGGCGGCCGTCGTCGGAGACCAGCTTGGGCGGCATGGCCTTCAGCTTGCCGCCGTAGAACAGGTTGAGGAACAGCGTCTCGAGGATGTCGTCGCGATGGTGGCCGAGCGCGATCTTGGTGGCGCCGAGCTCGCCGGCGACGCGGTAGAGCACGCCGCGGCGCAGCCGCGAGCACAGCGAGCAGGTGGTCTTGCCCTCGGGGATGACGCGCTTGACCACCGAGTAGGTGTCCTGCTCCTCGATGTGGAAGGGCACGCCCAGCCCCTTCAGGTAGCCGGGCAGCACCTCTGCGGGAAAGCCCGGCTGCTTCTGGTCGAGGTTCACCGCCACCAGCTCGAAGCGCACCGGCGCGATCTCGCGCAGCTGCAGCAGGATGTCGAGCAGCGCGTGGCTGTCCTTGCCGCCGGAGAGGCAGACCATGACGCGGTCGCCGTCCTCGATCATGTTGAAGTCGCCGATGGCCTGGCCGACGTTGCGGCGCAGGCGCTTGGCCAGCTTGTTGGCCTCGTGGCGTTCCTTCTCCCCGAGCTCATCGGGCAACAGCGCTTCCAGATAGGCGCTCACAGCACCACGCTCCGACCGCCGTCCACGGCGATGATCTGGCCGCTGACGAAGGGCGCCTCGGCCAGCAGGAACAGCACCGTGCGGGCGATGTCGGCCGGCTCGCCGCAGCGCTTGAGCAGGGTCCGCGAGACCACCTTGGCCTGGGCGGCGGCGTCGAAGGCGCCGTCGTCGGGCCAGAGAATCGGGCCGGGGGCGATGCCGTTCACCCGCACGTGCGGGCCGAGCTCCAGGGCCAGCGCCCGGGTCAGGCCGGCCAGCCCGGCCTTGGCGGCGCAGTACAGGGGATAGTTCTTCAGCGGCCGCTCGGCGTGGATGTCGGTGATGTTCACGATGGCCCCGCGCGCCAGGGCCAGGTGCGGGGCTGCCGCCTGGGCCAGAAACAGCGGCGCCCTGAGGTTGGTGCCGATGAGGTCGTCCCACTCGGCCTCGACGATTGAGCCGAGCGGCGTCGGGTAGAAGCTGGAGGCGTTGTTCACCAGCGCGTCGAGCCGGCCGAAATGCTTGACCGCTTCGTCCACCAGCCGGGGCAGTTGCGCCGCCTGCAGCAGGTCGGCCTGGAAGGCCACGGCCGAAGCGGGACGCGCCGCGTTGAGTTCCTCGACCAGCCCTTTGGCCTCGGCCTCGGAATGACGGTAGTGCAGGGCCAGCGCGGCGCCCTCGGCGTGCAATCGGCGCGCGATCTCGGCGCCGACGCGGCGCACGGCGCCGGTGACGAGGACCACCTTGTCTTGGAGCGCATTCATAAGTTTGCGAATTTTAACGGAATCGGGCACATTCGGCCCCGCCATGACAATGCCCGAACCCGATGCCGATGCCGCCGCCGCCAGCGCCCAGCTGGCCGAGCGCATCCGGGAAGAAATCCGGCGGGCCGGCGGCTGGATCCCCTTCTCCCGCTACATGGAGCTGGCGCTCTACGCGCCGGGCCTCGGCTATTACAGCGGCGGCGCGCGCAAGTTCGGCGCGGCCGGCGACTTCGTCACCGCGCCCGAGCTCTCGCCGCTGTTCGCCCAATGCCTGGCCGTCCAGCTGGCGCAGATCATGGGCCGGTCCGCGCCGCGCCTCCTGGAAGCGGGCGCCGGCAGCGGCATCCTGGCGGCCGAACTGCTGTTGGCGCTCGAGCGGCTGGGCGCCCTGCCGGAACGCTACGAGATCCTGGAGCTCTCAGGCGAGCTGCGGGCGCGCCAGCAGGAGACCCTTCTCGCACGGGCGCCGCGGCTGGCGGCGCGCGTCGGCTGGCTGGAGGCCCTGCCGGAATCGTTCAGCGGCGCGCTCGTCGCCAACGAGCTGCTCGACGCGCTGCCGGTCGAGGTTGTCGCCTGGCGCGAGCATGGCGTCTTCGCCCGCGGCGTCGGGCTGGAAGACGGCGCCTTCGCCTGGCGCGAGCGCCCGGCCGAAGGCGCGCTGCTCGCCGTGCCAGGGAGACCGACTTTTACGCCGCCCTACGTCTCGGAGGTCGGCCTCGCCGCCCGCGCCTGGATCGCCGAGTGGGGCCGCATCCTGCGGCGCGGCGCCCTGCTGCTGCTCGACTACGGCTTCCCGCAGCGCGAGGTTTACCACCCGCAGCGCGCCGAGGGCACGCTGATGTGCCACTACCGCCACCACGCCCACGCCGATCCGTTCTGGCTGCCGGGCCTCAACGACATCACCGCCCACGTCGACTTCACCGCGATCGCCGAGGCCGGTCACGAGGCGGGCCTCGACGTGCTCGGCTACACCAGCCAGGCGCAGTTCCTCCTCAACTGCGGCCTCGCGCAGCTGCTGGAAGCGCGCCAGGAAGATGGCGCGGTGGCCTACGCCACCCTCGCCTCCGGCGCGCAGAAACTCATCAGCCCCGCCGAGATGGGCGAGCTGTTCAAGGTGCTGATGCTGGGAAAGGAGATCGATGCGCCCCTGCTCGGATTCACCAGCGGGGACCGGCTGCACGCGCTCTGATCGTTCTGGCGAAGACGCAAGGGTTTGTCACGGTGCTGCCGGCCTTCAGCGATCGGGCCGCCGGGACACCCGCCCGCGCGACCGTCACAACACCTTGCGTCCTCCCGTGCTGCTTGAGTGGATTAACGGTCCGGGGCGGCCTTGGGTTGATCCTATTTTTCCGTAGGAAACGCGCCTACTTCGGCAGCAGCCGCGCGAGACTGGCGCGGATCGGCGGCGGGATCTCGGCCGGGCGGTTTCTTTCGCGGTCCACGAAGACATGCACGAAATGCCCCTGCGCCGCCGGCTTGTCCTCGCCCTGGCGGAACAGGCCGATCTCGTAGCGCGCCGAGGAGCGGCCCAGGTGCGCCACCCGCAGGCCGGCATCGAGGGTCTCGGGAAACGAGAGCGGGCGATGGTAGCGGCAGTTGGACTCGACGCAATAGCCGACCACCGCGCCGGCGCGGATGTCGAGGCCGCCCTCGCGGATCAGGTATTCGTTGATGACGGTGTCGAAATAGGCGTAGTAGACGACGTTGTTGACGTGGCCGTAGACATCGTTGTCCATCCAGCGGGTGGGAATGGCGCGGAAATGGGGATAGGCGGAACGGATTTCGAGGGGGGAGGTCATGGCGCGCATTTTAACGGCAGGCGCCGCGCGCGATCAGGCAGGATGCAGGGAACTCAAGGGAAGCCGCGCAGCGGCTGAACAGCCGTCACCCCTTTCCGCGGGAAAGGGGTCGGGGGATAGGCCTTTACTCCTGGCAGAGGTAGACCGCGCGCATGAAGGCTTCGACGTCCCGCTCGGCGGCGCTGGCGTGCCGCGCCGGGGCGGCTTCCTGGAGGGCCAGGCCGAGTTCGGGTTGCGGCAGCCAGTTGGAGAGGAGCACCTCCTCGCCATACTCTTCGCGCAGCTCGACGATCCGTTTTCCCGTGCTCATGTCCATTTCGACTCTCATGACGACCTCCGTTCGACGCGTCTCCGGCATCGGGACGTCAACTGGATAACGGCGGGAAATCGAAAAAGTTGAATCCCGGACGAAAATTTCTTCCGGCGCGGGAAAAACCTACTGCCGGTGGGGATGAATCTCGCTGTCGAGCCAGGCCAGGATGCGGCCAGCCACCCGTTCCCACTCGGATTCAAGCATCATTCCGTGGCCCATGCCGTGAAATAGTTCCGCCGCGACGCCGTAGTGGCGGGCGGTCATCTCCACCTGGGAGGCCGGGATCAGGCTGTCGTGCTCGGCCCCCAGCACCAGCAGCGGCGGCAGCTTCATGCGGCTTTTCAGCGGCAGGTTGAACAGCGTCATGTCCCAGATGGCGCGGTGCGACTCGGGCTGCATGCGCTTGTACCAGCGGGCCAGGTCCTCGCTGGTCACCGGCTGGGCGAACATGGCCTGGCGCAGGGTGTCGAGCGCCACCTTGCCGCCTCCGAGCAGGCGGTTGAGGTCGCCCATCAGGCCAGGTTTCTGGAAGGCCAGGCCGAGCGCCGCCGCCCACAGGCCCTGCGGCGGCACCGAGGCCAGCAGCACCACCCCGGCCGCCTCGTGGCGCTCCAGGTATTTCTGCGCCACCATGCCGCCCATCGAGTGGCCGATGAGCACCGGCGGCGCCGGCAGCCGGGCGGCCACGCTCGCCACGTCCTGCACGTAATGGTCGATGCCGAAGCTGTCCAGGCTCTCGCGCCCCGGCGAGCCGCCGTGGCCGGAAAAGCTCGGCGCATGGCAGGCGTAGCCGCGCTCGGCAAACCAGGCCAGGAAGTGCTCGTCCCAGCACCAGGCGGCGGCATAGGCGCCGTGCAGGAACAGCAGCGGCGTGTCGCGCAGACCGACTTTTTGCGGCGGCCGGCGGACAATCACCTCCAGGCCGGCCGCCTCGGCCCGCCCCATCAAGCGGGCACCGCCATGCCGCGCTGGACAGCCGGCCGGGAGGCGATGGCCTTGAACCAGCGCTGCACGTTGGGGTAGCTGGCGAGAGCGATCTCGTGCCACTCGTGGCGGGCCACCCAGGGGTAGGTGGCGATGTCGGCGATGGAGTAGTCGTCGGCAAGGAATGCGTGGCGCGCCAGGCGGGCGTTGAGCACGCCGTAGAGGCGCGCCGTCTCCTTGGTGTAGCGGCCGATGGCGTAATCGACCTTCTCCGGCGCGTAGCGCAGGAAGTGGTGGGTCTGGCCGAACATCGGGCCGACCCCGCCCATCTGGAACATCAGCCACTGCAGGGCCTCGTATTTGCCGCGCGCCGAGGCCGGCAGGAAGCGCCCGGTCTTGCCGGCCAGATAGACCAGGATGGCGCCCGATTCCATCAGGCTGATCGAACGACCGTCGGGACCGTCGGGGTCGACGATGGCCGGGATCTTGCCGTTCGGGTTGATGGCCAGGTAGGCCGGGGCGAACTGCGCGCCCTGGGTGATGTCGATCTTGTGCACCCGGTAGGGCAGAGCACATTCCTCGAGCATGATGGAGACCTTGCGGCCGTTGGGGGTGCCCCAGGTGTACAGCTCGATCATCGCGTATCCTCCCGTCCATGCTGAAGTGGTTGCTGGCCCTGCTGATCACGGTGTTCGTTGCCGGCGTCTTCCTGCCGCGGCTGGCCGCCCGCCTGGGCCTGCGCCGGCTGCCCGGCGACGTCAGCTTCAGGTTTCGCGGCCGCCTCTACCATTTTCCCTTCGCCAGCGCCCTGCTGCTCTCCCTGCTGGCGACGCTGCTGCTGCGCCTGTTCTAGAGACTCGTCGAAATCCAGCCAGCCCTGCGGGGTCCACTGGAACAACCGGCGCGACACCGGGCGGCCCTGGTGGCGCTCCACCGTCTCGACCGTCTCGCGCAGCTGTCCGATCTTCTCGGGATCGAGCGTCGCGGTGAACACCACCACGTCGCGGGTCGGCATGCCGAGGACCAGGACGTCGCCCAGCGTCAGCGTCAGCTCGGCCCAGCGCCAGTGCAGCAGCACCCGGCTGGCGGCGTAGCCGTCTTCGGTCTCGATCACCGACAGCCAGGGCAGCTTGCCGACCGGCTTGATGGCGATCTCGCCGTGGGCCCGGTCGAGGTTGGCCAGGGCGCGCTGGTGCAGGCGCTCGTGATCCATGCCCCAGCCTTTCATCATGCCGTGGGAGACCAGCTGGGCGCCTTCCTGGAATTCCAGCGCATACATCACCTGCACGTCGGCGGTGAAGGCGTTCACCACCAGGGCGTTGTCCTCGAACCAGGTCTCCGGGTTGTCCTGCTGGCGACTCAGGCGCGCCAGTTGCACGGCGAGGCGCTTCCTGGCCTGGTCGAGGTAGCGCTTGCCGATCAGCACCGGCCGCAGGGCGGCCAGCTCTTCCTCCGGGCTGCGCTGCGGCGCGGCCTGTGCCGGCGGCGCGGCCTGTGCCGGCGGCGGCGCCTCCTCGGCGTGCAGCGGCAGGGTGAAGAGCATCAGCCAGGCGAGGATCGATCGGCGCATGAAAAGTCAGTCTCCGCAGGACGGCGAGGCGTGGCGCACCGCGGCCACCCGCGCCTCGTGGATGCGTTGGGGGATCTGCGCCGGGTCGGCGCAGGCGGCGGCGATGGCGCCGGCGTCAACTGCCTGCATGGCGGCCAGCGCCCGCCGCAGGATCTCGCCGGCCGGCCAGGGGCGGTCTTCCCAGCCGGGCCGGCCGCGGAAGTCGCATTCGCAGGCCTCCAGCAGCTGGCCGAAGCGCTCGGGGCGGCGCAGCGCGTCGGCCCGCTCCAGCAGCTTGACCGTCGTGGCCGGCCGCAGCCTGGCGGCATCGTGCACCAGGCCGTGCTCGCGCGCCGCCAGCACCGCCAGCTCGCGGCAGTCGGCCGGCGCCCGCAGGCGCTCGCAGGCGGCCTCGGCCAGCGCCGCGCCGGCGGCCTCGTGGCCGTGGTGGTGGGGCCATTCGCCGGGCGGCGTGGCGCCCTTGCCCAGGTCGTGCAGCAACGCGGCCAGCCGCACCGGCAGCGGAAAATGGCGCGCTGCCGCCTGGTCGATCACCCGCAGGACGTGGGCCCCGGTGTCGACTTCCGGATGGTGCTCGGCCGGCTGCGGCACGCCGAACAGGCGATCGAGTTCGGGCAGCACCCGGGCCAGGGCGCCGCACTCGTGCAGCAGCGCCACCATCCGCGAGGGACGCGCCTCCATCAGGCCGCGCGAGAATTCCTGCCAGACGCGCTCAGGCACCAGGTGATCGACCTCGCCGTTGTCGGCCATCGCCCGCATCAGGGCGAGGGTTTCCTCCGCCACCTGGAAATCGGCGAAGCGGGCGGCGAAGCGCGCCACCCGCAGCACCCGCACCGGATCCTCGGCGAAGGCCGGCCCGACATGCCGCAGTCGCCGCGCCGAAAGGTCGGCCCGGCCGCCGAAGGGGTCGACCAGCGTGCCGTCCTCGTCCTGGGCGATGGCGTTGATGGTGAGGTCGCGGCGCGCCAGATCCTCTTCCAGCGTCACCTCGGGCGAAGCGTGGAAGACGAAGCCCTTGTAGCCGGGCGCGGTCTTGCGCTCGGTACGGGCCAGGGCGTATTCCTCGTGCGTCTCGGGGTGCAGGAACACCGGGAAATCCCTGCCCACCGGCTTGAAGCCGCGGGCCAGCATCGCTTCGGGCGAGGCGCCGACCACCACGTGGTCGCGGTCCTGCACCGGCAAGCCGAGCAGGCGATCCCGCACCGCACCGCCGACGACATAGGTCCTCATCTCAGCCCTCCGCCGGGCCGCCCCAAGGAGGGCTGAAGCCAGTGCCATGGAAGCCGCGCAGCGGCTGAACCTTCGTCACCCCTTTCCTTGGGAAAGGGGCTGGGGGATAGGTCCTCACTTCAGCGGTGGGCCTTGGGGCGACGGCCGTAGTTGCTCAGGCGCTGCGAGGCGCCCGACAGGTAGCCCGGCGCGATCGCCTCCAGCGGCGTCGGCCGCAGGCCGAAGGGCAGCGGCTCGCCGCCGGGGCAGACGCTGTCGACCTCCATCGAGTCGAGGTTGTCCACCGACAGCGGCGGCTTGGGCAGCAGTTCCAGCAGCCCCGCCTGCAGGCGGGCCAGGGCTTCCGGCAGTTCGATCACCGGGCGCCGGTGGCCACTCAGTTCCCCGGCGTAGCGGACCAGCTCGGCCAGGGTGTAGACGCGCGGGCCGCAGCAGCCATAGGCCTGGCCGACGGCGTCGCGCCGCGCCAGGCTGGCGGCGATGGCCCGGGCCACGTCGCCGACATACACCGGCTGGAAGCGCGCCCGGGTGTTGCCGAGCGGCATCAGCGGCGCGAAGCGCTGCAGGCGGGCGAACAGGTTGAGGAAGCTGTCCTCCGGGCCGAACACCACCGAGGGGCGGAAGATCGTCAGGTCGAGCGCCGCGCCGGCGGCGCGCAGCTCGGCCTCGCCCTGGCCTTTCGAGCGCAAATACTGGCTGGGGCCATTCACCTCGGCGTTCAGGGCCGAGACATGGATCAGGCGGCGCACCCCGGCGGCGCGGCAGGCGGCAGCCAGCCGCTTCGGCAGTTCGACGTGGGCCCGGGCGAAGTCGGGGCCGTAGGGCAGGCCGTGGCGGCTGTGCAGGATGCCGACCAGGTTGATCACGGCGTCCTGGCCGGCGACCAGCCGCGCCAGGGCGGCCTCGTCGTGCACGCTGGCCTCGATCACCTCCGCCGTCGGCAGCACGAGCAGGTGGCGGGCCCGCTCGCGGTGGCGGGTGGGCACGGTCAGGCGGTGGCCCTGGGCGGCCAGCTGCTGGGCGACATGGCCGCCCAGAAAGCCGGAGCCGCCGAGCAGGAGGATGTTTTTGGCGGTCATGTGGGCAATCGGCAATCTGCTGGATGGATTTTAATCTCAAGTGCGGCCGCAGGCGGGCGTTATATCAGTCTGCAGCCTGCTTGCAGGCCGGTGTTTTCACGATATATGCGAAATCCAGCGCCTTTGCCCCGGCAAATCGGCAAATTCGAAATCCTCCGCCTGCTCGGCACCGGGGCGCAGAGCGTCGTCTACCTGGCCCGCGACGCCCGGCTGGAGCGCGAGGTGGCGATCAAGTCGCTGCATTTGAAGGGCCGCGACGAGGCGCGCCAGCGCGCCCTGATGGACGAGGCGCGCACGGTGAGCCGGCTGCGCCACCCCAACATCGTGCCGATCTTCGAGGCCGGCGAACAGGACGGCGACCCCTACCTGGTGTTCGAGTACGTCGAGGGCGACACCCTGGCCGGGCTGCTGCGCGCCCAGGGCGGGCTGCCGCCGCCGCGCGCCGTCGGCGTCATGCTGCAGATCCTCGACGCCGTCGAGCACGCCCACCGCCACGGCATCATCCACCGCGACCTGAAGCCTTCCAACATCCTGATGAACGCCGAGGGCGTGCCGCGGGTCATGGACTTCGGCATCGCCGTGCGCATCGACCGGGGCGCCGAGGCGGAAGCCAGCGAAGGCATCGCCGGCACGCCGGCCTATCTGGCGCCGGAGTGCATCGTCGACGGCCTGGCCAGCGTGCAGTCGGACATCTTCTCGGCCGGGCTGATCCTCTGCGAGATGATCACCGGCCGGCCGGTGGTGAGCGGCAAGAACGTGCTGGCGGTGCTGCACCGGATGTCCTCGGCACCGATCCGGCTGCCGCCGGAGGCCGCCGGGCTGATCGACGAGCGGCTCGGCGACATCATCCTGCGCGCCACGGCGATGGACAGCGCGGCGCGCTACGCCGACATCGCCGCCCTGCGCACCGCCCTCAAGGCCTGGCTGGCGCCGCCCGAGGCGGCCGCGCCGGCGCGGCCTGCCGAGGGCGGCAAGCAGTCGACGCTCGACTTCCTGCTGCGCCGGATGCGCCACAAGAGCGACTTCCCGGCGCTCTCGGAAGCCATCTCCGGCATCAACCGGCTGGCCGCCTCGGAGCAGGAGAGCGTGGCCTCCTTCTCCAACACCATCCTCAAGGACGTGGCGCTCACCAACAAGCTGATGCGGCTGGTGAACGCCGCCTACTACCGCCAGGCCGGCGGCGGCGCCATCAGCACCATCTCGCGGGCGGTGATGATCCTCGGCTTCGGCACCGTGCGCTCGATCGCCACTTCGCTGGTGCTGATGGAGCACCTGCAGAATCCCGGCCAGGCGGCGCAGCTGCGCGAGGAGTTCGTGCGCGCCATCATGAGCGGCATCCTGGCCCGCGACATGGCCAGGAAGGGCATGGTCAAGGATTTCGAGGAGGCTTTCATCTGCGCCATGTTCCACAACCTCGGCCGCATGCTGACCTGCTACTACTTCCCCGACGAGGCGGCCGAGATCCGCAAGGGCATGGAGCAGGACGGCGCCAGCGAGGCCTTCGCCTCGGCCAGGGTGCTCGGCTTGTCCTACGAGGAACTCGGCATCGGGGTGGCCCGCAGCTGGGGCTTCCCAGACGGCCTGGTCGGCAGCATGCGGCGGCTGCCCGACGGTGCGGTGAAAAAGCCGGCCGGCGCCCAGGAGCGGCTGCGAGTGCTGGCCGGGCTCGCCGAAGAACTGTGCGCGGTGTTCGAGCAGACGCCGGCCGAGCGGCAGGGAGCCGAACTGGCGAGGATCGGCCAGCGCTTCGGCCAGGCCCTGCCCTGCGACGGCGAAGAACTGGCACTCGCCGTCAAGCGCTCGCTCGACGAAGTCGTCAGCTACACGGCGGCGATCCGCCTCAATCTGCAGCACAGCGTCCTGGGTCGCCAGATCGACGCCTGGAGCAGCGCCGGCGCCGAAGCGGCCGCCGCGGACGAGGACGACAGCGGCGGCAGTCTCGACGACGACCTGACCCTGACCCTGGCCGGCACCCTGGTCGAAGCCGCGCCGGCGGGGATCGGATCCGCCGCGCCGGCCGGGCCGAGCCTGGAGGAGACCCAGGCGGCGCTCAACGCCGGCATCCAGGACATCACCGGCGCGCTGGTGGCCGACCACGCCCTCGGCGACATCCTGCGCATCATCGTCGAGACCATGTACCGCGGCGTCGGCTTCCAGCATGTCCTGCTCTGCATCAAGGACCCGCACGGCCAGGGCATGGCGGCCAAGTTCGGCTTCGGCCCGGACATCGAGGCGATCATCCCCCGCTTCCGCTTCCAGCTGGGGGCCCGCCAGGACATCTTCGAGGTGGCGCTGACGCGCGGCGCCGACATCCTGATCTCCGACATCCGCGACCCGAAGATCTGCGGCCACATCCCGGACTGGTTCGGCCGGACCGTGCCGGCCGAGACGTTCATCCTGTTCCCGCTGGTGATCCGCAACAAGCCGGTCGGGCTGATCTACGCCGACAAGGCGCTGGCCGGCGAACTGCTGATCCCGGAGAACATCCTTTCCCTGCTGCGCGCGCTGCGCAACCAGGCGCTCCTTGCCATCAAGCAGTCAAGGTAGGTCTTCGATCTTGAAGGCGTCGCCGCCGTTCTTCGGCTGGATGGTGCCGAGGCGGCGCTTGAGCGATTGCGGCTGGCCGTCGAACAGCGCCGAGTAATACACCGCGTTGCTCATCACCTTCTTGACGTAGTCGCGCGTCTCGTTGAAGGGGATGGTCTCGGCATAGATGGCGCCCTCGATCGGCTTGACGTCGCGCCACTTGCGGGCCCGGCCCGGCCCGGCGTTGTAGGCGGCGGAGGCCAGCACCGGGTGGCTGTCCAGCTCGTCGAGCACCATCTTCAGGTAGTGGGTGCCGAGCGTGACGTTGGTGTCGAGGTCGTGCACCCGGCCGGGATGGTAGCTGTTCATGCCGATCTTCTTCGCCACCCAGCTCGCGGTTTTCGGCATCAGCTGCATCAGCCCCTTGGCGCCGACCACCGACTTGGCGTTGCTGATGAAGCGGCTCTCCTGCCGCATCAGGCCGTAGACCCAGCCCTGGTCGAGCTGCAGCGCCAGCGCCTTGGGCTCGACATGCTCGCGAAACGGCGCCAGGTAACGCATCGAGTAGTCGTGCAGGGCCAGGGTGCGGTCGGCGGTGTTGATGGCGCGGTCGAAGATGTCGTTGCGGCGGGCCAGCTCGGCCACCGCCAGCAGGCCGGCGTCGTCGAGGCCGCGCAGGCTCCAGTTCCATTCGCGGATGCCCTCGATGCGCAGATCGAGGCGGAACAGCGCCAGAGCGCGGCGGATGCCGGGCAGGGCGGCCACCGCCCTGACGTCCTCGCTGCTCGGCTTCGGCGCATTCGCCGGCGGCAGGATGGGGCGGCCCAGCTCGTCGTCGGCCAGGTTGCCGTAGAAACTGGGCTGGCCGGCGATGCGCTGGTAGAGCCCCCGCGCCTCCTCCTGCCGGCCGAGCGCCTGGTGGGCGCGGCCGAGCCAGTAGACCCAGTCGGGCCGGGCCTGCATCGCCTTCGGCATCTGCTCGATGGCTTCATGCACCACCGCCCAGTCGAGCGCGCGCAGGGCGGCGCGCGCCTTCCAGGCCAGCTGTTCCTCCGAGAGCGGCGCGCCGGCGGCCTGGGCATACCAGCCGAGCGCTTCCGGCTGATGCTTGAGGGCCGCCTGCCAGCCGAGCTGGCCGTAGAGATAGCCGCGGTCGGCGGCGGAGAATTTCGACCTGATCTTGTCCCACTGCTGGGCGGCCTGCTGCGGGTCGTTGCGGGCCAGCCGCTGCAGGGCGAAGAGCGCCATCTCCCGGCCCTGACGGCCGGCCGCGAAGTGGTCGGGCAGCAGCGCCAGGTGGCGCAGCGGCTTGTCGGCGACGGCCTCCAGGGTCTTCGCCGCAGGCGCCTGGCCGGCGGGCAGATAAGCCGCGGCGAGCTTGGCGGCGCCGAGCTTTTTGGCTTCCAGCAGGCGGCGCAGGCGCTCCCAGATGTCGTCCACGCCGAGGCGCCCGTCGGCGATCAGCTGTTCCATCAGCGGCGCGCAGGAGTCCGGCAGCTCGGCGGCGAGGAACCACAGCGGCCGCGCCTCGTCGAGCGCCCCCAGGTCGGCCAGCCGCAGGCGGTTCTGCAGGGCGTAGCAGGTCAGCTCCTGGTCGGACTGGACGAGCGGCGGATATTCTGTCTCGAACGCATCCCATTCCCGGCGCTTGCCCAGTACCTTGAGCCATTCGCCGCGCAGCTTGTCGGCGAGGTAGCTGCCGGACTGGCGCGAGAGGAACTCGCGCAGCTCGTCGTGGCCGGCCTCCTGCAGGCGCAGGTTGAGCAGCCAGTACTCGGCATAGGGCTCGAGCTCGTGGCCGCGCAGGGATTCGATCTGCCGGGCGAGCTTCACGCGGTCGCCGCGATGGGCCGCATCCTTCGCCGCCAGCAGGCGATCGTCGCCGCTCGCGGCATGCAGGATCGGGACAAGCAGCGCCAGCGACAGGGCGCACGACAGACGCTTCATATATAGTTCAACCACCGCTTCGAGAATAGCACATCGCCCATGACGGACTCCGCGGAACCGCTCCGCGCCTATCGCGCCGGCCTGCGCAGCCGCCTCGTCGCCGCGCGAGAGGCGCTGCCGGCAGCCGAGCACGCGCGACTGTCGCGGGAGATCGAACGGCACCTGGGCGCGCTGCTGGAGGCCCTGCAGCCGGCCGTGCCCGGTTTCTGCTGGCCCTTCCGCGCCGAGTTCGACGCCCGGCCGCTGGTGACGCGACTGCTCGACCGCGGCCTGCGCGCCTGCCTGCCGGTGGTGGTGGACAACGGCCTGCCGCTGGAATTCCGCGAATGGACGCCACGCAGCGAAATGATCGAGGACCGCTACGGCATCCACATTCCGGCGCAGGGCGAACCGCTCCGGCCCGATGCGATCCTGATGCCGCTCAACGCCTTCGACGCCGCCGGCTACCGCCTCGGCTACGGCGGCGGCTACTTCGACCGCAGCCTGGCGGCGCTTGCTCCGCGCCCGAAGGCCATCGGCGTCGGCTTCGAACTGGGGCGGGTTTCAAGCATCCGCCCGCAGCCCCACGACCTGCCGATGGACTTCATCGTCACCGAAGCGGGAGCGTACGAGGTGCGTCAGGAAGGCTTGAGTCCATTCACGGGGAAGCCGCGCAGCGGCTGAACCGACGTCACCCCTTTCCCCGGGAGGGCCGGGGATAGGCCGCCACCTCAGCCGAGGAACATCCGGTAGGCCGGGTTCCGCGTTTCGTCCCAGTTGGCGTAGCCGAGGTCCTTCAGGAAGGCGCGGAAGGCCGGCTTCTCGCGCGGCGGCACCTGCATCCCCACCAGCACGCGGCCGTAGTCGGCGCCGTGGTTGCGGTAGTGGAACAGCGAGATGTTCCAGCCCGCGCTCATGCTGTCGAGAAAGTTCATCAGCGCCCCCGGCCGCTCGGGAAACTCGAAGCGGTAGATCAGCTCGTGGTCCACCGGCGCGTGGCCGCCGACCATGTGGCGCACGTGCAGCTTGGCCATCTCGTCCTCGGTCAGGTCGAGCGTATCGAGGCCGTGGCGGCGCAGCGAATCGACCAGCTTCAGCGACTCGGCGCGGCTGCCCACCTGCACGCCGACGAAAACGTGGGCCTCCCGCGGATCGGCGAAGCGGTAGTTGAACTCGGTGATGTTGCGCGCGCCGAGCAGGCGGCAGAACTTCCTGAAGCTGCCCGGCGTCTCGGGGATCGTCACCGCCAGCACCGCCTCGCGGTGCTCGCCCACCTCGGCGCGCTCGGCGACGAAGCGCAGGCGGTCGAAGTTGGTGTTGGCGCCGGAAGCCACCGCCACCAGTGTCTCGTTGCGCAGCTTGTGCTTCGCCGCCCAGGCCTTGGCGCCGGCGATGGCCAGCGCGCCGGCCGGCTCGAGGATCGAGCGGGTGTCCTCGAAGACGTCCTTGATGGCGGCGCAGATGGCATCGGTGTCGACCAGGATCACCGCGTCGACCGCTGCCTTGCAGATGCGGAAGGTCTCCTCGCCGACCTGCTTCACCGCCACGCCATCGGCGAAGAGGCCGACCTGATTCAGGCGCACGCGATGGCCGGCGGCGAGCGAGCGCGCCATGGCGTCGGCCTCCACCGGCTCGACGCCGATCACCTTGATCTCCGGCCGCAGCCGCTTGACATAGGCGGCGATGCCGGCGATCAGGCCGCCGCCGCCGACGGGCACGAAGATGGCGTGGATCGGCTTCGTGTGCTGGCGCAGGATCTCCATGCCGATGGTGCCCTGGCCGGCGATGACTTCCGGATCGTCGTAGGGGTGCACGAAGCTCAGCCGGCGCTGCTTTTCCAGTTCCAGCGCGTGCCGGTAGGCCTCGTCGTAGGAATCCCCCGCCAGCACCGCCTCGGCGCCGCGCGCCGCGACGGCGTTGATCTTGATCTGCGGCGTCGTCACCGGCATGACAATGACTGCCTGGCAGCCCAGGCGCTGCGCGGCCAGCGCCACGCCCTGGGCATGGTTGCCGGCGGAAGCCGTGATGACGCCGCGCTTCAAGGCCGCCGGCGACAGGTGCGCCATCTTGTTGTAGGCGCCGCGCAGCTTGAAGGAAAACACTTCCTGCATGTCCTCGCGTTTCAGGAGCAGGGTGTTGTGCAGCCGCGCCGAGAGATTCGGTGCCGGATCGAGCGGCGATTCGATCGCCACGTCGTAGACGCGGGCGTTGAGGATATTGGTGAGGTAGTCGATGGTCATGGAAACGAACCTGGGTTGATTCAATGCGCCGCCAACAACAACGCGGCAGAAAGCGGGTCCATTACTTCGATGCCGTCGCGCATGGGGTAAGGCGCGGGCACCGGCGCGACCAGCAGCTTCTTCGTGGCGCCCGCGTCCGTTGCGGCCAGATGGAATCCGCGGGACACCGTTGGCGCGGAAGAGCGCTTGATTTCCACCACCCAGGTTTCGCCGCCGCGGAAACGCAGCACCAGATCGGCTTCCGCGCCGTGCGAGGTGCGGTAGAAGCTGGCTTCGGCTTGCGGCGCGGCGGCAAGCAACTGCTCGATGACGAAGCCTTCCCAGCTCGCGCCGGCCACGGGGTGGGCCAGCACCGCTTCCAGGTTCACCAGCCCGAGCAGGGCATGCACGATGCCGCTGTCGCGCACAAAGACCTTCGGCGCACGCACCAGCCGCTTGCCGACGCTGCCGTGCCAGGCGGGCAGGCGGCGCACCAGCATCAGGTCGCACAGGAGGTCGATGTAGCGGGCAACGGTCTGGCCGCTGACGGCGAGCGAGGCCGCCAGTTGCGACTGGTTGAGCAGCCCTCCCTGGCCGTGGGCCAGCATGGTCCACAGGCGGCGCAGGGTGGTGGCGGGAATGCGCGGGCCGAGGGCGGGAATGTCCCGCTCCAGATAGGTGGCGATGAAAGCCTCGCGCCAGCGCAGGCTGGCCGCATCGTCCCGGGCCAGCCAGGAAAGCGGAAACCCGCCCCGTGCCCAAAGGGCGTTGAGGTCGTCGGCGACGCCTGCCGGCAGCACTTCCCGCGCCTGGAAGGGCGTCAATTCGAGCTGGGCGATGCGGCCCGCGAGACTTTCGCTCGCCTGCTGCAACAGCACGCCGGAGGCCGAACCGAGCAGCAGGAACTGTCCGGCGGATTCGCCCGCCCGGCGGCGCAGGTCGATCACGCCGCGCAGCACGGCAAACAGCCCGGGCAGGCGCTGCACCTCGTCCAGGATCACCAGCCGGTTGCGATGCGCGAGCAGAAAGGCTTCCGCATCGTCCAGCTGGCGCTGGGCGGAGGGCAGTTCCAGATCGAGATAAAGCGCGCCGTCGCGTCGTTCCGATTCTGCCAGCGCCAGGGTCGTTTTCCCCGACTGACGCGGTCCGACGAGCACCACCGCAGGAAACTGGGACAGCAGACTCTCAAGTTGTTGTTGAGCAAGACGTGGGTTCATCCGTGCAATCTATCACCAATATGGTGAAAATGCACGGTTAATTGCTTATCGCCCCAGCGTGAAGCAGAACGTCGCGCCGCCCTCGGGCGCCGCTTCGGCCCAGATGCGGCCGCCGTGACGCTCGACGATGCGGCGCGCCGTGGCGAGGCCGATGCCGCTGCCCTCGAAGCGCTCCTGGCTGTGCAGGCGCTGGAAGGGCTCGAAGATCTTCGCCGCCTGCTCCGGGTCGAAGCCGACGCCGTTGTCGCGCACGCAATAGATGCGCGCGCCGTCGTCCTGCCGCGTGTCGAAGTCGATGACCGCCGTCTCGCGCTCGGCGGAATACTTCCAGGCATTGCCGAGCAGGTTGGCCAGCACGCTGGCGAGCAGGCTGGGGTCGCCCTCGGCGACGATGTCGCTGGCGATGCGCCACTCGATGCGGCGGACGGGATCGCGGCCGGCCAGCTCGGCGGCGATCTCGTCGGCCAGGGCGGAGAGATCCACGGTTTCGCGATGCAGCTCGCCGCGGGCGCTGCGCGAGAAGGCCAGCAGGTCCTCGACCATGTTCGACATGCGGCGCGCGGCGCGCATGACGCGCTGCAGGTGGCCGCGGCCCTGTTCGTCGAGCCGCTCGCCGTACTCCTCCAGCACGATCTCGGAAAAGCCGCGGATCGAGCGCAGCGGCGCCTGCAGGTCGTGGGCGGCCGAGTAGCTGAAGGCCTCCAGCGCCTGGTTGGCATGCCGCAGCTCGGCCGTGCGCACGGCCACCAGCTCGTCGAGGTGGTCGCGCTCGTGCTGCAGCTGGCGGCGCGCCTCGCCGAGCTGGCCGGCCATCTCGTCGACGGCCCGCGCCACGCGGCCGATCTCGTCGCGGCCGGCGATGCCGGTGCGGGCGGAAAAGTCGGTCTCCGCGATACGGCGCACCGCGGCGACGATACGGCGCAGGCGGCGCGTCAGCAGGATGTCGAGGACCAGCCAGACCAGCAGGGCGAAGAGCAGGATCACCGCGGTCAGCTTGGCGGCGGCGGCCTGCACGTCCGTCCGGGCGGCGGCCTTGCGCTCGCTCAGATCGTGCTCGATGAACAGCAGGCCGACCCGTTCCTTGCCGAGCGAACGCTTGCCGGCGTCGAAGCTGACCGGGAACAGCGCCGCCACCGAATCGCCGCCTGCGCCCAGGCGAACGATACCGCCGCGCAGCCGGCGCACCTTGCCGCCTTCGGCCAGCAGATCGGCGTTGCGGACGAGGCGCGGCAGGACCGCCTCAGCCATCTCGCCCAGCGCCAGGCTGCGGCTGGCGGCGACCACCCGGCCATTCTCGTCTACCACCATCGCCAGGCGGTGGCCTCTCTGCGCACCGCTCTGCGCCACCGCATCCTGGACGTTCTCCTCCAGGCGGTTGCGGTAATAGGTCTCCAGCATCGATTGCAGGCGGACGGCGCGCTGGGCCATCTGCTCCAGGCCGGCCGCCTCCGCCTCCCCCGCCTCCTCGGCGGCATGGCGCAGGCTCACGACCAGGGAAACCGCCAGGGCGAAGCCGATCATCAGCAGCGGGATGCCGGTTCGCAGCCGAAACCCCGCGGCATGGACGGCCAGATCGTCGAGCCAGGACTTCATCGCGGCAGCCCGAAGGCCAGGTTGAGCGGCGGCCGGTCGATCAGGCCGGCGGCCAGCATCTCGTCCCGGATGTGCGCCAGCAACGTCCGCAGCCGCGCCGCATCGTCGGCGAAGTAATCCCGGTTTTCCCGCTCGCCGAGCGGCCGCAGCCCTTCCCAGGCCCGCGCGAATTCCGCCGCGCTCAACCCATAACGTTTCGCCGCCCGCGCCGCCGCGCCGGCATCGAGCGGCGCGAATCCGGCCTGGGCGGCAAACAGCGCGCCCGCCAGGGCAGTGAGCCGCCCGGGCGGCACCGCGCCCTCGTGGAGCACCAGCACCCTCAGGATGTCGCCATCGGCACGGCCGGTGTCGTAAATGCCGCGGGCGCCCAGCTGCTCCAGCCGGCTGGAATAGGGCTCGTGGCCGACCGCGGCATCGATGCGGCCTGCGGCATATTCGCGCGCCTGCTCGTGCGGCAGCAGGGCTACCAGTTCGACGTCGGCGGACGCCAGTCCGGCCTCGCGCAGGGCGTGCGCCAGCATGAAGGAGCCGACCGCGGCGCTTTCCACCGCCACGCGGCGGCCGCGCAGCGCCTTCAGGCTGCCGATGGCCGGCCGCGCCATGATCCTGCCGGCCCCGGCGGAGAAATCCGTCAGCGCCGCCACGCGCAGCGGCAAGCCCTCCGCGGCGAGCAGGAGGACTTCATCGAGGGTCAGGATCGCCGCTTCCAGGGTCCGGTTGCGGAAGGCCTGCAGGGTCGCCGTTTCGGAAGCGAGCTCGACGACGCGCACGCCGGCGCCGAGACGGCCGTCGTCGCCGGCCTGGATGAAAGGCGCATTGCCCGGCCAGGGGCTGAGGCCGAAGCGCAGCTCCGGCGCAGGACGCGCGCAGGCGCCGAGGAACAGCAGGGCCGCATACCCGAGGCAAGCCGTGATACGCATCGGATTCCTTCGTGACAATTATGGTTTTGTGGTCACGCCGGGTTCTGGGGCGCCGTCCCGGCAGCCCCGCGGCTGCCGATTGCAAGGATGTCCATATAGCACAAACGGGTATTCCTGGCATTCGGGATATTCCTGACCTCGCATACGGTCGTCTTATGCTGCGCCGCAATAAGCTAGAATTTCGCCATGACCGCCCGCCTGCGCGAAATCCCCTACAACTACACCTCGTTCTCCGACCGCGAGATCGTCATCCGCCTGCTCGGGCTGGAGGCCTGGCGGGTGCTCGACACGCTGCGCGCCGAGCGCGTCACCGGCCGCTCGGCGCGCATGCTCTATGAGGTGCTGGGCGACATCTGGGTGGTGCAGCGCAATCCGTATCTGGAAGACGACCTGCTCGACAATCCCGGCCGCCGCGAAGCATTGATCGGCGCCCTGCGCCACCGCCTCGCCGAGATCGAGAAGCGCCGCCAGGGCAACGAGGCCGTCGCGCAACTGCTGGCGGCGGCGCACGTCGCCGTCGAGCGCTTCGCCGCCGGCTTCGCCGCCACCGCCGCCCTGCGCGCCAAAGTGTTGCGCGCGTTGTCGCGGCACACCCGGCGCGACAACATCTGCTTCGACGGCCTCTCGCGCGTCTCGCACGTCACCGACGCCACCGACTGGCGCGTCGAGTATCCCTTCGTCGTGCTCTGCCCGGACACCGAGGACGAAATCCCCGGCCTGGTGAAGGACTGCATCGCGCTGAATCTCACGATCATCCCGCGCGGCGGCGGCACCGGCTACACCGGCGGCGCCGTGCCGCTGACGCCCAACTCGGTCGTCATCAACACCGAAAAGCTCGACCGCCTCGCCGTGCCGCAGGAACTGACTTTGCCCGGAACGGACCGGCCCTACGCGACCATCCAGTGCGGCGCCGGCGTGGTGACGCGGCGCGTGATGGAGGCCGCCGAGGAGGGCGGACTGGTCTTCGCCGTCGACCCGACCTCGGCCGACGCCTCCTGCGTCGGCGGCAACATCGCCATGAACGCCGGCGGCAAGAAGGCCGTGCTGTGGGGCACCGCGCTCGACAACCTGGCGTGGTGGAAAATGGTCACGCCCGACGGCAACTGGCTGGAAGTCGAACGCCTGGACCACAACTTCGGCAAGATCCACGAGCAGCACACCGCCCGCTTCCGCCTGCGCCGCTTCGACGGCCTCAGCTACAAGCCGCTGGGCGAGGAGCTGCTGTCCATGCCTGGCGCCCACTGCCGCAAGGACGGCCTGGGCAAGGACGTCACCGACAAGTTCCTGGGCGGCATCCCCGGCGTGCAGAAGGAAGGCACGGACGGCCTCATCGTCGCCGCGCGCTGGGTGCTGCACAAGATGCCGCCGCACACCCGCACGGTGTGCCTGGAATTCTTCGGCCAGGTGCGCGAGGCGGTGCCGGCGATCGTCGAGATCAAGCGCTACGTCGACGGCCTGCCCAAGACCGGCGCCG
>JAEUNH010000054.1 GCA_016791205.1 Rhodocyclaceae bacterium | reverse complement strand
TCGAGGGGGCCGGCGCCCATGACCTGCTGCACAAGCTCATCGCCAACAACGTCGACAAGCTGACCGTACCCGGCCGTGCGCTCTACTCCTGCATGCTCAACCCGCAGGGCGGGGTCATCGACGACCTCATCGTCTACTTCTTCCGGCCGGACTTCTACCGCGTCGTCGTCAACGCCGGTACCGCCGACAAGGACCTCGCCTGGATCATGCAGCATGCCGGGAACGTTGCGGTAAAGCCGCGGCGCGACCTCGCCATGATCGCCGTGCAGGGGCCGAACGCCCGCGCGAAGACCTGGGCCGCCCTGCCCGGCGCCGAAGCCGCCAGCGCGGAACTGAAGCCCTTCCACGCCGCCTGGTTCGGCGACGCCTTGATTGCCCGCACCGGCTACACCGGCGAGGAAGGCTTCGAACTGATGATTCCCGCCGCACGTGCCGAAGCCACCTGGAATGCGCTGCTCGGCGCCGGCGTGAAACCCGCCGGCCTCGGCGCCCGCGACACACTGCGGCTCGAAGCCGGCATGGCCCTCTACGGCCAGGACATGGACGAACAGACTTCGCCGCTGGAGGCGGGGCTGGCCTGGACGGTCGATCTCGAAGCAAAGCGCGACTTCATCGGAAAGTCGGTCTGCGCAGGACGGCGAACTGAAAGGCAGACCCTCGGCCTGCTGCTCCTCGACAAAGGCGTGCTGCGCGCTCACCAGAAGGTCATCGCCGCGCAGGGCGAGGGCGAGATCACCAGCGGCACTTTCTCTCCGACCATGGGTCGCTCGATCGCGCTGGCGCGCCTGCCCGCCGGCTGCGCGGTCGGCGACACGGTCGAGGTGGAGATTCGCGACAAGCGCCTGAAGGCGACGGTGGTCAAGCCGCCCTTCGTGCGCAACGGCAAGGTTTTGGTTCACGACAATTGATCCCCAGGAGAAAAACATGAATATTCCCGCCGACCTGAAATACGCCCAGACCCACGAGTGGGCGCGCCTTGCCGACGACGGCCTCGTCACCATCGGCATCACCGACCACGCCCAGGAAGCCCTTGGCGACATCGTCTTCCTCGAACTGCCCGCAGTCGGCCGCAAGGTGAAGGCCGGCGAGGAATGCGCGGTGGTCGAATCGGTGAAGGCCGCCTCCGACATCTACGCGCCGATCGCCGGCGAGGTGGTCGCCGTCAACCAGGCCGCCGCCGACGCGCCCGAGTCGGTCAACCAGGACGCCTACGCCGCCTGGCTGTTCAAGCTGAAGCCGGACAACGCCGCAGACCTCGACGGCCTGCTCGACGCCGCCGCCTACGCCAAGGTCGCCGCCGAAGGCTGAGCATGACGAGCCTTCCCCTTTCCGCGCTCGAGCAGCGCGACGAGTTTCTCGCCCGCCACATCGGCCCCGATGCGGCCGAGACGGCCGCCATGCTGGCCGCCGTCGGCGCCGCCAGTCTCGACGAACTGATCGGCCAGACCGTGCCGGCGGCAATCCGTCTGGCGCAACCGCTGGCCCTGCCCGAACCGATGCGCGAGCACGAGGCGCTGGCGAAGCTGAAGGCCATCGCCGCGAAGAACATCGTCAGAAAATCGCTCATCGGCATGGGCTATTACGACACACTGACGCCCAAGGTGATCCTGCGCAACCTGCTGGAGAACCCCGGCTGGTACACCGCCTACACGCCCTACCAGGCGGAGATCGCGCAAGGCCGGCTGGAGGCGCTGCTCAATTACCAGCAGATGGTGATCGACCTCACCGGCCTGGAACTGGCCAACGCCTCGCTGCTGGACGAAGCCACCGCCGCGGCGGAAGCCATGACCATGGCGCGGCGCGCCTCCAAGTCGAAATCCAACGCCTTCTTCGTCGACGCCGCCTGCTTCCCGCAGACCCTCGACGTGGTAAAGACGCGCGCCGGCTACTTTGGCTTCGAGCTGATCGTCGGCCCGGCCGCCGATGCGGCGAAGCACGACGTCTTCGGTGCCCTGCTGCAGTATCCGAACGACACCGGCGAGTGCGTCGATCTCACCGACGTCATCGCCAAACTGAAAGTCAGTGGCTGTGTGACGGCGGTCGCGACGGACCTGATGGCGCTGGTGCTGCTGAAGTCGCCCGGCGCCATGGGCGCCGACATCGCGCTGGGCTCCTCGCAACGCTTCGGCGTGCCGATGGGCTTCGGCGGCCCGCACGCCGCCTTCTTCGCCTGCCGCGACGAGCACAAGCGCGCCGTGCCGGGCCGCATCATCGGCGTCTCCGTCGACGCGCGCGGCAAGCGCGCCCTGCGCATGGCGCTGCAGACGCGCGAGCAGCACATCCGCCGCGAGAAGGCCAACTCCAACATCTGCACCTCGCAGGTGCTGCTCGCCAACATCGCCGGCATGTACGCCGTCTACCACGGCCCGCAGGGCCTGAAGACCATCGCCGGGCGCATCCACCGCCTGACCGGCATCCTCGCCGCGGGACTGAAGGCCGCCAGGGTGAAAGTGCTGACGCAGCGCTGGTTCGATACGCTCCATGTCGAGACAACCGCGGACGTGCCGGGCTTCAACTTGCGCCGCGTCTCCGAGCGGGTGCGCGGCCTCTCCGTGAACGAAAAAACCACGCGCGAGGACGTCGCCGCCCTGCTCCAGGCCATCACCGGCAAGCCGGCCGACATCGACGCACTCGACGCCCAGGCCGCCGCTGCCGATCCGCTCGCCGGCCTGCTGCGCACCGACGCCATCCTCTCGCACCCGGTGTTCAGCGCGCACCACACCGAGCACGAGATGCTGCGCTACCTGAAGCGGCTGCAGAACAAGGACCTCGCGCTCGACCATTCGATGATCTCGCTCGGTTCCTGCACCATGAAGCTGAACGCCGCCAGCGAGATGATCCCGGTCACCTGGCCGGAGTTCGGCGACATGCATCCTTTCGCTCCGTCCGAGCAGGCTGCCGGCTACGCCGAGATGATCGGCGGCCTCAGCGACTGGCTGAAGGCCGTCACCGGCTTCGACGCCATCTGCATCCAGCCCAACTCCGGCGCCCAGGGCGAATACGCCGGACTGGTGTCGATCCGCCGCTACCAGGCGGCGCAGGGTGAGGCGCACCGCAACGTCTGCCTGATCCCGAAGTCGGCGCACGGCACCAACCCGGCCACGGCGCAGATGTGCGGCCTGCAGGTGGTGGTGATCGATTGCGACGACAGTGGCAACATCGATGTCGCCGACCTCGAGGCCAAGGCGGAGCTGCATGCCGCCACCCTGTCTTGCCTGATGATCACCTACCCCTCGACCCACGGCGTCTTCGAGGAGGCGGTGAAGGAGATCTGCGCGGTCGTGCACAAGCACGGCGGCCAGGTGTACATGGACGGCGCCAACCTCAACGCCCAGGTCGGCCTCACCTCGCCGGCTGCGATCGGCGCCGACGTCAGCCACATGAACCTGCACAAGACCTTCGCCATCCCGCACGGCGGCGGCGGTCCCGGCATGGGGCCGATCGGCCTGAAGGCGCATCTCGCGCCCCATGCGCCGGGGCATGTTTTTGCCACGGCGCATCCAACATCTCCGCCGGGCCACCTGTTGGCGCCAGAGCGCGTCGGCGCGCAGGGCGCCGTCAGCGCCGCACCCTTCGGCTCGGCCTCCATCCTGCCGATCTCCTGGATGTACATCGCCATGCTCGGCGGCACCGGTCTCAAGCGCGCCACCGAGGTCGCCATCCTCAACGCCAACTACGTCGCCGCGCGCCTGAAGGACCACTACCCGGTGCTGTACTCGGGAAAGAACGGCCGCGTCGCCCACGAGTGCATCCTCGACATCCGCGCCATCAAGGCGGCGACCGGCATCGCGGAAATCGACATCGCCAAGCGCCTGATGGACTACGGCTTCCACGCGCCGACGGTGAGCTTCCCGGTGGCCGGCACCATCATGGTCGAGCCGACCGAGTCGGAGTCGAAGGGCGAACTGGACCGCTTCATCGCCGCGCTGATCTCGATCCGCGAGGAGATCCGCAAGGTGGAGAACGGCGCCTGGCCGGCGGACGACAACCCGCTCAGGCGCGCACCGCACACCCAGGCCGATCTCGCCGATGCCGAATGGCATCGTCCATACACGCGCCACGAAGCCGCCTTCCCGCTGCCCTGGGTGGCGGAGAACAAGTTCTGGCCCTCGGTGAACCGCATCGACGACGTCTACGGCGACCGCAACCTGTTCTGCGCCTGCCCTGCCATTGAGGAATACGAAAATGTCCGCTGACACCTTCCTCGTCCTCACCGTCATCGGAGACGACCGCCCCGGACTGGTCGGCGAACTTTCCGCCGCCATCTCGTCTCACCAGGGCAACTGGCTGGAGTCCTCGATGTCGCACCTCGCCGGCAAGTTCGCCGGCATCGTCAAGGT
>JAEUNH010000195.1 GCA_016791205.1 Rhodocyclaceae bacterium | reverse complement strand
CTTCGGGTTCGGGTAATAGAGGTGCGGGCCGTTGGAGGTGCGGTCGCAGTTCACCACCAGCGCCGTGCTGGCGAGACCGACTTCTATCTCCTGCGCCGCGGCGAGCAGGGTGCGCACGCCGGTGGCGCAGGCCTGCATCAGCGTCGGGCCGCCGGCCTGGCCGGCGCCGACGAGGCCGGTGAGCCAGGGCAGGCCGTAGAAGGAATGCTTCTGCGGCACGGAAAAGCCGAGGGCGCCGTAGTCGAACATCTTCGGGTCGATGTTGCGCTTCGCCAGCTCGTGCTTCGCCACGTGGGCGGCGAACTCGATGCTGTGCAGGTTGGCGAAACTGCCCTGCCAGCGCGCGAAGGGCGTGCTCCAGTAGGCGCCGTAGGGGATTTCTGCCTTGTAAGCCATGGGGGTCTAGTCTTCCTTGTCGAGTCCGGTGGCGGCGATGAAGCAGCGCTTGGCTTCGCCGAGGTGGTCGCGCATGGCGGCGGCGGCCGCCTCGCCGTCGCCGGCGGCGAGCGCTGCGGCGATGCGCCGCAGCCCGTTGATGACGATGCCGCGCACCTTCGGATCGCCCAGGGTGATGGCGCGGATGCGCATCATGTGATCGGCGTACTGCTCGATGGCCTTGACCATGCGGCGGTTCGGCACCAGGTCCTTCCAGGCGCTGCGGAAGCGGATGTTGGCCTCGCGGAAGGCGTCGGCATCCTTGGCCTTGTAGGCGGTTTCGGCGTCGGCGAGCGCCTCGTCGATCTGGGCTCTCACGGTCGGATCGGTCGCCAGTTCGGCGACGCGTCGCACGGCGGCCGGCTCGAGCAGGAAGCGCACCTCGTAGATGTCGTCCACGTCCTGAAGGGAGAGTGCCGGGACGACGAAGCTGCGCCCGTCGGAGGCGAGCAGGCCCTCGCTGGCGAGCCGGGTCAGGGCTTCGCGCACCGGCGTGCGCGAGACACCGAGTTTTTCCGCCAGCTGGACTTCCTGCAGCGGCTGGCCGGCGCCGATGGTGCCGTCGCGCAGATGCCCGCGCAGCGTCTGATATACCTGGTCGCCGAGAGCGAGAGGACGCTTGAGCGGCTTGATGATGGATACCACGGCTGATCCTCCGCTAGGGATGTCTTGCGGATACTGTATACACGCCCGCCAGGCGTGTAAAGGTGAAGCAAAGTGCCGAATCTGTTGCACCTGCTAAATCCTGCAGCCGAGCCGGTAGCCTTCCTGGATGGCCTGGTCGAGGCCGCGCGGCACCGTGGCGTCGCCGCCGCCGTGCAGCTCGTCGACCATCCACTGGAAGTCGTAGAAGAGGTCGTGGTTGGCCTTGCGCGGACTGGAGACGATGACGCTGTCGGCCGGGATGAACTTCTCCTCGCCCTTGGCCGTCTTCACCGTCGCGCCTTCCTTGCTCACCTTGACGAGCTGCGCTGAGGTCACGGTCTTGATGCCGAGCTCGTCCACCCAGGCGGTATGGCGCCACTTGAAGGTCGGCATGATGTCGCCGCCGATGCGCTTGTCCTTCTCGACGACGGTGACCTCGTGTCCGGCCTTGGCGAGGAACTCGGAGATGGTCAGGCCGATCATGCCGCCGCCGATCATCACCACGCGCTTGCCGGGCTTGAAGCGGCCGTGCGCGACTTCCAGCGCATCGACCAGCAGGTCGGCGCCTTCGAGGTACTGGAATACCGCCATGTCGGTGCGGGCGCCGGCGGCGACGATGCACA
>JAEUNH010000019.1 GCA_016791205.1 Rhodocyclaceae bacterium | reverse complement strand
GGCCGAAGCCGGTGATGCACTGGCAGTCCGGCGCATAGCCGTAGAGGATGCGCACGGTGTCGGCGTAGCCCTTGGCCGCGCCCTCGGCGGCGATGCCGGCCAGGATGCCTTGCGCATCGTAGGCGGCATAGAACTTCACCGCACCCGCCGCCGGCTCGCTCCCGGCCGGCCGGATGCCATGCGGCGTCGCCTGCCACTCGATCATCGACTTCGCCGCCGGGACGACCTTGAACACCGTGCGCTCCAGCGCCAGGCGGCGATTCGCCGCCGCAGCCTCGAAGGTGCCCTGGTAGGCGCCGACGATGATCAGGCCGCAGACGGTCGACACGATGCCCAGCGTCTTCACCAGCGAAGTCGCGGAGACGGCTTGCGGTGGTTGGGCGGGGTTGTTCATGGCTTCTTAGGCTTGTTCTTGAGGAAGCGCTTCTTCGGTGTCTTCGCCGCCGCCTCCTCCCGCGAGATGTAGTCGGGGTGCAGCGTGTAGGAGCCCTGGCGCCGCGCCAGGATCGAGGGCCCCTTGCCGAAGGGCGTCGGCTGGGTGATGCGTTCGATCAGCGGCGTCGCCGCGTTGCCGATCAGGATGGCGTACATGACGCCCTCCGGCAGGCCGCTGTAGAAGCGGATCACCACCGTCAGCACGCCGATCAGCGCGCCGTACAGCCACATGCCGCGCGGCGTCACCGGCGAGGTGGCCATGTCGGTCGCCATGTACACCGCACCGAAGATCAGGCCGCCGGAGAACAGCATGAAGAAGGGATCGGGGTATTTCGTGCCGAAGGCGGAATAGATGATCAGCGCCGACAGGCCGGCGCTGCCCAGCACGGCGACCGGGATGCGCCAGTCCATGAAGCGGCGCAGCGCCAGATAGCCGCCGCAGACGAGCACCAGCAGCGGCGACGGGCCGACCGCCATGTGGCCGGCGAGCGAAGTCACGAGGTCGATGGCCGGCGTGACGAAGCCCTCGAACTTCCAGCGCGCCAGCGGCGAGGCACTGGCCAGGGCGTCGTAGTGCATGGCCTTGAGCCAGGCGGCGGTATTCGCCGGCGCCATCAGCGGCCAGGCCAGCGTCGAGGGAATGAACTCGGAAAAGCGGCCAGGCAGAAACGACGGGGTGTAGGTGGCGATCGCCGCCGGGAAGGCCGCCTGAACGAAGGCGCGGCCGACCAGGGCCGGGTTGAAGACGTTGAAGCCGATGCCGCCGAACAGCGCCTTGCCCAATGCGATTGAAGCGACGCCAGCCACCGCCCCCATCCACAGCGGAAAGCCCGGCGGCAGGGTCAGCGCCAGCAGCAGTCCGGTGATGGTGGCGGAATAGTCCGACAGGCTGCCGGCCTGGGTGCCGGTGCGCACGAAGGCCCGCTCGGCGAGCAGGCAGGCGGCGGTGACGACGAGGATCGAGGCCGCCGCCGAAAGGCCGTACTGGTAGATGAAGAAGGCGCACACCGGGAGCAGCGAATACACCACGTTCGCCATGATCTGCTCGACGCTGCGCGGGCTCTTGATGTGCGGCGCGCTGCGGATTTCGGTCAGAACAGTCATGCGGCGGCTTTCTCGCGCAGGATCTGCTTGGCGACACGGAACTGCTGCACCAGCGGGATGTTGGACGGGCAGGTGTAGGTGCAGCAGCCGCACTCGAAGCAGTCGCCGAGATGGTACTGGCTGCCCATCAGGTCGTATTCGCGCCGCGCGGCGAGCATGCCCAGCATTGAGGGATTCAGACCCATCGGGCAGGACTCGACGCACTCGCCGCACTTGATGCAGGGATAGGTTTTGCGCCCTTCCCGACCCGCCATGTCCTCGCCGCGGAACACCAGCACGCCGGAGACGCCCTTGGTCACCGGCACGTCGAGCGAAGCCACCGCTTGGCCCATCATCGGCCCGCCGAGGATCACCTGCCGGGCCTGGGTTTGCGCACCGGCATAATCGAGCACGAACGACAGCGGCGTGCCGAGCGGCACGAGGTAGTTGCCCGGCCGCGCGACACCGGGTCCGGTGATCGTCACCACGCGCTCGATCAGCCCCTGCCCCACCGGCAGCAGTTTGCCCAGCGCGGCCAGGGTGCCGACGTTGTTCACCACCATGCCGAGCGACAGCGGCAGCTTGCCCGAGGGCACCTCGACGCCGAACAGCGCCGTGATGAGCATCTTCTCCGAGCCCTGCGGGTACTTGGTCGGCACCTTCTCGACGAAGATGTCGCCCTGCGGCGGCAGCACCCGGCGCAGCGTCTCGGCCGCCTCCGGCTTGTTGTCCTCGACGCCGACAATGGCGCGGCCGGCGCCGGTGGCGCGCATGGCGTAACGGATGCCGGCCATCAGGTCGGCCGCCCGCTCCACCATCAGGCGGTGGTCGCAGGTCAGGTACGGTTCGCACTCGCAGCCGTTCACCACCAGCGTCTCGACCTTGGCGCCCTGCGGCACGGTCAGCTTGGCATGGCTGGGGAAGGCGGCGCCGCCGAGGCCGACCATGCCGGTGCGCTGCACGGCAAGCACGATGTCCTGCGGCGGAAAGGCGTCGATGTCCTGCGGCGCGCCCCACAGCACCTCCTGGGTGGACGCTTCATAGACGCGAATGACGATGCTCTCCGCCCAAGACCCGCGCGCGCTGGGGCGCAGCTCGATGGCCTCGACCACCCCGGTGGCCGGCGCGTGCTGCGGCACCGACAGCCAGCCGTCGGCCTCGGCGATCGGCTGGCCGCGCAGCACTTCCTCGCCGACGCGCACGATGGGCCGCGAGGGCTTGCCGATGTGCTGCGACAGCGGCACCGTCAGCCGCGGCGCGAAGGGCAGCCGGCGGATCGGCGCTTCGGCGGTGTGCTTGCAACCGGGCGGATGCACGCCGCGCTGGAAGGCCTCGCCGCGGAAGTAGGAGAGCAGTTTCACGTCAGTAAGAACCCCTCACCACAGAGACACAGAGGCACAGAGAAAAGCAAAGAATTCATGCTGGTTCTCTCTGTGTCTCTGTGCCTCTGTGGTTAATGGTTTTAGTTGTATTTGGCAGCCCGCGCCATCAGCTTCTCGATGCCCGGTTCGCCCATGTTCCAGGGCGTGCCGGGGTGCAGGCAGCCGGCGGTGCACTTCTCGGCCGCCTTGACCAGGTCGGCGTATTTCGCGCCCTTCGGGTTCACCACGATGGCCTGCTTCTGGTCGTTGTAGACGAAGACCTTCGGCGCGATGCTGGTGCACTCGTCGCAGGCGGTGCACTCCGGCGACTCCACCCACACCGGCTCGTAGCCGTCGGCCGCGGGTGCGCTTTGCGCAGCCAACGGCAGCGACGCATTGGCCGCCGGCATGTCCATGCCGCCGACGCCGAGGCTGGCAGTGATCTTCTGGATCAGCTCGGCGCGCACCTGGTCGGCCAGCATTTCAGTATCCACCGCGGCGCGGTCGAGGCCGGCGACGCCTTTCAGCTGCTTCCAGAAGCTCAGGCGCTCCTCGCAGGCGCGCACCAGTTCCTCGGTGAGCAGCAGGCGCGTCAGTCGGTTCTTCTGGTCGGTGGCCCAGATGAAGGGGAACTTGCCCTCGCGCTCGTCGCGGCCGAGCTGGAGGAACTCGGCGATGGGCAGCATGTCGTCGTTCCAGGTCTCCGGCGGCGCCTTCCTGAACTGCTTGCCGAAGCGCCCTTCCGTCGCGGCGAAGTCGGCGAAGGTCATCGGCAGCGTCATCTTCTGCTCGGCGCCCTGCTCATCGACATACTTCAGGGTGTAGGTCGGCCAGTCCTGGTCGAGCGCCGGGTTGCCTTCCAGGCTGACGCATTCGGCGAAGGTGGTGCCGGCGTCCGGATCGAAGCGGAACAGCGGGTAGGCCCTGCCCTCCACCGCCAGCTTGCTCTGGTCCACGCTCTTGTCGTCGCCGATGCCGTGCTCCGGCGGGCACACCGCGTAGATGTTGAACAGCGCCGGCCGGCGCGAGTTGAGGCCGTCGATGTAGCTCTCGATCAGGTGGTTGCTGTGGGCGATGGTGCCCGACATCACGTAGGACGTGCGGTGCGCCATGCCGATCAGGCTGATCTCCTTGCGCGTCTCCTGCTTGCCGCGCTGGGCGGCGCCGAAGGGCGCCATGTCGGAGATCTGGCCGATGAAGCCGGAGGTGCAGGCCTGGCCGCCGGTGTTCGAATACACCTGGGTGTCCACCACCAGCACCTTGATCGGCATGCCCGACATCAGGGCGCGCGACAGGTTCTGGAAGCCGATGTCGTACATGGCGCCGTCGCCGCCGAGCGAGACCACCGGCGGGCAGAGCAGCCATTCCTCCTCGGAGAACTGCTGCCAGTTGAAACGGCGGAAGAAGTCCTCGTCGCGCTCGGCGATCCAGTCGCCGGCCAGCTCCTTCTCGGCCATGCGCAGCGCCTTGAAGCCTTCGGCCATCTTCGCCATGTGGCCCTCGAAGATGCCCATCGCCACCGACGGGCTGTCCTGGAACAGGTGGCTGGTCCAGGGGAAGGGATAGGGGTGGAAGGGATAGGTCGAACCCCACACCGAGGTGCAGCCGGTGGAATTGACGATGCCCATCGCGGCGCGGCCGCGCCTGGCCGGGCCCTCGGCATAGCGCCACTTGAGGTCCTTCAGCTTCTCGAGCAGTTGGGTGGCCCACTTGACCCAGGCCGGGTCGAGCGGCCGCGAGGGCTTGTCGGCCATGATCTTCGCCGCCAGGCTGGCCAGGGTCAGGTCCTCGCCCTCGGTGGCATGCACCGCCTGCAGCACGGCGCCGGTGTCGGAGAAATCCACCGATTCGGTCAGCTTCATGCGGATGTGCTTCTCCAGGCGCGCGATCAGCTCGTCGAGACGGGCGACGTGCTTCTCCACTCGCGGCTGCATCAGCGCCGTCACCGTGCCGGTGAAGAGGTGGATGGCGGTCTTCTCGCCGCAGCCGAGGCAGGCGCCGTCGCCGCAGGGCATCGAGCCGTAGTTCTGCTTGTCGAGCAGCAGCGACTCCAGCGCGCCGATCTTCTCGTCGAGGCTGTCGATGCGGCCGTACTCCTTCGGCGTCGTCGGCAGGTCGAGCCAGAAGTTCCAGTCGCGGCGCAGGCGCGCCACGGATTCCTCGGTCTGCGTCACCATGCGCAGGGCGTCGTCCTCGCAGACCTTGACGCAGAGGGCGCAGCCCTTGCAGGTGTACGGGTTGATGGTGATCGAGAACAGGCCGCCCGAGCCCTTGCCCTTCTTCTCCTTCTGCGTCCAGTAGGGCTTGGTGGTGCCGAACTGGAAGTCGCCGAGCGAGTCGCGGAAGAGCAGGAATTCCTCGGCCAGTTTTTCCCGTTCGGCTTCAGGCGCCTCGGCGACGGTGGCGTTGATGGCCTCGTCGATGAGCGGACGGATGGCCACGCCGTCTGCGGAAACCATCCCGCGCAGCTTTTTCTCCAGCGTGCGCACAGCGCGGCGGAGGTAGCGCGTCGGCCGACCGCCGCGCTCGACGCGCGTCACCGCCGTGTTGAAGACGTCGGCCACGCTGCTGACCAGGCCGGGAATGGCGGAATCCGGGCACTCCGTGTAGCAGTTGCCGCAGGCCGTGCATTTCGCGGCATCCCATTCCGGGTACTCGAAGCGGATCTGCGTCATGTCGCGGAACACGCCCGTCGCCGCCGGCACCAGCGAGGCGCCGATGAAGGGATCGACCAGGTTGTCCGAGCCCTTGCCGGAAGCGTAGAAGCTGCCGGTCTGCTCCCAGAAGCGGTGGATGTCGGCGACCTTGCCGTCGCCCTCGGGCAGCTGCTTGAGCATCACCGGCAGGCCGGCGGCCTTGTCGCGCAGGTTTCGCCGTGTTGCGCCGACTGACTTTTCCGTGATCTCCTTGAGCTCGGCGAAGCCGCGGCGCACCACGCGCAGGTTGTCGTCCACCACGCGCTTGCCCTTGCCGCCGAACTTCAACTGCAGTTGGTCCTCGATGGCCTTGAACAGCTTCTCGTCGGTCAAGCAGGCGTTCTGCATCACCGGGCTGGCGGCGAAGAAGGCGCCCTGGAAGGCGATGCCCTGCATGCGCAGCTGCAGGTCGGCCGAGCCGGCCTCCTCGCGGGCGATCTGGAAGGCATCGAGGAAGAAGACGCGGATGTCGTTGTCGACGATCTGCTTCTGCATCGGCAACGGGAAGCTGGCCCAGAGATCGGCCTCGGAGAGGTTGCTCTGGATGATCAGCACGCCGCCCTTCTTCAATCCGGCGAGTGGATTGGAGTGCTCATGCACGTTGGGGTCGGGCGAGAGCACCACGTCGACATAGACGTATTCCGAATTGACGCGGATCGGCTCCGGCGCGGCGCACAGGTAGTAGGTGGTCGGCTGGCCCTTCTTCTCCGAGCCGTATTTGGGGTTGGCCTTGATATCCCAGCCGAGCAGCTCGTACAGCGTCATCGCCAGGTTCTTGCCGGTGGTGATGGCGCCCCAGCCGCCGACCGAGTGCATGCGCACGGTGATCGAGCCCTTCGGCAGCAGGTTCGGGTTCTCGCTGCCGCGCACGGCCAGCGCCTGGATGCGCGGGTAGGCGTCCTTCAGCGTCTGCTGGTGGATCTCGTCCTTCGGGTTCGCCGGATCGCGCACGAAGTCCACCGAGAGGTAGTAGAACTTGCGCTGTGCCCCGTTGGGCAGCATGTTCTCGACGGCGCCGATGAGCGCCTCCGGCTGCAGGTCGCGCGAGCCCAGGCCGTAGCAGCCGGAGTAGAGGCGCGGCATGTCGGCAGCCAAGGGATAGGCGGCATAGCCCGGGTAGGGTCGCTCGCCCTGCCCCGCTCCGTTCTCCAGGCACTTGGTCATCGTCGCGCGCACCTCGCGCATCAGCGGCAGATCCTCGGCCAGCGGCTGGTCGGTGCGCTCCAGCACCGCCACGCCCTTCTTGCCCTTGAGGAGGGCGCCGACCAGGTCGCCCGGGAAGGGGCGGAACATGGTGACATCCACCACGCCGACCTTCAGCTTGCGCGTCTCGCGCAGCCAGTCGGCGACGGCCTCGGCCTGCACGATCATGCTGCCCATGCCGAGGATCAGCCAGTCGGCGTCCTCGCAACGGTAGGTGCCGACGCGCTTGTACTGGCGGCCAGTTAGCTCGGCGTATTCGGCCATGCAGCGGTCGGTGAGCTCGGCAATGTGGTCGAAGAAATACGGCCGCTGGCCGGCCACCGCCTGCATGTAGGCGTCCTGGTTCTGCACCGAGCCGGAGAGCAGCGGCGTGTCCACGTCCCAGATCGCCGGCACGCGGCGGCGCTTCGGCCCGTAGAGCATGGCCTGGGCCGGCGTCGGCGTGTCGATGAGGTCATCCGGCTTGCCGAGGTATTCGGCCACCAGTTCGCGCTCGGGCAGGCGCACCGACTCGATCAGGTGGGTGGTGAGGAATCCGTCCTGGCCGACGATGGCCGGCGTCAGCGACAGCTCCGCGGCCTTGCGCGCGATCAGGTTGAGGTCGGCCGCGCCCTGGGCGTCCTTGGCCAGCACCTGGATGAAGCCGGTGTCGTCGATGCAGTGGTAGTCGTCGTGGCCGGCGTGCACGTTGAGGGACGCCTTGGTGATGGCGCGACAGCCCATGTTGAGCACGTAGGGCAGCCGTTTGCCGACGGCGGCATACAGCGACTCGTGCATGAAGGCGACGCCCTGCCCGGACGAGAAGTTCACCGCGCGCAGGCCGGTCATCGACATGCCGGCGGTGACGCCGGCGGCGGCGTGCTCCGATTCCGGCTCGATGAAGATCAGCGGCCGGTCGGAGATGTTGAGGTGGCCGGCGGCGGAGGCCTCGGCCCAGTACTCGCCCATCTGCGTCGACGGCGTGATGGGATAGGCACCGGCGGCATCGGAGGCCTCACGCTCGACATGGATGACGGCGGTGTTGCCGTCCACCGCGTCGCGGATGCCCGGATACTTCACCTTGGCCTTGTCCCTGCCGGCGCCGGGGCCGGATTCGAACAGCTTGTACTCCATGAGCTTCTTCAGCATGGCATCACCTCACGCGGAAATAACGGGCAATTCGTTCTGGCGCAGGATCCTTTTGGCTTCCGCGCCCTTGATGGAAAAATTCGGGTTGTCGAACCAGACGATGGCGCCGGTCGGGCAGCGCTCGATGGCTTTCCGGTCGGTCTTTTCATTGCGGGCGTAGTCGACCACCGCCAGGTTGTTCTCCAGCTTCATCACGCCGGGGCCGGAGTCCATGACGCACTTGCCGCAAGCGGTGCACGCCACTTCGCAAGACTTCTCGGCAGTGTCGCCGTCGGCGAGGTTCTTGCAGGCCACCCACAGCTTGCGCGAGACCGGCTCGAGCGAGAACAGGCCCTTCGGGCAGACCTCGACGCAATCGTTGCAGGCGCTGCACTTGTCGGCATCCACCACCGGCAGGCCGTGGGCGTCCATGTGGATGGCGTCGAAGGTGCAGACGTTGGCGCAGTCGGCCAGGCCGAGGCAGCCCCAGGCGCAGGCCTTGCCGCCGCCGCTGACGACATGCGCGGCGCGGCAGGAGTCGTGGCCGGCGTAGCGCGCGCGCAGGTAGGCGACGTGGCGGGCGCCGGCGCAGGCCAGCCGCGCCACGCGCTTCTCCACCGAGCCGGTGTCGACGCCGAGCAGTTCGGCGATCACGACAATCTGCGACGGCGCATTCACGGTGCACTGCGCCGGCTGAATCTCGCCGGCGACGACCTTTTCGGCAAAGTTGCGGCAGCCGGCCGTGCCGCAGGCGCCGCAGTTGGATTTCGGCAGCAGTTCCTCGACCTGCTCGATGCGCGGGTCCTCAAAGACGTACAGGCGCCGGTTGGCGAAGGCGATGACGCCTGCCAGGGCAATCCCCAGCAGGGCCATGAACACACCGGACAAGGCAAGCGATCCCATCTGCGCCGCAATCCTTCAGGATTGAAATAACCACACCAAAACCAGGGTCTGCAAGCCGCGACAAGGCGCCGGAACGCCATCCGGACGCAGACACTGGAATCCAAATGGCGTCGGGCAGCACCTTGCGGGCGCGTGCGACAACAACCATTCACGGGGCAGCCGGAGATCGGATCCGGCTTACAAGACGATCAGGCGGGGTGTGCCGGATCGGGTGACGCGCAGGTCGCTTTGTTGGGCGGCCAGCGTTCGTGATGGGGCGAGTATAGGAAGCCCGCCGCGATGCAACAACTAAGTCTTATAAATGATTACCAAAAGTTTTCCTTATACATGGCAGAGCATTGGCGCGATTTTCCGTATAGTAAAACAACTTTTCTCTAATCGGGAGACTCATTTTGTTGCGGTGCGCCAATAGCGGATCGAGACCGCCACCTATAATGAACTCAGGCCTCTTGATTCCGCCCCCATCTCCCCCAACTCGGCCAGCATGAGCCTTCCCGAAATCATCCGACCCGCCGCCGTCGCCGGCATGTTCTATCCGGCCGATCCCGCTGCCCTGACGCGGGAGGTGGAGGCCTGCCTGGCGGCCGCGCCGCGCGGCGATGCGCCGATACCCAAGGCGTTGATCGTGCCCCATGCCGGCTACGTTTACTCCGGCGCCACCGCCGCCCGCGCCTACGCCCGTCTCGTCCTGGCACGCCAGCGCATCCGCCGCGTAGTGCTGCTCGGCCCGGCGCACCGTGTGCCGATCCGCGGCCTGGCCCTGCCGGTGGCGGAGGCCTTCGCCACGCCATTGGGTACGGTGGCTATCGACGCCGAAGCAAAGGCCGCGGCGATCAAGCTGCCCCAGGTCAGCGCCAGCGACGTGGTCCACAACCTGGAGCACTCGTTGGAGGTGCAGCTGCCCTTCCTGCAGCGCGTGCTCGACGACTTCACCCTGGTTCCCTTCGCCGTCGGCGCCGCCACCCCGGCCGATGTGGCCGAGGTGATCGACCTCCTCTGGGGCGGGCCGGAGACGCTGGTCCTGATCAGCTCCGACCTCTCGCACTTCCATGCCTACAAGCAGGCGCAAGCCCTCGACCGCGCCACCGCCGAATCCATTCTGGCCTTCGACCCGACCCTGCGCCACGAGCAGGCCTGCGGCGCCACGCCGATCAACGGCCTGCTGCTCGCGGCGAGGCGGCGCGGCCTGGCCATCGAACAGCTCGGCCTGTGCAACTCCGGCGACACCGCCGGCGATCGCGGCCGCGTGGTCGGCTATGCCGCCTTCGCCCTGACGGAGCCCGAGCGTGCCGCGCACTGAACTGGGCGAGGCCCTCATCGCGCTGGCGCGCGGCGCCATCGCCGAGCGCTTCGGCCTGGACGGCAGCGCCGCCGCCACGCACGAGGCCCTCGATCGTCCCGGCGCCACCTTCGTCACCCTGACCCAGCAGGGCCGGCTGCGCGGCTGCATCGGCTCGCTCGAGGCGCACCGGCCCCTCGCGCAGGACGTGCGCGAGAACGCGCAGGCCGCCGCCTTCCGCGATCCGCGCTTTTCGCCGCTGGCCGTCGAGGAATTCGAATTCACCTCGGTCGAGGTTTCGCTGCTGACGCCCGCCGCGCCGATGGCCTTCCGCGACGAGGCCGACTTCATGGCCCAGCTGCGCCCCGGCGTCGACGGCATCGTCTTCCAGTACGGCCGCCACCGCAGCACCTTCCTGCCGCAGGTGTGGGAAAGCCTGCCCGACTCGGTGCAGTTCATGCAACAACTCAAGCGCAAGGCCGGCCTGCCGCCGAATTTCTGGCACGAAGAAGTGAGCATCTCGCGCTACGAGGTGACCAAGTGGAAGGAAGGCCGATGAGCCACCCCGTCATTCCCGCGAAAGCGGGAATCCATAGGACCTTCCTCAACACCCTTGGGTCCCCGCTTGCGCGAGGACGACGAGCATGATCGAGCAGTACCCCGGCCGCTGGTGGCACGTCCTCGACGACGGCCGCATCCAGTGCGACCTCTGCCCGCGCTTTTGCCATCTGCGCGACGGCCAGCGCGGCGCCTGCTTCGTGCGCCAGCGCGAAGGCAGCGGCATGGTGCTCACCACCTACGGCCGCAGCTCCGGCTTCTGCATCGATCCCATCGAGAAGAAGCCGCTCAACCACTTCTTCCCCGGCAGCAGCGTCTTTTCCTTCGGCACCGCCGGCTGCAACCTCGCTTGCAAGTTCTGCCAGAACTGGGACATCTCCAAGTCGCAGGACATGGACCGCCTGATGGACCGGGCCTCGCCCGAGGAGATCGCCCGCGTCGCCGCCGAGGGCGGCAGC
>JAEUNH010000262.1 GCA_016791205.1 Rhodocyclaceae bacterium | reverse complement strand
TGGCGCAACTCTCTGTCATCAACGTGCTGACCTTTACGGGGTCGGTCATGAGCGGCTTTCGTTGGGAGAACTTTCTAATCGACCCCATGCTGTTCATCCTGTGGGGCTTCGTCGCCATGACGTTGCTGCTCTGGGGGCGCGGGGTATATTGCGGCTGGCTGTGTCCTTTCGGGGCGCTGCAGGAGTTGATCCTGATCGTTTCGCGCAAGCTCAAGCTGCCCGAGGTCGAATTCAGCGATGCGGTGCATGAGCGTCTGGTGGCGCTCAAGTACATCATTCTCATCCTGCTGTTCGGCCTGTCCCTGCAGTCGATTACCGAAGCCGCCTGGTATGCCGAGGTGGAGCCGTTCAAGACAGTGATCTCGCTGCGATTCCAACGCGAATGGAATTACGTGCTGTATGCCCTGATCCTGATTGGCGTGGCGGCTGTGAACCGCAAGTTCTACTGCAAGTACCTGTGTCCGCTCGGCGCGGCCCTGGCGATACCGGGACGCTTCCGCCTTTTCGAGTGGTGGCTCAGACGACGCAAGGAGTGCGGCAAGCCATGCCAGGTATGCGCCAACCAGTGCTCGGTCAGGGCCATCAGGCAGACCGGCGAAATCAATGCCAACGAATGCCATTACTGCCTGGACTGCCAGGTCATTTACTACAACGATAGAGTTTGCCTGCCCCTGATCGACCGGCGCAAACGGCGCGAGCAACAACTGGTGCGCGGACAGAAAGACCCTGCAAAAGACCAGGAAATTAAGGTGGTTGTAGCGCCGGAAAATCCAGACGACAAGCCGTCGCCCTCAAGACATTGATAAAAATCATACTGTAATATTGATATTTATCAATGAGTTAAAATGCCCCATATTGACCCAAGTCAAGGCTGGCTGGCGCGGTAGGAATTTTAATGCAGCGCTTGATCAGTCCAGGTTTTTCACGTTAGGAGAAAGTCGATGTTCAGCCGCAAGCTCGTATTGGCAGCCGGGTTTTCCCTGCTCGCCGCTTTGCCTGTGCTTTCCTTTGCGCAGGCCAAGGCCGACCACCCGGGAGTCACGCCCGGCGATTTGCGCTACAAGGGCGCGCCGGTACAAATCAAGCCCGAGGAATTCAAGGAAACCATTACTCCCAAGGCCCCGCCGGTCAGTCCGGAGGAGTTCGCCCGCGCCAAGCAGATCTATTTCGAGCGCTGCGCCGGCTGTCACGGGGTACTGCGCAAGGGTGCCACCGGCAAGCCGCTGACGCCGGACATCACCCTGCCCAAGGGCACCGAATACCTGAAGGTTTTCATCGCCTACGGCACCCCCGGGGGCATGCCGAACTGGGGCACCTCCGGCGAACTGTCGGAGAAGGACGTCGACCTGATGGCCCGCTTCCTGCAGCACGAGCCGCCCATTCCGCCCGAGTACGGCCTGAAGGAAATGAAGGCCACCTGGAAGGTTCACGTGCCGGCCGACAAGCGCCCGGCCAAGAAGATGAACAAGCTGAACCTGGAGAACCTCTTCTCGGTCACACTGCGCGACGCCGGCGAAATCGCCCTGATTGACGGCGATTCCAAGAAGATCGTCTCCATCATCAAGACCGGCTATGCCGTGCACATCTCGCGCATGTCCGCCTCCGGCCGCTACCTCTTCGTCATCGGCCGTGACGCCAAGATCGACATGATCGATCTGTGGCTGGAGAAGCCCGCCGTCGTCGCCGAGATCAAGGTCGGCCTCGAAGCGCGTTCGGTGGAAACCTCGAAGTACAAGGGCTTCGAGGACAAGTATGCCGTCGCCGGCACCTATTGGCCGCCGCAGTTCGTCATCATGAACGGCGACACCCTGGAGCCGCTGAAGATCGTCGGCACACGCGGCATGACGGTCGGCGAGCAGGAATACCACCCCGAGCCGCGCGTGGCCGCCATCGTGGCCAACCACCACAAGCCGGAGTTCGTGGTGAACGTCAAGGAGACCGGCAAGGTGTTGATGGCGAACTACGCCGACCTCAACAACCTGAAGATTACCGAAATCGCCACTGCCCGCTTCCTGCACGACGGCGGCTGGGAGTCCTCCCAGCGCTACGTCATGATGGCCGCCAACCAGTCCGACAAGATCGTCGTCATCGACACCAAGGTCGGCAAACTGGAGGCCATCGTCCCGGTCGGCAAGATCCCGCACCCGGGCCGCGGCGCCAACTTCAAGCATCCGAAGTTCGGTCCCGTCTGGGCCACCGGCCACCTCGGCGACGAGACCATCAGCCTGATCGGCACCGACCCCAAGGGCAACAAGCAGAACGCCTGGAAGGTGGTGCAGACGCTGAAGGGGCAGGGCGGCGGCTCGGTCTTCATCAAGACCCACCCGAAGTCGAAGAACCTGTGGGTGGATACCACGCTGAACCCGGATGCCGCGATCAGCCAGACCATCGCCGTGTTCGACATCAATAACCTCGACAAAGGCTATGCCACCCTGCCGATCGCCGAGTGGGCCGGCGTGGGCGAAGGCGCCAAACGCGTACTCCAGCCGGAGTACAACAAGGCCGGCGACGAGGTCTGGTTCTCGGTGTGGAGCGCCAAGAACCAGCAGTCCGCCATCGTGGTGGTCGACGACAAGACGCGCAAGCTGAAGGCCGTGATCAAGGACAAGGCGCTGATCACGCCGACCGGCAAGTTCAACGTCTACAACACCCAGAAAGACGTGTATTGATCTGACCCGGCGCAAGCCGACTCGGACGGGGGCCTGCGGGCCCCCGTTTTTTTGGTTCGCCTCGGAGCAGGCGTCAGTCCCGGGCAACTTCGTTCCCGGCCATTGATAAATATCAACGCTTTGAGCGTCACCGCCGGGCATGCTTGGGCCTGTCCGTGACCCGAAGCCCGGCAATGACCCGACTTTCCGCCCTTGGCCTGTGCCTGCTGGCGCCGCTGGCCACGGCCGCCGCCGACCCAGCGCCCGAGCGCGCCCGCGAACTGGTGCGGATGGTGCGCCAGGACTGCGGCTCCTGCCATGGCCTGACCCTGAAGGGCGGCCTCGGCCCGCCGCTGCTGCCCGAGACCCTGCGCGAGAAGCCGGTCGAATCGCTGCGCTACACCGTGCTGCTCGGCCGGCACGGCACGCCCATGCCGCCCTGGAGCGCCTTCATGAACGAGGCCGAGGCCGACTGGATCGTGCGAAGGCTTATCGAAGGTTTTCCCGAAGAGACGCGCTGATGAAATCCCTGCTCTCCATCCTCGCCGCCGTTTTGCTTTCCGCCTGCGCCGCGCCCGCCCTGCGCGGGACCGGCGACCTCGGCCTCGTGATCGAGCGCGCCAGCGGCAGCGTGGCGGTGGTGGACAACTCCGCCCGCGCCATCCTCGGCCGCGTCGAAGGCCTGGGCGACCTCTCGCACGCCTCCGCCGTGTATTCGCGGGACGGCCGCTACGCCTACGTCTTCGGTCGCGACGGCGGATTGACGAAGGTCGACCTGCTTGAGCGCAAGATCGCCAAGCGCATCCTCCAGGCCGGCAATTCCATCGGCGGCGCCATCTCACAGGACGGCCGCCTGGTGGCCGCGCAGAATTACCAGCCGGGCGGCGTCAAGGTCTTCGATGCGGAGACGCTGGAACTGCTCGCCGACATTCCTGCAGAGTTCGGCAACGGGAAACAGTTTTCGAAAGTTGTCGGCCTGGCCGACGTGCCGGGCAACAAGTTCGCCTACGCCCTGTTCGACGCCGGCGAGATCTGGGTCGCCGACCTGTCGACGCCGCGCGCACCGAAGCTGACGAAATTCCGCGGTATCGGCAGCCAGCCCTACGACGGCCTGGTGACGCCGGACGGGCGCCACTACATCGCCGGCCTCTTCGGCGAGGACGGCCTGGCGCTCATCGACTTGTGGAAGCCGGAGCAGGGGGCGAGAAAGATCCTCGCCAACTACGGCAAGGGCGCCGAGAAGCTGCCGGTGTTCAAGATGCCGCACCTGCGCGGCTGGGCAGTGGCCGGCGGGCGCGCCTACCTGCCCGCCATCGGCAAGCACGAGGTGCTGGTGGTCGACACCGCCACCTGGCAGGAAGTCGGCCGCATCCCGGTGAAGGGCCAGCCGGTGTTCGTCATGGCGCGCCCGGACGGCCGCCAGATCTGGGTGAACTTCGCCTTCCCCGACTACAGCCAGGTGCAGGTCATCGACACGCTGGAGCAGAAGGTGGTGCAGACGCTGTCGCCCGGCAAGGCCGTGCTGCACATGGAATTCACGCCGCGCGGCGAAAACGTCTGGATCTCGGCGCGCGACGACAACCGCGTGGTGGTGTTCGACACTGCCAGTTTTGCCAAACTGGCGGAGCTGCCGGCGCAGAATCCCTCCGGCATCTTCTTCACCAGCCGCGCCGCGCGGATAGGATTCTGATGGACTCGCTCGACTTCCGGCTGATCAACGAATTCCAGCGCGACTTCCCGCTGGAGCCGCAGCCTTTTGCGGAAATCGCCTACAGGCTGTGCATCGACGAGGAAACCGTTCTCGCCGCCCTGCAGCGCCTGCGCGAAACGGGTGTGGTCAGCCGCGTCGGCGCGGTATTCGCCCCGCGCCGCGTCGGCGCCAGCACCCTGGCCGCGCTGGCCGCGCCGCCCGACCGGCTGGAAGAGATCGCCGCCCGCGTCAGCGGCCGGCCCGAGGTCAACCACAACTACGAGCGCGAGCACCGCTACAACCTGTGGTTCGTCGTCACCGCCTGCGACGAGGCGCACCTGGCGCGCGCCCTGGAAGCCATCGAGGGCGATACCGACTGCAAGGTGATTTCCCTGCCGCTGGAGCACGAGTTCTACATCGACCTTGGCTTCGACCTGGCCGGGGTGTGCAAGTCGCCGACGCCTGGACGGCGCATCGAGAATCAGGCGGCGCGGGCCCTCTCGGCGACCGAGAAGCGGCTGATGGGCGCGCTGCAGCACGGCCTCGATCTGGTGCCGCGACCCTTCGCCCGGCTTGGCGAACGAGCCGAGCTCGCCGAGGACGAGGTCATCGCCACGCTCAAGCGCTGGCGCGGCGAAGGGCTGATCAAGCGCTTCGGCGTCGTCGTCCGCCACCACGAGCTCGGCTACACCGCAAACGCCATGGTGGTGTGGGACCTGCCCGATGCCGAAGTCGAGCGCATCGGCGGACTGCTCGCCGCCGAGCCGGAGGTGACGCTGTGCTACCAGCGCCGCCGCCATCGGCCGGAATGGCCCTACAACCTCTACTGCATGATCCACGGCCGCGAGCGCGCCGGCGTCGAGCGCGCCGTGGCGGCGTTGCGCGAGCGCTTCGGGCTGAGCGATTACCCGCACGCCATCCTCTTTTCGCGGCGCCGCTTCAAGCAGCGCGGCGCCCATTACGTTGCGCCGGCGGCAGCCCATGGATGAGCTCGACCGCCGCATCGTCAACGCCCTGCAGGGCGGCTTTCCGATTTGCGACGAGCCTTACCGCGAGGTGGCGGAGCGGCTCGGCATCGCCGAAGCCGAGCTGATCGTCCGGCTGGGCCGCATGCTGGAATCGAAGACCCTGACCCGCTTCGGCCCGATGTTCCAGGTCGAGCGCATGGGCGGGGCCTTCGTCCTTGCCGCGCTGGCCGTGCCGGAGGCGGATTACGAGCGCGTGGCGGAGCAGGTGAATGCCCTGTCGGAAGTGGCGCACAACTACCGGCGCGAGCACGCGCTGAACATGTGGTTCGTACTGGCCACCGAGACGCCGGAGGGCATCGCAGCGGCGATCCACCGAATCGAACGCGCGACGGGTTTGCAGGTCTACGCCTTCCCGAAGCTGAAGGAGTATTTCGTGGAAATGAGGCTGGCGGCATGACGGAATCCACCGCACTCGATGCCGACGACCGCCGCCTGATCGTGGCCACCCAGGGCGGCCTGCCGCTGGTGCCGCGCCCCTACCACGCCCTCGCCGAACAGCTCGGGCTCGCGGCGGAGGAGGTGATGGCACGGCTGCGCCGCCTGCTGGAGAGCGGCGTCATCCGCCGCATCGGCGCCGTACCCAACCACTATGCCCTTGGCTACACCGCCAACGGCATGAGCGTGTGGGACGTGCCCGACGAGCGCATCGATGCGCTGGGCGAGGCGGTCGGCCGCCTGCCCTTCGTCACCCACTGCTACCATCGGCCGCGCGCTGTGCCGCTGTGGCCCTACAACCTGTTCGCCATGGTGCACGGCAAGAG
>JAEUNH010000254.1 GCA_016791205.1 Rhodocyclaceae bacterium | reverse complement strand
CCGCGGTCGGCGGCGCGGGATGCCACTTCTGCCGGCGGCAGCAGGCCATCGGAGACGTTGGAGTGGCAGTGCAGGTCGGCCTTCATGCGGACCCCTCGGCGAGGAATGCCTCGATCGACCTGGCCAGCCGCGCCGGCTGGTCGTGATGCAGCATGTGGCCGCAATCCTCCAGCACCTCTTCGCGCACGTCGGGGAAGCTGGCCAGCCGCGCCGCGTAGTCGTCCGCCCGGCCGGCGAACTCCCGGTAGAGGTGCGAGTCGCGCGCCACCACCCACAGCACCGGCGCGCTCACCGCGCGCCAGCAGGCCCTGGCCTCCTCGAAGCGGTAGAGCACCGGGTTGGTCACCCGATGCCAGGGATCGGCGGCATAGCCGATGCGCCCGTCCGGCAGCGGACGGGAAAAATTCCGGGCCAGGAAATGCGCCTTGACCTTGGTCAGCCGCGGGTTGTCGCGCTGCAGCCGCTGCGCGAACTCCCCCACGTCGGCATAGCTGCGCAAGGAAGCGCCCGCCCTGGCCTGGTCGAGCCACCGAGCGTAGCGATGCGGCGCTTCGGCCGGTTCGGTCGGATGCAGGCCGAAGCCTTCCAGGATCACCAGTTTCGCCACACGCTGCGCGCGGGCGCCGGCATACAGGCCGACGATGTTGCCGCCCATGCTGTGGCCGACCAGCCGCGCCGCCTCGTCCGGCGAGTAATGGTCCAGCAGTCTTTCCAGGTCGGCCAGGTAGTCGGGAAACCAGTAGGGGCCGTCGTTCCATTGCGACTGACCGAAGCCGCGCCAGTCGGGCGCGACGACGCGCCAGTCGCGGGCGAAGGCGTCGACGAGGAACTGGAACGAGGCCGAGCAATCCATCCAGCCGTGCAGGAGGAACAGCTTCGGCGCCCCGGGCGGTCCCCACAGGCGCACGTGGCTTTTCAGGCCGCGAATCGTCAGGAATTCGGAAGTGCTTGATTTCATGAGACGCCGATTCTAACCGATGGCATTGCCTTGCCTGCCAGGGGGCTGCAAGGTATAGTCGCACCGCTCGCGCGGGAGAGAGCGACATCGTCGCCGCCGAAGGCGCAACACCCGGAACCGCTCAGGCAAAAGGGCTGCGCGAGAGCAGGAACACTCTGGAGAGCGATGGGACAGTACAACACCCATCCACCGAAGGGGCACGCTGCCGCAGTTTCGTCGCTGTGTGCAGCAATCTCTCAGGTACAAGGGACAGAGGGGTGAAGCGAACCGCTTCGCCCCTTTTTTATTGCGCGAAAGAACGCGAATAACGCGACCCAAGTACCTATGGCCAAACAGACTCCGCTCTACGCAACCCACGTCCGCCTCGGCGGCAAGCTGGTCGACTTCGCCGGCTGGGACATGCCGCTGCATTATGGCTCCCAGGTCGAGGAGCACCACCTCGTCCGCCGCGATGCCGGCATGTTCGACGTCTCGCACATGCTCGCCATCGACCTCGAAGGCGCCGGCGCCCACGACCTGCTGCACACGCTCATCGCCAACAACGTCGACAAGCTGACCGTGCCCGGCCGCGCGCTCTACTCCTGCATGCTCAACCCGCAGGGCGGCGTCATCGACGACCTCATCGTCTACTTCTTCCGGCCGGATTTCTACCGTGTCGTCGTCAACGCCGGCACCGCCGACAAGGACCTCGCCTGGATCACGCAGCACGCCGGCACTGTGACGGTGAAGCCGCGGCGCGACCTCGCCATGATCGCCGTGCAGGGACCGAACGCCCGTGCCAGGGCCTGGGCCGCCCTGCCCGGCGCGAAAGCCGCCAGCGCCGGCCTGAAGCCCTTCCACGCCGCCTGGTTCGGCGATGCGCTGATCGCCCGCACCGGCTACACCGGCGAGGACGGCTTCGAGCTGATGATTCCCGCCGGACGTGCCGAAGCCACCTGGAATGCGCTGCTCGACGCCGGCGTCAAGCCGGCCGGCCTCGGCGCCCGCGACACCCTGCGCCTCGAAGCCGGCATGCCCCTCTACGGCCAGGACATGGACGAGCAGACCTCGCCACTGGAGGCGGGGCTGGCGTGGACGGTCGATCTCGCCGCACCGCGCGACTTCATCGGAAAGTCAGTCCTCGCAGGACGGCGGCCGGCGAAACAGACCCTCGGCCTGCTGCTCACCGACAAGGGCGTGCTGCGTGCCCATCAGAAAGTGTTCGCCGCGCAAGGCGGAGGCGAGATCACCAGCGGAACCTTCTCGCCGAGCATGAGCCGCTCGATCGCGCTGGCGCGGCTGCCTGCTGCCTGCGCGGTCGGCGACGTCGTCGAAGTGGAGATTCGCGACAAGCGCCTGAAGGCGACGGTGGTCAAGCCGCCGTTTGTTCGGAATGGCAAGATACTGGTATAAACCATCGTCATCCGGCCAGGTTTAAGCGTCCAATGAGCAAGCAAGCCTCCGACCTCTTCATCGTCGACAACAGCGATGCCGACTGGAAGGTTCGCTCTTACCTGAAGGATTGGTGCGAGCTTTCCCGCGCCATCGACATCGCTACCGGCTACTTTGAGATCGGGGCGCTGCTTGCCCTTGAAGAGAAATGGCAAGCCGTTGAGACCATTCGTATCCTCATGGGCGACGAAGTCTCGCTGCGAACCAAGAGAGCCTTTGTTCACGGCCTCCAGAAAATAAATGAACGGCTGGACTCAAGTCTCGAAAACGAGAAGGCTAATAACGATTTCCTGAACGGCGTACCGGCCATTGTCGATGCCATCCGTGCCGGCAAGATCCAGTGCCGAGTTTTCCGCAAGGACAAATTCCACGCCAAGGCATACTTGACTCACGGCCGCGCCGCAGTCATCGGCTCCTTCGGTTTGGTAGGTTCCTCCAACTTCACCTATCCCGGCCTGACCGACAACGTTGAGCTTAACGTCCAGATTCGCGGAACCGATGTCGGACTATTGCAGGAATGGTACGAGCGCCACTGGAACGAGGCGGAAGATGTCAGCCCCGATCTGCTGAGAACCCTCGAACGCCACACTCGTAGCTATAGCCCCTTCGAAGTTTGGGCCAAATCGCTGGACGAACTCATGCGCGGCCACGAACTCACTCCTGACGAGTGGGACCGCGGTCAGTCCAGGGTTTTCCCCATCCTCGCCAAGTATCAGCAGGATGCCTACAAGAATCTCATCCAGATCGCCGACCGTTTCGGCTTGGCTTTTCTCTGCGATGGCGTCGGCCTCGGCAAAACCTTCGTCGGACTGATGCTGTTGGAGCGCATGGTGGTTCGCGAAGGACGCCGCGTCGTCCTGTTCGCGCCGAAGGCCGCGCGGGAAGACGTTTGGGAACGAGCCATACAGCGTTATCTCCCGCACCTGAATAGCGGCTTCGTCAATTTCGTCCTCTATAACCACACCGACCTGCAACGCAAAGGTCACTGGCAACGCGACATCGAACTCACCCTGCGCGATGCCGATGTTGTTCTCATCGACGAGGGACACCACTTCCGCAACCCCGGCATCAAGGGCGAAGGCGTGAAGGAAGCTTCACGCTACCGCCTTCTTCAGCAATATCTGCAAACAGGCGATCGCCCCAAGCAGGTAATTCTTCTTACAGCCACACCGGTTAACAACTCCATTCACGATTTCCGCCACATGATCGAACTGGTGGATAACGAGACGGTGTTTGCCACGCAGGTGGG
>JAEUNH010000249.1 GCA_016791205.1 Rhodocyclaceae bacterium | reverse complement strand
AGGGGTCATGGACAAGCTGGGCATCGGCTACGAGCGGCTCGCCGAAATCAACCCGCGCCTGGTGTTCTGCTCCATCAGCGGCTACGGCCAGGACGGCCCCTACGCCCAGCGCGCCGGCCACGACATCAACTACATCGGCTATGCCGGCGTGCTCGACCAGACCGGCGCAGCGGGCGGCCCGCCGGTGGTGCCGAACTTCCAGATCGGCGACCTCCTCGGCGGGGCGCTGGCGCCGCTGGTCGGGTTGCTCGCAGCAGTGATCGATGCGCGCGCCAGCGGCCGCGGCTGCAAGGTCGATGTGGCCATGACCGATGCGGTGCTTGCCCACGCCGTCTTTCCGCTGGCCGGGCTGTTGGCGCGCCTGGCGCCGCCGCCGCGCGGCGCCGATCTGCTCTCCGGCGGGGTGCCCTGCTACGGCGTGTATGAAACCTCGGACGGCCGCCACATGGCGGTCGGCGCGCTGGAGAAGAAGTTCTGGGAATTGCTCTGCGATACCATCGATCGGCCCGACCTGAAGCCGTTCCACCTCGCTTTCGGCGCGAAGGGAGAACAGGCGAAACGGGAACTGGCTGCCGTCTTTGCCGGCCGCAGCCAGGCCGAGTGGGTCGCCGTCTTCGACCGGGTCGACTGCTGCGTCACGCCGGTGCTCCACATCGGCGAGGCGCTCGACAACGCCCAGCTGCGCGCGCGCGGCATGGTGGTCGAAGCGGACGGTATCCCCCAATTTGCGCCGCCCTGGAAACTCTCCGGCCACGACTTCGGGATCGCGCGCGGCGCCCCGGCGCCGGGCCAGCACAGCGCGGAAATCCTCGGCGAGGCCGGCTATTCGGCCGCCGAGATCGACAGCCTGCGTGCGCAGGGCATAATCTAGCTTTCCCGATCCGGCCGGAGGGCCATGTCGGTTTCCTCACCCTCGCAGAGCGGTCCCCAGGCGACGCAGCTGCGCATCGGCTTCGCGCTGGTGCTGGCGGCGCTGCTGGCCGTGCAGTTCACGCCGCCGGCGCGGCTGCTCGAATTGGCCTGGGTGGACCTGCAGTTCCGCCTGCTGCGCCAGTTCGCGCCGCTGCCCGCCACGCAGGAGGTCGTGGTGGTCGGCATCGACGACGCCTCGGTGCGCGAGATGCGGCAGCCACTGGCCATCATGCATGCCGAACTCGGGCGCTTCCTCGAGGCCATGGCGATGGCCGGGCCGCGCGCCGTCGGCTTCGACGTGACCCTGCCGCAGACCAGCTACGACGGCCTCAAGCCCGGCCTGGACGCCGCCTTGCTGCGCGGCATGCTGCGTCTGCGCCAGGTGGCGCCGCTGGTGCTGGGCATCACCATCGACACCGCCGGCAAGCCCCGGCCGGTGCACCCGCCGTTCCTGACGGTGGCCGGGCCGGAGGGCGTCGGCTACGTGCTGGTGCAGCCCGACCAGGACGGCACCATCCGCCGTTTCGACGAACGCCTGGGGGAGCGCGGGGAGGTCACGCCGACCATGATCGGCCAGCTGGCGCGACGGCTCGGCGCGCCGATCGACTATGGCCTGATCCATTTCGCGCTCGGGCCGGACTTCGACTATGTGCCGCTGCACGAAGTGCTGGCCCTGCATGCCGCCGGGGACGCCGCGGCCCTGGGACGGCGGTTCGGCGGCAAGGCGGTGATCCTCGGCAATGTGCTGCCGCTGGAGGACCAGCTGAAGTTGCCGGTCAGGCTGGCGGGCTGGGACAAGGACAGCGAGACCACCCATGGCGTGCTGGTCCTGGCCCAGCAACTGCGCAGCCTGCTGGAAGGGCGCATCGTGCGGCCGGCAGGCGAGGCCGTGGCGCTGCTGATGCTGGGCGTGGCAGCCCTGGCCTGGTGGCTGCGGCCGGGGCCGGCCAGCGCCCTGGGGCTGGGCGCCGGCGCCCGGGCGGCGCTGGGTCTCGAACTGGCGCTGCTGCGGCAGAGCAGCCATCTGCCGCTGGCCTGGCCGGCGCTGGCGGCGCTGCTGGCGGCGGGCGCCCGCGGCGCCCTGGAGGCCTGGCATGCCACCCGCGAGAAGCGCTGGCTGCGCGCCGCCTTCGCCGGCTTCGTCAGCCCCGACGTGCTGCGGGAGATCCTTGGCGGACGGCTGCAGCCGCAGCTGGGCGGCGAGCGGCGCGAGGTGTGCCTGCTGTTCTCCGACATCCGCGGCTTCACCACCCTGTCCGAGTCGCTGCCGCCGGAAGAGGTGACGCGGCTGCTCGACCGCTACTTCGGCCGCATGGTGGCGGCGATCCACGCCCATGGCGGCACGCTCGACAAGTTCATGGGCGACGGCATCATGGCCTTCTTCGGCGCGCCGCAGGCGCGCGAGCAGCCCTGCGCCGACGCCTTCGCCGCGGCGCGCGACATGCTGGCGGCGCTGGCCGAATTCAACCGGGAGCTGGCCGGGGAGGGCCGTCCGCCGCTGGCCATCGGCATCGGCTTGAACTATGGCGCAGCGGTGGTAGGCTATATCGGCGCCGCCGACCGGCACGAATACACGGCGATCGGCGACGTGGTGAACGCCGCCTCGCGCATCGAGGGGCTGACCAAGGAGGCGGGCTATCCGCTGCTCGTCTCACGTGCCGTGCTGGAACGTTTGCCCGGGTCCGACGGCTTCGTGCCGCTCGGCGAGCGGGCGATCAAGGGCCGCGCCGCCGTGGAGGTGTTCGGCTGGAGACCAGCGCCGTCTCACGGAGACCGACTTTTTGACAAGGGAGCCTGACATGTCTGCATACCTGCGAAACCTCCTGGCCGTCACGGCCTGTCTGCTGGCGCCGGCCGCCTTTGCCGCCGGCGTCGCCATGATCACCGACGCCAGCGGCCGCATCGAGGCCGAGACCGATGGCGCGCCGCTCGGCGTGCTGGCCGAGCTGGAGGGCGGCGCCAAGCTGCGGCTGGCGCAAGGTGCCACCGCCAGCGTCCTGTACCTGGCCAGCGGCGAGGAATTCCGGCTGAAAGGCGCCGGCCGATACCAGATCGGCCCCAAGGCCCCGACCGCCCTGCAGGGGGCCCAGCCCGAGAAACGCAAGCTGCCGGTCGACGCCATCCCGCCGGTGCGGGTCAAGCCGGCGAGCGTGCAGCAGGCCACCATCGTGATGCGCAGCCTGGGGCCGGTGGCCAACGTCAAGCTGATCGAGCCGGTCTCGGCCCGCGTCCTCGATGAGCGTCCGCTGTTCCGCTGGACGGGCATCGCCGGGGCCGAGGCCTACCGGGTGCAGGTGATCGACAGTGCCGGCCAGGCGGTGGCCGAGTTCGAACAGCCGGGCGAGTCCGGCCAGTTGCCCGAAGGCCTGCGGCTGAAGGCCGGCGAGG
>JAEUNH010000235.1 GCA_016791205.1 Rhodocyclaceae bacterium | reverse complement strand
GGCGCGGCGGCGAGACGGTGGGCCGCATGGTCGACACCATGCGCAGCATCGAGGAGAGCGGCCGGCGCATCGCCGAGATCATCGCGATGATCGACAACATCGCCTTCCAGACCAACATCCTGGCGCTCAACGCCGCCGTCGAGGCGGCGCGCGCCGGCGAGCAGGGCCGCGGCTTCGCCGTGGTGGCGGGCGAGGTGCGGGCGCTGGCCCAGCGCAGCGCCGCGGCGGCCAAGGAGATCAAGGGACTGATCGCCGACTCGGTGGCGCGCGTCGAGCAGGGCGGCCGCCAGGCCGCCGAAGCCGGCGCCAGCATCGAGGAAGTGGTGGCCGCGGTGGGCGAGGTGACGCGCCTGATGGAGCAGGTGGCCGGCACCTCGCAGGAGCAGACCGCCGGCATCGAGCAGGTCAGCGAGACAGTGTCGCAGATCGACGAGGCGACCCAGCAAAACGCCGCCCTGGTGGAGGAAGTGGCGGCCACCGGCGAGACGCTCGGCAGCCAGGTGCAGAACCTGGTGACGAGCGTGCGCAGCTTTCGCCTCGGCGCCGAGCCGCTGGCGGCGCTGCCGCCCCGTCCGGCGCCGGCTTCGCTGCAGAAAACCCGGCCGGGCGGACGGCCGCTGCCGAAGATCCGCCGGGTGGCCGGCGGCGCCGACGGCGACTGGGTCGAGTTCTGATGAACATTGCCCAGTCGCGCGAGTTCGAGTTCACCGCCGCCGACTTCGAGCGGGTGCGCAAGCTGATCCACGAGCATGCCGGCATCGCGCTTTCCGGCGCCAAGCAGGACATGGTGTACAGCCGCCTGGCGCGGCGCCTGCGCGCCGTCGGCGACAAGACCTTCGCCCAGTACCTGGCGCGGCTGGAGCGCGGCGACCGCCGCGAATGGGAAACCTTCGTCAATTCGCTGACGACCAACCTGACCGCGTTCTTCCGCGAGGGCCACCACTTCGAGACCCTGGCGCAGCATCTGGCGAAGCGCGCCGAACGGCGGCCGCTGCGCATCTGGTGCAGCGCCGCCTCCACCGGCGAGGAGCCCTACTCCATCGCCATGACGGCGGTGGACGCCTTCAACAGCTTCACGCCGCCGGTGTCGATCCTCGCCAGCGACCTCGACACCAGCGTGCTGGCGCAGGGCGAGGCCGGCATCTATCCGCAGGAGCGCGTCGACAAGCTGCCGCGCGAGACCGTGGCGCGCTTCTTCCAGAAGGGCGCCAACGCCCAGGCCGGCATGGTGCGGGTGCGGCCGGAGCTGCAGCGGCTTATCGCCTTCAAGCGCATCAACCTGCTCGAGGCGAGCTGGCCGGTGCAGGGGCCGCTCGACGCCATCTTCTGCCGCAACGTGATGATCTACTTCGACAAGCCCACGCAGTACCGGATCCTGCAGCGCTTCCTGCCGCTGCTGCGCGAGGACGGGCTGCTCTTCGCCGGCCATTCGGAAAGCTTCCTGCATGCCGGCGACCTGTTCCGGCCGCTGGGGCGGACCGTCTATGCCCGCGCCGACCTCCAGCGCTGAAGCCGACGGCCGCGACCGCGATTTCGGCCGTCCCGCGGTGCGGGTGCAGCCGGGGGAGCATTACGTCACCCGGCGCGACGAGCTGATCGTCACGGTGCTGGGCTCCTGCGTCTCGGTGTGCCTGCGCGACGCCGGGCGCGGGGTGGGCGGGCTCAACCATTTCCTGCTGGCGGAAAGCGTCGAGGAGGGCCCGGCCGGTGCCTCGGCGCGCTACGGCGGCTACGCCATGGAGCTGCTCATCAACGACCTGCTCAAGCTCGGCGCCCGGCGCGAGCGGCTCGAGGCCAAGGTGTTCGGCGGCGGCCGGGTGCTGTCGGCGCTCAACGGCCGCGCCATCGGCGAGCGCAACGCCGCTTTTGCCCTCGACTACCTGAAGGCCGAGGGCATCGCCGTGCTGGCCCATGACGTGCTGGGCGAGCTGGCCCGCAAGATCGCCTTCCTGCCATCGAGCGGCCGGGTCTGGGTGCGCCGCCTGGGCCGCGGCGCCGGCGGCGAGGTGTTCGGCGCCGAGCGGCGCTGGGCCGCGGCGCGGCCGCCGCAGGCCGACGGCGGCGTGGAGCTGTTCAAGTGATCCGGGTGCTGGTGGTCGACGACTCGGCGCTGTGGCGGCTGCTGCTGACCGAGCTGATCAACGAAGGCGGCGACCTCAAGGTCGTCGGCTCGGCGCCCGACGCGGCGACGGCGCGCGAGATGCTGCGGGCCCTCAACCCCGACCTGATGACCCTGGACATCGAGATGCCGGGCATGGACGGCCTGGCCTTCCTCGGCGAAACCATGCGCAGCCGCCCCCTGCCGGTGATGATGGTCTCGGCCTACGGCGCGCCAGGTTCCGAGAAGGCCTTGCGGGCGCTGGAGCTGGGCGCCGTCGACGTCCTGGAGAAGCCGGGCGGCAAGTCGCTGGAAGCGCTGCGCCGCGGCGCCGAGGACATCCGCGAGCGCCTGCGCGCCGCCGCCGGGGCGCGGATCGCCGGCCGCCGCCGGGCCGCCCCGCCGGCCGCCGCCGGGATCCCTGCCGCCGGCGTGCATTTCTCGCCCGGCCGGCTGGTGGCGATCGGCGCCTCGACCGGCGGCACCGAGGCCATCAAGGAGGTGCTGACCCGCTTCCCCGAGAACATGCCGGGGATGGTGATCGTCCAGCACATGCCGGAGAGCTTCACCGCCTCTTTCGCCAGGCGCCTCGACAGCCTGTGCCGGGTCCGCGTCAGGGAGGCGGCCCACAACGAGCGCATCCTGCCCGGCACCGCCTACCTGGCGCCCGGCCATTCGCATCTGCTGGTGCGCCGGATCGGCGGCCAGTTCTTCACCGAACTGTCGCGCGGCGAGCCGGTGAACCGCCACCGGCCCTCGGTGGACGTGCTGTTCCACTCGGTGGCCGAAGCGGCCGGCGCCCAGGCCCTCGGGGTGATCCTCACCGGGATGGGCAAGGACGGCGCCCCCGGCATGCTGGCCATGCACCGGGCCGGGGCCTGGACCATCGCCCAGGACCAGGCCAGCTGCGTGGTGTATGGCATGCCGCGCGAGGCGGTGGCGCTGGGGGCGGTCGACGAGACTTTGCCGCTGGAGCAGGTGGCGGCCCGGGTGGTCTCCCGCCTGGCGGCAGCCGAACGGGCATGTGGTTGATAACTAAAGTAATACATTCCTAAAGCCCGGCCGGGGCCTGCCGTTAAGAATGGACAGGAGGCGCGCGGACGGCCGGGGATGCCCGGGCGCGGCTTCGACATACAACAGGAGTGCGACCATGAACCATACGGGCACCACTGCCAAGATATTGACCGGATTCATCCTGCTGGGCGTCGCCCTTGCGGGGGGCGGCCTGCTGGCGAGCCATTTCCTCGGTGGCGGGCTGGGCGGCGGCCTGGTCGCCTATCATCTGCTGGCCGGGCTGGCGGGCGGGCTGCTGCCCTTCCTGGTGCTCAAGTCCAGCCTGCTCGATCCGCTTTCCGAGATGCGCCGCACCATCCAGGCGACGCGCGCCGACGGCGACCTGTCGCGCCGTTCGCCGGTGTGCGGAAGCCTGGCGACCCAGGAAACCGCCACGGCCTTCAACCGCCTGATGGAAAGCTTCCAGGGCATTGTCGGCAAGGTCTGCTTCAACTCGCTGCAGGTGGCCGAGGCGGCGGAGCACCTGATCAAGGAGGCCAACAGCGTTGCCGGCGGCTCGGGCCGCCAGCGCGGCGCGGCCGAAGCGGCGATGCATGCCATGGAAGAGATGAACCTCGGCATCAACCAGGTGGCGGAGAACGCCGAGCTGACGGCGGCCAACGCCCAGTCGGCGCGCGAACTGTCGAAGCAGGGCGCCGAGATCGTGGACCGCGCCTCGGCCGAGATCGAGCGCATCGCCCAGTCGGTGGCGCAGTCGGCCCAGGTGGTGGCGGCGCTGGGCGAGCGCTCGCAGGCCATCTCCGGCATCGTCCGCACCATCCACGACATCGCCGACCAGACCAACCTGCTGGCCTTGAACGCCGCCATCGAGGCGGCGCGGGCCGGGGAGCAGGGCCGCGGCTTTGCGGTGGTGGCCGACGAGGTGAGGAAGCTGGCCGAGCGCACCACGGCGGCGACCAAGGAGATCGGCGACATGATCGGCGCCATTCAGGGCGAGACCCAGACGGCGATCGCCAGCATCCAGCAGGGCAGCACCCAGGCGCGCTCCGGCGCCGATCTGGCGCGCCAGGCGGCCGAGTCGCTGCAGCAGATCAACCAGGGCGCGCAGCAGACCATGGAGAAGGTCGAGGCCATCGCCACGGCCATCCA
>JAEUNH010000214.1 GCA_016791205.1 Rhodocyclaceae bacterium | reverse complement strand
CCATCGGCGCCTCCGGCGCGCGCATCCTCGTCACCCTGATCGGCGCGCTGCGGAAATACGGCGGCAAGCGCGGCGTGGCGAGCCTGTGCATCGGCGGCGGCGAGGCCACCGCCATGGCCATCGAGTTGCTCTAAGACGATGCTGCTGACCCAGGAACAGGAAATGATCCGCGACGCCATGCGCGACTTCGCGCGCGAGCGCCTGGCGCCCTTCGCCGCGGAGTGGGACCGCAAGGCCACCTTCCCGAAGGAGGCGCTCGCCGAACTCGCCGGCCTCGGCGCCTTCGGCATGGCGGTGCCCGAGCGCTGGGGCGGGGCGGGCATGGACTACGTCTCGCTGGCCCTGGCCCTGGAGGAGATCGCCGCCGGCGACGGCGCCACCTCGACCATCATCAGCGTGAACAACTCGGTGGTGTGCGGCCCGATCTTCGCCTTCGGCACGGATGCGCAGAAGGAGCAATATCTCAAGCCGCTGGCGAGCGGCGCGCAGCTCGGCTGCTTCTGCCTGACCGAGCCGCACGTCGGTTCCGACGCCGCGGCCATCCGCACTTCCGCCGTGAAAGACGGCAACGAGTGGGTGCTCAACGGCGTCAAGCAGTTCATCACCTCCGGCAAGAACGCCCAGGTCGCGATCGTCTTCGCCGTCACCGACAAGGCGGCCGGCAAGAAGGGCATCTCGGCCTTCATCGTGCCGACCGATGCGCCCGGCTACGTCGTCGCCCGCATCGAAGAGAAGATGGGCCAGCACGCTTCCGACACGGCGCAGATCCTGCTGGAGAACTGCCGCATCCCGGCGCAGAATCTGCTGGGGGCGGAGGGCGAGGGCTACCGCATCGCGCTGGCCAACCTGGAAGCCGGCCGCATCGGCATCGCCGCCCAGTCGGTCGGCATGGCGCGCGCGGCCTTCGAGGCGGCGCTGAAGTACGCCCAGGAGCGCGAGGCCTTCGGCAAGCTCATCATCGAACACCAAGCAGTTAACTTCCGCCTCGCCGACATGGCCACCCGCATCGAGGCGGCGCGCCAGCTGGTGCTGCACGCGGCCGCCCTGCGCGATGCCGGCAAGCCGTGCCTCAAGGAAGCCTCGATGGCCAAGCTGTTCGCCTCCGAGATGGCCGAGGAAGTCTGCTCCGACGCCATCCAGATCCACGGCGGCTACGGTTACGTGGCCGACTTCCCGGTCGAGCGCATCTACCGAGACGTGCGCGTGACGCAGATCTACGAAGGCGCCAGCGACATCCAGCGACTGGTCATCGGCCGCAACCTGGCCTGAAGGAGATAGACATGAGCGAACCGATCGAGTTCTACTTCGACTTCTCCTCGCCGTATTCCTATCTTGCCTCGGAGCTGATCGACGACCTGGCGGCGAAGTACGGCCGCAAGGTGAAGTGGCGGCCGATGCTGCTCGGCGTGGTGTTCCAGAAGACCGGCCAGCCGCTGCTGGTGAACGTGCCGCTCAAGGGCGAGTACTCGCTGCGCGACTTCGCCCGCTCGGCGCGTTACTTCAACGTCCCCTTCAAATTCCCGGCGAAGTTCCCCATGTCCACCGTCTCGGCGGCGCGCGCCTATTACTGGCTGCACGGGCAGGATTGCCAGAAGGCACGGGATTTCGCCCGCGCCGTTTTCCGGGCCTACTGGGTGGACGGCCGCGACATCTCGGACCTGGCCGTGGTGCAGGAGGTTGCCGCCGGCCTCGGCATCGACGGCACGGCGCTCGCCGCCGGCATCGCCACGCCGGAAATCAAGGAGCGCCTCAAGGTCGAGACCGACACCGCCCTCGCCAAGGGCATGTGCGGCGCGCCGTATTTCGTCGTCGACAACGAACCCTTCTGGGGCGCCGACCGGCTGCCGCAGATCGAGAAGTGGCTGCAAACCGGAGGTTTTTGAGGTTCTTTCATGACAGTCATCAAATCCCAGCTCAACACCCGTTCCGACGAATTCCGCGCCAACGCCGCCGCCATGCAGGCGCTGGTCGACGACCTGCGCGCCAAGACCGCGGAAGTCAGCCTCGGCGGACCGGCGGAGCACCGCAAGAAGCACGTCGCCCGCGGCAAGCTGCTCGCGCGCGACCGCATCGATGCCCTGCTCGATGCCGGCACGCCCTTCCTCGAGCTCTCGCCGATGGCTGGCTGGGGCATGTTCAACAACGAGGTCGCCTCCGGCGGCGTCGTCACCGGCATCGGCCGCGTGCAGGGCGTCGAATGCATGATCGTCGCCAACGACGCCACGGTGAAGGGCGGCAGCTACTTCCCCATCACCGTGAAGAAGCACCTGCGCGCGCAGGAGATCGCCGCGCAGAACCGCCTGCCCTGCATCTACCTGGTGGATTCGGGCGGCGCCAACCTGCCGACGCAGGACGAGGTCTTCCCCGACCGCGACCACTTCGGCCGCATTTTCTTCAACCAGGCCAATATGTCCGCCGCGCGCATCCCGCAGGTGGCGGTGGTGATGGGTTCGTGCACCGCCGGCGGCGCCTACGTGCCGGCGATGTCCGACGAGGCCGTCATCGTCAGGAACCAGGGCACCATCTTCCTCGGCGGCCCGCCGCTGGTGAAGGCCGCCACCGGCGAAGTGGTCAGCGCCGAAGACCTCGGCGGCGCCGACGTGCACACCCGCATCTCCGGCGTCGCCGACCACTTCGCCGAGAACGACCACCACGCCCTGCACATCTGCCGCAGCATCGTCGCCAACCTGAACTGGCAGAAAAAAGTCGGTCTCCATGTGACGGCGCCGGAAGAGCCGCTTTACGACCCGGCGGAGATCTACGGCGCCGTGCCGCTCGACACGAGGAAGCCCCTGGAGGTGCGCGAGATCCTCGCCCGCCTCGTCGACGGCTCGCGCCTCGACGAATTCAAGGCGCGCTATGGCACGACGCTGGTGACCGGCTTCGCCCGCATCCACGGCTACCCGGTCGGCATCGTCGCCAACAACGGCATCCTCTTCGGCGAGTCGGCGCAGAAGGGCGCCCACTTCGTCGAGCTGTGCGCGCAGCGCGGCATCCCGCTGCTGTTCGTGCAGAACATCACCGGCTTCATGGTCGGCCGCAAGTACGAGAACCAGGGCATCGCCAAGGACGGCGCCAAGATGGTCACCGCCGTGGCCTGCGCCAAGGTGCCGAAGTTCACGATGATCGTCGGCGGCAGCCATGGCGCCGGCAACTACGGGATGTGCGGCCGCGCCTACAGCCCGCGCCTGCTGTGGATCTGGCCCAACAGCAGGGTCTCGGTGATGGGCGGCGACCAGGCTGCCAACGTGCTGTCGCAGATCCGCCGCGACGCGCTGGAGGCGCAGGGCAAGCAGTGGCCGGCCGACGAGGAAGAGAAATTCAAGGCGCCGATTCGCGCCCAGTACGAGACGCAGGGCCACCCCTATTACGCCACGGCGCGGCTGTGGGACGACGGCATCGTCGACCCGGCGCAATCGCGCCGCGTCCTGGCGCTGGGCCTCTCCGCCTCGCTCAACGCGCCGATCGAGCCGACGCCGTTCGGCGTGTTCCGCATGTAAGGGAGAAAGAACATGAGCGAAACGATCCTCACCGAAATCGACCGCGGCATCGGCATCATCACGCTGAACCGCGCCGAACGCCACAACGCCTTCGACGACGCGCTGATCCGCGAGCTGTCCCAGGCGCTGACGGCGATGGACACCGACCCCGCCGTGCGCGTGGTGGTGCTCTCAAGCACCGGCAAGAGCTTCTGCGCCGGCGCCGACCTCAACTGGATGAAGCGCGCCGCCGGCTATTCCGCCGAGGAGACGCAGCGCGACGCGCTCGGCCTGGCCGGCATGCTGCGGCTGCTCAACGAGATGCGCAAACCCACCATGGCGCGCGTGCAGGGCCCGGCCTACGGCGGCGGCGTCGGCCTGGTGGCGGCCTGCGACATCGCCATCGCCGCCTTCGACGCCCAGTTCGCCCTGACCGAGGTGCGCCTCGGCATCGTCCCGGCGGTGATCAGCCCCTACGTCATCGCCGCGATGGGCGAGCGCAAGGCGCGCCGCTACATGCTCACCGCCGAGCGCTTTTCGGCGGCGGAGGCCTACCGCATCGGCCTGGTGCACGAGATCGTGCCGGGCGAGGCCGAGCTCGACGAGGCGGTCGGCGAGATCGTCGACACCCTGCTCGCCAACGGCCCCTGCGCCCTGGGCGAATGCAAGGCGCTGATCCGCGCCGTCGCCAACAAGCCGATCGGCCAGGAGGTGATCGTCGACACGGCAAGCCGCATCGCCCGCGTGCGCGCCTCCGACGAGGGCCGCGAAGGCATGGCCGCATTTCTGGAGAAACGCAAGCCGAACTGGGTCGTCAAGCCTTAAATCATGTTCACGAAAATCCTCATAGCCAACCGCGGCGAGATCGCCTGCCGCGTCATCAAGACGGCGCGCCGCATGGGCATCCGCACCGTCGCCGTCTACTCCGCCGCCGACGCGACGGCGCGCCACGTGCGCCTCGCCGACGAGGCGGTGCTGATCGGCCCGGCGCCGGCGCGCGAGAGCTACCTTGTAGCGGAGCGCATCCTCGATGCGGCGAAGAAGACCGGCGCCCAGGCCGTCCATCCCGGCTACGGCTTCCTCTCCGAGAACGAGGCCTTCGCCGAAGCCTGCGCCGCGGCCGGCATCGCCTTCATCGGCCCGCCGGTGGCGGCGATCAGCGCGATGGGCTCGAAGAGCGCCGCGAAGTCGCTGATGGAAAAAGCCGGCGTGCCGCTGGTGCCCGGCTACCACGGCGACAAGCAGGACGCCGCCTTCCTCGAACAGGAAGCCGGCCGCATCGGCTACCCGGTGCTGATCAAGGCCAGCGCGGGCGGCGGCGGCAAGGGCATGCGCATCGTCGGGAAAGCCGCCGACTTCGCCGCCGCGCTCGCCTCGTGCAAGCGCGAGGCCGCGTCGAGCTTCGCCGACGACAAGGTGCTGATCGAGAAGTACCTCGTGCGCCCGCGCCACATCGAGATCCAGGTCTTCGGCGACACGCAGGGCAACTGCGTGTACCTCTTCGAGCGCGACTGCTCGGTGCAGCGCCGCCACCAGAAGGTGCTGGAGGAGGCGCCCGCCCCCGGCATGACAGCGGAGCGCCGCGCCGCCATGGGGAAAGCCGCGGTGGAGGCGGCCAAGGCCGTCGGCTACGTCGGCGCCGGCACGGTGGAGTTCATCGCCGAACAGGACGGACGCTTCTACTTCATGGAGATGAACACCCGCCTGCAGGTCGAGCACCCGGTCACCGAGATGATCACCGGCCTCGACCTCGTCGAGTGGCAGCTGCGGGTGGCGGCCGGCGAGCCGCTGCCCCTCGAACAGGAGCAGCTCGGCCTGCGCGGCCACGCCCTGGAAGCACGCATCTACGCCGAAGACCCGGACAAGGGCTTCCTGCCCTCGACCGGACGCCTGATCCACCTCGCCCCGCCGGCCGAGTCGCTCAACGTGCGCATCGACACCGGCGTCGAGGAGGGCGACGAGATCACCCCGCACTACGACCCGATGATCGCCAAGCTGATCGTCTGGGATGCGGACCGGGAACGGGCGCTGGCGCGCATGCTGCAGTCGCTGGCGCAGTACCGCGTCGTCGGCGTCAGCAGCAACGTCGATTTTCTTTCCCGCCTGGTCGCCTGCCCGGCCTTCGCCAACGCCGACCTCGACACCGGCCTCATCGAGCGCGAGCGTGCCTTCCTGTTCCCCGAGGGCGTGGAGGCGCCGGCCGAGGTATTCCTCGTCGCCGCGCTGGCCGAGCTGCTGCGCGAGGAGGAGGGCGCGCGCACCGCCGCCGTCGCCGGCGCCGACCCGCATTCGCCCTGGCATCTGCGCGACGGCTGGCGCCTCAACGCCTCGCACCGCCGCGCCCTGCTGTTCCGCCACGGCGAGACGGAGAAGGCCGTCTCCGTCGGCTACGTCCGCGGCGGCTACGCGCTGGAACTCGACGGCATCGCCACCCCGGCGCGCGGCGAGCGCACCGGCCACAGCATGCTGCGCATCGAGCTCGGCGGCATGCGCCTGCCGGCGACGGTGATCGCCTCGGGCGAAAAGCGCCACGTCTTCCTGCACGGCCGCGCCTGGCAGCTCGCCTGCGTCGACCCGCTCTACCATGCCGGCGAGGGCGTCGGCGAGGGCGGCGGCCTGGCGGCGCCGATGCCGGGCAAGGTGATTTCCCTCATCGCCCAGCCGGGCAGCGCGGTGGCGCAGGGCGCGCCGCTGCTCATCCTCGAGGCGATGAAGATGGAGCACACCATCGCCGCCCCGGCGAAGGGAACGCTCAAGGCCTTCCGCTACGGCGTCGGCGACTCGGTCGCCGAGGGGGCGGAGCTGGTGGATTTCGAAGCTGAAAAACCATGAACCACAGAGACACAGAGGCACAGAGCAAACCTGGAGAAGAAGTTCTCTGTGTCTCTGTGTCTCTGTGGTGAGAGGTTTTATGTCTCTGCCGCAGCGTGTGAAGATAGTCGAGGTCGGCCCGCGCGACGGCCTGCAGAACGAAAGTCAGCTCGTGCCGGCCGCTGCCAAGGTCGCGCTGATCGACCGCCTCGGGATGGCCGGCCTGAAGACCATCGAGGCCGCCGCCTTCGTCTCGCCGAAGTGGGTGCCGCAGATGGGCGACGCGGCCGAGGTGATGGCCAGCCTGCCGCGCCGGCACGGCGTCAGCTACCCGGTGCTGGTGCCCAACCTGAAGGGCTTCGAGCAGGCGCTGGCCGCGGGCGTCGAGGAGATCGCCATCTTCGCCGCCGCCTCCGAGGCCTTCTCGCAGAAGAACATCAACTGCTCCATCGCCGAGAGCCTGGAGCGCTTCCGCCCCGTCATGGAAGCGGCGCGGCAGAACGGCATCCGCGTGCGCGGCTACGTCTCCTGCGTCGCCGGCTGCCCCTACCAGGGCGCGGTGCCGCCGGCCGCCGTCGCCGAAGTGGCGTTGCGCCTCGCCGAACTGGGCTGCCACGAGATCTCGCTCGGCGACACCATCGGCGTCGGCACGCCGGCCGCAATTCGGCGCATGCTCGACGAAGTCATGCTGCTGCTGCCGGTCGAGCGCCTCGCCGGCCACTACCACGACACTTACGGCATGGCGCTGGCCAACATCTACGCTTCGCTCGAACGCGGCGTCGCCGTCTTCGACGCCTCGGTGGCCGGCCTCGGCGGCTGTCCCTACGCCGCCGGCGCCTCGGGCAACGTCGCCACCGAGGACGTGGTGTATCTCATGAACGGGCTCGGCATCGAGACCGGCGTCGACCTCGACCGCCTGGTCGACGCCGGGGCCTTCATCTGCGCCGAGCTCGGCCGCGCGCCGTCATCGAAAGTGGCGCGCGCCGTTCTTGCGAAGCGGAGGAAGGCATGAAAGAGGGCCTGCGCCCCGGCCTCGAGCACGAGATGCGCTACACCGTGCCGCCCGACAAGACGGTGCCGCGCCTCTATCCCGAGAGCGCCTCCTTCCAGGACATGCCCCAGGTCTTCGCCACCGGCTTCATGGTCGGCCTGCTCGAATGGTGCTGCCTGGAGCTGGTGAAACCTTATCTCGACTGGCCGCGCGAGCAGACCGTCGGCACCCACGTCGACGTCTCCCACGTCGCGGCGACGCCGCCAGGGCTGACCGTCACCGTCAGGGCGCGGCTGGAGGAAGTGGACGGCCGTCGGCTGATCTTTTCGGTCACGGCGCACGACGGCGTCGACCTCATCGGCAGCGGCCGCCACGAACGCTGCGTCATCGACGCCGCCAGGTTCAACGCCCGCATGGCGGCAAAGCGCGGCCCGGCATGAAACCCGCCGACTGGTATTTCGACTTCATCTCCCCCTTCGCCTACCTGCAATCCGAGGTGCTCGGGCGCTTCGACGGCAAGCTGGCGATCCGCCCGCTGCCGGTGCTCTTCGCCGGACTCCTCAGGCACTGGGGCCAGAAGGGCCCGGCCGAGATGGCCACCAAGCGCCGCTTCACCTACCGCCAGGTGCAGTGGCTGGCGGAGAAGAACGGCATCCCCTTCCGTTTCCCGCCGCAGCATCCCTTCAACCCGGTACGCGCGCTGCGCGCGGCGGTGGCGCTGGGCAGCTCGCTCGAGGCCATCCACGAAATCTTCCGCTTCATCTGGGGCGAGGGCCGCGACCCCAACGATCCGGCCGAATGGGCCGAGCTCGCGCGTCGCCTGAACGCGCCCGACCTCGATGCGCGCTGCAACGCTCCCGAAGTGAAAAGTCGGTTGCTGCAGCACGGCGAGCAGGCGCTAGCCGCCGGCGTTTTCGGCGTGCCGACCCTGGCCATCGACGGCGAACTCTTCTGGGGCTTCGACGCCACCGGCATGGCGCTCGATTACCTCGCCGACCCGGCGCTGTTCGGACGCGGCGAGTACCCGCGCATCGCCTCGTTGCCCGTCGGCGCCGTCCGAAAAGAGGCCACATGAGCTTGTTGCCGGAATCGATCCGCGTCATCGAGCGCGGCTGGCTCTCCGCCAACAACATCGTCTTCCACGAGGGATCGTCGGCGACGCTGGTCGACTCCGGCTACCTCACCCACGCCGCCGAGACGCTGGCGCTCGTCGACCGCGCGCTGGAGGGCCGGACGCTCGCCCGCCTCATCAACACCCACTCGCATTCCGACCACATCGGCGGCAACGCCACGCTGCGCCGCGTCCACGGCTGCCGCATCCTGGTGCCCGAGGGCATGGCCCCGGCGGTGGCCGACTGGGACGAGGACGCCCTGCTGCTCACCACCGCCCACCAGCAGGCGGAACCCTTCGAATTCGACGCCACCCTCGCCCCCGGCGACGCGCTGGAGATGGGCGGGCTGGTCTGGCAGGCGCTGCCCGTGCCCGGCCACGACATGCACGCGCTGGCCTACTACTGTGCGACGGAACGCATCCTCATTCCCGGCGACGCGTTGTGGCGCGACGGCTTCGGCGTGATGTTCGCCGAGCTGCACGGCGACAACAGCGGGTTGCCGGCGCAGCGGCGCACCCTGGAGATGCTGCGCGAGCTCGACGTGGCCGTGGTCATCCCCGGCCACGGCGCGCCCTTCGCCGACCACGCCGCCGCCGTCGACCGCGCGCTGGCGCGCCTCGCCGCCTTCGAGCAGAGCCCCGAGCGTATGGCCAAGAGCGCCATGAAGGCCCTGTTCACCTTCACCCTGCTGGAGAAGCGGCGCATGAAGCGCGCCGAGATCGGCGGCTACTTCGGCCAGGTCGCCATCTTCCGCGACGTCTCGAAGCGGTTCTTCGGCCGCGAGCCGGCCGCCGTCGCCGCCCAGGTGATCGACGAGCTGGTCAAGGCCGGCATCCTCATCGAGCAGGACGGCGACATCGTCGCGCGCGGCCACTGAGACTGCGATAAGCCCACCGACGGCACCCTCCCGCGCCGGCTGGATCGCCGTGCTCGCCACGCTCTGCATCTGGACCGGCTTCATCCTCGTCACCCGCCACGGCGGCAAGGGCACGCTCACCGGCTGGGACGTCACCGCCCTGCGCTTCGGCGTCGGCGCGCTGATCGCGGTGTTCTTCCTGCCGCGCGTCGCGCTGCCGCCGCTGAAAGTGATCGCGCTGTTCTCGCTGTTCGGCGGCATCGGCTACGCCACCGCGGTCTACGCCGCCTTCCGCCTGGCGCCGGCGGCCCACGCCTCGGTGCTGCTGCCCGGCGCGCTGCCCTTCGAGACGGCTGTGATCGCCTGGCTGTGGCTGGGCCAGAAGCCCTCGCGGCCGCAGCGCATCGCCCTCGCCTGCGTCTTCGCCGGCATCCTGCTCACCGCCGCCGACACCTTCTCGCAGGGCCCGCGCCTGACCGGCCTGCAGTTGCTCGGCGACGCGCTGTTCCTCTGCGGCTCTTCCTCATGGGCGGTGTTCACCCTGCTGCTGCGCCGCCACCCGATGGCGCCGCTGGCGGCGACGGTGGCCACCACGCTCGGCAGCGCGGCCGTCTACCTGCCGCTGTGGCTCTTCTTCCTGCCCAGCACCCTGGCGCAGGCGCCCGCCGCCGAGATCGCCATGCAGGCCGTCTACCAGGGCGTGCTGGTGGTCTTCGTCGCCATGATTCTCTACACCTTCGCCGTGCGCCAGCTCGGCGCCCAGACCGTGGCGCTGCTGATGGCCTTCGTCCCCGGCCTCTCCGCCCTCGCCGCCGTGCCGGTGCTCGGCGAGCCGCTGTCGCTGCTGACGCTGGCCGGGCTGGCCGCAGTGACGCTCGGCGCGGTGCTCGGCGCGCGCGCCGCGCCCGGCGGCGGCCCGGCGCGCTGAACGAAAAGTCGGTCGCCGTGGCACGGCGGCCGCCATCGGCCCCTCGCAAACTTCCCTTGCAGTACCGCCGAAAGCGGCATAATTCCCCCGGGATGCGTTCCCAGCCAGGTCCTTTCGCGAAAAGAGGCAATGCCCTTGTCCGAAACCAGCAAGCGCGCGGGCAGTTCGCAGCACCGCACCGACACCATGATCGGGGCCGGCATGCGCGTCGAAGGCCATGTCGCCTTCAGCGGCGTGCTCCGCGTCCAGGGCGAGATCCTCGGCGACGTGGCCTGCCAGGGCGATGCCGGCGACACGGTGGTGGTGGATGCCACGGGCAGCGTCACCGGCGCGGTCGGCGCCCCGCGCATCGTCGTCAGGGGCCGCGTCCTCGGCCCCCTGCATTCCGCCCAGTCGATCGACATCCAGCAGGGCGGCCGCGTCGTCGGCGACGCCAGCTACCGGCACATCGCCATCCATGCCGGCGGCCTCGTCGAAGGCGCGCTGACGCCGGCGCTGCCGATCGACGCGGATCGCGAGGCCCCGACCGGGCAGGCGCCTCGCGCCCACGACGAAAGCCCGACCGAACGCCGCGGCGGCCGTGGCGCGCTGGCCGCCGCCGCGCTGGCGCTGGCCGTCGCCGCCGGCCTGTGGCTGAGCCGCCCGCCGGCAACCCCCGCGCCACCCGCCGCCGACATGGCCGCGAAGGAAGCCGCCCCGCCGCCGTCCGCGCCGCCCGCCGCCGCGGAACCTGTCGCCGCCCCCGCGCCCGCAGCCCCGCCCGCCGCCCCGGCGCGACCCGCCGAGGCCGTGGAGGAAACCACCGTGCAGGGGGTGAATCCGGCCAAGCCGGCGGGGGTGTTCCTGCTGGTCAGCAAGGCGCCGTCGGTCCTTTACAGGAAAAAGCGCGAGGAGGAAGGCGAAGGCACCCGCCTCGCCGTGCCCCGGGGCAAGACGGTCAGCATCGCCATCGGCAGGAACGAACTGTTCCGCGTCGCCGAAGGGCGGGACCTCGAAATCTTCTACCAGGGCCGCAAGGTGGCGCCGAAGACCATCGAGACCGGCGCCTGGATGCGCTTCGTCCCCCAGGGCGCCCGCCCGCCCGGCGAGGAGCGGCCGGCGGAGAGCGACGACGGCGCGGCGCGCTGAAAGCAAAAGTCGGTCTCGCTGGTACGGCGTGGACAGACTGATGGGCAGGAAGAGACTGCAAGTCGGCCGAAGCGGACATCTCAAAGAGATAACAGCGAGGTCCGCTCTCGGCTGTATAGCCGTCCTCTAGACTGCGCCTAGATGCCGATATTTTGTTTTTCCCTGGTCGGGCAGCACTCTCACATCGGATATACTCATGGCATGAGCGATCACCGATTTGGGAGCGATCATTGGACGGAGCGCAAGCTAGATGCGCTTGGACGCTATCTTGTTGCTTGGCGGAAGATATTTACAGCCAACCCGAAAGCCCAATACTTCAAGACCCTTTACATTGACGCTTTTGCAGGAACTGGAAGCCGGAAGAATCCGTTACCAGCTGAGGATAACAACCAGCACAAGCTTTTTGATGAAAGCGATTTGAACGTCGAGGTGCCTGACGACTATAGACGCGGAAGCGCCAGAATTGCCCTAGAACTGCAGTCGCCGTTCGATGAGTATATTTTTGTCGAAAAGAACCCGGCGCATGCTTCCGAGCTCAAGCAGATGATCGCCACTGATTTTCCAAAGCTAGCTGATCGGTGTCGTGTATGGGAGGACGACGGATGCGAAGTAATGCGCCAGCTGTGCACCACGCTCAAGGATTGGAATCGGTGGCGCGCAGTTGCGTTTCTTGATCCGTACGGCATGAACGTCGAATCTGACTTGTTGTGGCGAATTGGTCAAACGAAGGGAATTGATCTGTGGCTACTCTTCCCACTGGGGATGGGCGTCAATCGGCTGCTCACCGCAAAGGGGCTGCCGCATAAGGCTTTTGCCGACAAACTAACGCGCGTATTTGGCGACACGGATTGGGAAGTTGAATTCTATCGTCCGCCGGGGACTGCTGATATGTTCTCTCATCTTCCTGCAGGGCCGGAAAAATTTACGGACTTTGATGCGATAGGGGAGCACTACCGGAAGCGGTTGCAACGCTGGTTTGCCCAAGTAGCGCCGCGCGTGAAGGTGCTGACAAATTCGCGGGGGAATCCGCTCTACTGGTTATTCTTTGCTTCTGCCAATCCGACAGGCGCACCTACTGCCGTAAGAATAGCCGACTACCTGATGGACGATTGAAGCGGGAGTTCGTCCCATGTCCTCCCATGCAGAAGGCGTCCATTGGCCTTCTTATGGCGCTTAACACCATCCGCACCCCAGCCCCCCCATTGTTTGAAGAAGAAGGCCGCATTCTGCTGCTCGCATTGTCGGCGTACTGCGTCAACCCACTCGGGGTGCATGGGGCGAGCTTTGGCGCCAGACTCGCCACCGACGATGACCCAGTGGACACCACGGAGATCCATCGGACCAACATCCTCAAGTAGCGGTTCGATGGACAAGAAACGAACCCTTGCATCAACTTGCCGTAGGTGATTAATACGTGGGACACCATAACGGCGATCTTCAACGGACACTCCCAGCCACACGTTTTGAGGGCACGCCCGCTCTGAGAAGTATTGTGGCAACCGCTCCGCACGTTTGGTCAATATTTGATACGTATGATGTGGAGTTGATCGTATTGTTTCGAACACTTGGTCGAGGAATTTGTCAGGAATTCGCTCGTGGAAAAGGTCCGACATAGAGTTGACGAACCAAATTGTCGGTTTCTTTCGCTTTATTGGCTGGGTTAGCCTACCTGGATGAAGCGTTAGGCGAAAGCCACGTTCATATCCACTTGCGCCCATTGCCTTCAAGCGCGCAGCCATTGTTTCTGCGTAGCAATGCTTGCATCCTGGCGATACCTTCGTGCAACCGGTCGCCGGATTCCAAGTCTGCTCTGTCCATTCGATCTTCGATTCTGCCATTGAGGTATTGTACCGGCGACGACGGCAGTGCTGTTAGTAGCCGCAAGGTGAAGAATGCCCAACCATACTGTTTAGACCCGAAGGTTCTCCATACGGAGAGATGGCAAGTCCGCAAATGGTTGAGAGCATTTATTCGTACTATTCTGAGGACGGTCCGCTTCGGCCGAATTCCAGCCATCAGCATCGCCGTCCCGCGCAGACCGACTTTTCCTAGATGTGCGCTTCCTGGTAGTCGAGGATTTCCTCGAGGTGGTGCATCACTTCGTCGCTGATCTCGTTGTCGCGCCAGAGGCGGATCAGCTCGGCGCGCTCGGCGCGGAG
>JAEUNH010000179.1 GCA_016791205.1 Rhodocyclaceae bacterium | reverse complement strand
ACATTCGATTCTCCCGGCGATTCTCGCGGTCCTGGGTTCGCCGCTGGCCGGCGCCGCCGAAGGCGAGCAGTCCCTGCCGGAAATGACCGTCAGCGGCGCGAGGCCCGCCTTCGCGCCGTCCCTGCCGGCCGTCGCCGAGGGTGTCACCGCGGAGCGGCTTGCCGAACAGAACGTGATCAACGTCGAGGATGGCCTGCGCTACCTGCCCAGCCTGCTCGTGCGCAAGCGCTTCATCGGCGACCGCAACGGCACCATCGCCTCGCGCAGCTCGGGCTCCCAGCAGGGCGCCCGCTCGCTCGTCTATGTCGACGGGATGCTGATTTCCAACCTGCTCGGCAACAGCTTCGGCAACACGCCGCGCTGGGGCATGGTGGCGCCGGAAGAGATCGAGCGCATGGACGTGGCCTACGGCCCCTATTCGGCGCTCTATCCGGGCAACGCCATGGGCGCGACGGTGCTGATGACCACGCGCGCCCCGGACGCCCTCGAAGGCAGCGCGCGCGCCCAGGCGTTCCGGCAGCGCTACGACTACTACCGCACCGACGATGTCTTTTCCGGCCACCAGGAAACCGCCACGCTCGGCAGCCGCCACGGCGCCTTCTCCTGGTTCGTCTCGGCCAGCCACATCCAGAACCGCAGCCATCCCCAGGGCTGGGCGACGGCAACCCAATCGACCACGCCGGCCGGGGGCGGCGACACGGTCGTCACCGGTTTCGACCGGGATGTCGATCCTTCGGGCAGGAACCGGATCGTCTTCGGCGCCACCAGCATCGACGATTCGCGCCAGGACAACTTCAAGATCAAGCTCGGCTACGACGTGACATCGTGGCTCAGGGCGACCTACCTGTTCGGCCACTGGCGCACCGACTCCAGCAGCGAGGTGGCGAGCTATCTGCGCAACGCCGCCGGCGGCACCGTCTACTCCGGCAACGTGAACATCGGCGGCTTCCGCTACACGATTAGCGGCGCCGCCATGCGGCCGAGCCTGCGCGACGAAACGCACAACATGCACGGCCTGTCGCTGCGCACCAACACGCGCGGCGAATGGGATTTCGAGGCGGCGTTGACGCACTACGACTTTGCCGCCGACACGACGCGCCAGCCTTCGACGGCGCTGCCCGCCGCGGCCGCCGGCGGCGCCGGCACGGTCTCCTACGGCGACGGCACCGGCTGGCGCACGGCCGACGCCAGGGCGGTCTGGCGCCCGTCCGGCAGCGGGCACGAGCTCTCCTTCGGCGCCCATTACGACCGCTACCTCCTGAGCACCCTGACGCTGAACGCGACGAACTGGATCGCCGCCGCCACCACGACGCGCAGCAGTTTCTTCGGCGGCAAGAGCGCGACGACCGCGCTGTACGCCCAGGATGCCTGGAAATTCCTGCCGGCGTGGACGCTGACCGCCGGGCTGCGCTACGAACGCTGGAAAGCCTTCGACGGCGCGCTCGCCAATGCGACGACCTGGCTGGGTTATGCGCGGCGCAGCGAATCCTTCCTGTCGCCCAAGCTGTCCCTCAGCCACGACCTCGACGCGCGCTGGCGCCTGCGCGCCTCGCTCGGCCGGGCCTTCCGCATGCCGACGGTGAGCGAGATGTTCCAGGGCTCGATCTCCGCCGGCAGCATCGTGAATAACGATCCCAACCTGCGCGCCGAGCGCGCCACCTCGGCGGAGCTGACCGCCGAGCGCGCCCTGGACAACGGCCTGCTGCGCCTGACGCTGTTCCGCGACGACGTGCGCGACGCCCTCTACTCGCAAACCAACGTCACGGTGTTCCCCACCGTCACCAACATCCAGAACATCGACAAGGTGCGCACCGACGGCATCGAGATCGCCTACAGCGCCGAGAACGTCCTGGTTCGGGGCCTCGATGTCTCGGGCGGCCTGACCTATGCCGACGCCGAGATCCTGAAGAACGACAAATTCCCGGCCAGCGTGGGCGAGCGCATGCCGCGCATTCCGGACTGGCGCCTGAACGCCAGCGCGACCTGGCGGCAGAGCGAGCAGCTGTCCTGGACGCTCGGGCTGCGCCACAGCGGCCGCCAGCACAACACGCTCGACGGCAGCGACATCAATCCCGACACCTACGGCGGCACCAGCCGCTACACGCTGTGGGATGCCCGGGTGAATTGGAAACTGGACAAGCATGTCCGCCTGGCGATCGGCGTGGACAACCTGACCGACCGGCGCGCTTTCGTCTTCCATCCCTATCCGGCCAGAACCTGGCTGCTGGAACTTCGTGGCACGCTCTGAGGCATTCGGCGCGGAGCGCCTCGCCGGACTGGCCATGGTGGCTCTGCTGCATGGCGCGGCGCTTTATGGCCTGTGGGGCCATCGCATCCCGGTGACATCGGACGAAGTGGCGACGCTGTTCGTCGAGACCGTTACGCTGCAGCCGCCGTCCAGGGAAGCACCCAGGCCGCAGCCGGAGAAGCCCAGGCCGGTCGAGCGACCCCGGCCGCAACAGGTCGTTGCCGCGGCGCCCGTGCTCGCTCCAACGGAATACGTGGCGCCGCCGTCCCCGCCGGCGCCGGCCGTGGTGGAGGCGCCGCCGCGACCGGCCGGGCCGGTGACGCTCGGCACCGAACTGTCGGTGTCCTGCCCGCAACGCCGGCCGCCGGCCTACCCGCCGCTGTCGCGCCGACTGGGCGAAGAGGGCAAGACGGTGCTGCGCGTCGAACTCGACGCGCAGGGGGCGATCAGCGCCGCGCAGGTGACGGCCTCCAGCGGCTTTTCGCGCCTCGACGAGGCGGCGCTGGCCGCCGTGAAGACCTGGCGTTGCACGCCGGCGCAACGTGACGGCCAGCCGGTGCGCGCGGTGGCACTGCAACCGTTCAAGTTCCTGTTGCAATGATCGCCGTATCCGGGAGACAGACTTTTCTGAAGGAGTAGCCATGAATGAAAGCCTCGGCTTCGCTCATTTTCTCTCGCAGTCCGATGCGGTCGGGCGCATCGTGCTGTTCCTGCTGCTCGCCCTGTCCGTGGCGAGCTGGTACCTGATCCTCACCAAGGGGCTGGCGAACCTGCTCGCCGGACGCCGCGCCAGCGTCTTCCTGCGCCAGTTCTGGAGCGCCGCTTCGCTCGATGAGGTCAAGGACATGCTCGGCCGCCAGAATGCCGACAACGCCTTCGCCGACCTCGCGCGCCAGGCGCTGGAAGCCTCCGACGAGGGGCGCGCCCAGGGCCTGCAGCGCCTCGCCGCGGCCGGCGGCCAGGGCGAGTTCCTCACGCGCGTGCTGAGGAACGGCATCGACCAGGAGGCGGCGCGCGTCGAGCACGGGCTGACGCTGATGGCCTCGGCCGGCTCGGCGGCGCCCTACGTCGGCCTGTTCGGCACGGTGTGGGGCATCTACCACGCCCTGGTGCAGATCGGCATGAGCGGGCAGGGCACGCTGGACAAGGTGGCCGGCCCGGTCGGCGAAGCGCTGATCATGACGGCGCTGGGCCTCGCCGTGGCGATCCCGGCGGTGCTCGCCTACAACGCCTTCAACCGCAGGAACCGCATCTGGCTGGCCAAGCTCGACGCCTACGCCCACGACCTCTACGCGCTGATGACCGTCGGCGCCAAGAGCAACAGCTCGGCCGGCGAGGTGCGTCAGCTACGCGCCGCCGCGCAACGCTGAACAAGTAGTACGCCATGGCGATGGGAAGCTTCGACGGGCGCGGCCAGCAGGGGCCGATGGCGGAGATCAACGTGGTGCCGCTGGTGGACGTGATGCTGGTGCTGCTGGTGATCTTCATCGTCACGGCGCCCCTATTGACGCACTCGGTGAAGATCGACCTGCCGAAAGCCGCGAGCAGCCCGAACATCACGCGGCCGGAACACGTCCAGCTCGGCATCCGCGAGGACGGAAGCCTGCACTGGAACGGCGCGCCGGTGGCCATGGAGGAACTGCAGTCGCACTTTTCCGCCGCCGCCATGCAGCAGCCGCAGCCGGAACTGCACATCCGCGCCGACCGTCTGGTGCCTTACGAGCGCGTCGCCCAGGTGATGTCGGCGGCGGCCAGGGCGGGCCTCGTGCGCATCGGCTTCGTCACCGATCCGTCGCGGCAGCGCTGATACAATTCGACCAGTCAACTCAAGGAGCCAGCAATGAAGAAAGCAGTCATCACCGCCCTCGGCCTCGCCGCCTTCTCCCTGTCCGCCATGGCCGATGTCGCCGTCAAGGACGCCTGGGTGCGCGGTACCACGCCGGCCCAGAAGGCCACCGGCGCCTTCATGGAAATCACCAGCAGCGACGCGGCGGCGCTGCTCTCCGCCGCCAGCCCGGCGGCCGGGGTGGTCGAGATCCACACCATGAAGATGGAGGACGGCGTGATGAAGATGCGTCAGATCCCGAAACTCGACCTGCCCGCCGGCAAGGGCATCAAGCTGCAGCCCGGCGGCAACCACGTCATGCTGATGGATCTCAAGCAGCAGCTGAAGAAGGGCGACGTGGTGCCGATCACGCTGAAGATCGAAGGCAAGGACAAGCAGGTGCAGACGCTCGAGATCAAGGCCGAGGTGCGCGACCTCGCGGCGCCGGCGACCATGGATCACGGCCACAAGCATTGAGTCCGGGCGGACCGGAAAACGGCGCCTGCGGGCGCCGTTTTTTTACGCCCGCCGTTCCCGCCGGCCTTCCACCAGCGAATACACCGCCGGCACCACCACCAGTGTCAGCAGCGTCGAGGAGATCATGCCGCCGATGACGGCGATGGACAGCGGCTGGTTGGTCTCCGCGCCGGCGCCGAGGCCCAGCGCGGCCGGGAAGAGGGCGAGGATGATGGTGGCGGAGGTCATCAGCACCGGCCGCATGCGTGTCGGGCAGGCGTCGCGCAGTGCGGCGTCGACCGCCAGGCCGCCCTCCCGGCGCTGGTTGGCGAGGTCGACCAGCAGGATCGAGTTCTTCGCTACCAGGCCGATCAGCAGCACCAGGCCGATCATCGAATAAATGTTGAGGGTCTGGCCGAACAGCCACAGCGCCGCCACGCCGCCGATGATGGCCAGCGGCTGCGCCAGCATGATGATGGCCGGCTGCAGGAAGGAGTTGAACTGGCTGGCGAGCACCATGTAGAGCAGCACCAGCGCCAGCGTGAAGGCGAAGGTCATGTACTTCTGCGTCTTGCCGAATTCCTCCGCCTGGCCGACCAGCTTGACCTGGTAGCCGGCCGGAAGGATCTCGGCGGCGACCTCGCGCAGCCTGGCGACGGCCTCGCCGAGGGGAATGGTCGGCGAGGCGTAGAAGGTGGCCGCGTACTGCAGGTCGAAGCGCCCGATCACCGCCGGGCCGAGGCGCTCGCCGAACGAGGCGACGCTGTCGAGGCGCACCAATTTCCCGTCCTTGGCGCGCAGCCAGATCTTGGACAGGTCGGACGGCTGGGTGAACTCGCCTTCGCGGCCCTTGACACGGATGTCGTAGCGCTGGCCGTCGCCCGGCTCGTCGTTGAACTTGGCGATGTCGATGCCGCCGGTGAGCATGTTGACGGCGAGCGCCACGTCCTGCGAGCTGAGCTGGGCGGCGGCGATGCGGGCGCGGTCGGGCTGGAACACCAGCTGCGGCAGGTCGAGCTGCAGGTCGGTGTCGAGCCGGCCGATGCCGGCGACCAGCGCCAGGCGCTGCTGCAGCTCGCGCGAGAGGCGGCCGACTTCCTGCAGGTTCTCGCCGGCCAGCACGAACTGCAGCGGCTCGCCGCGCTGGCCGCCGACGATCGGGTAGGGCGCGGCGAAGACGAAGGCGCCCGGGATGGCGGCCAGCTCCTTGCGCAGCTTGGGCAGCAGGTCCTGCTGGCGCAGCGTGCGCTCGCCGCGCGGCGCCATCCGGACGACGACCAGCCCCTGGTTCACCTGGCCGGCCGAGCCGAAGCCGATCAGGGCGAACTCGGTGACGATCTCCTTGTGGCGGTTGAGGATTTCCTCGACCATGCGCAGGCGGGAATCCGTGTACTCGATGCTCGAGCCGAGCGGCGCGCGCAGGCGCACCAGGAAGCGGCCCTCGTCCTGTTCCGGCGTGAAGGTCTTGCCGATGTTGGCGAAGAAGAAGGCGCTGCTGGCGACCGTCGCCAGGGTCAGCGCGACGACCTTCCAGCGGTGCCGCAGCGCCTTGTCGAGCAGGTCGCGGTAGAGCCGCTCCAGCCCCCCGAAGAAGCGGTCCAGGCGGTGGTAGAGCGCGCCGTGCTGCTTCTCGACCTTCAGGTAGCGCGAGCAGAGCATCGGCGTCAGCGTCAGCGAGACGAACAGCGACACCACCACGCCGAAGGTGACGACCACCGCGAAGGAGCGGAAGAACTGGCCGATGATGCCGGAGAGGAAGATCACCGGGGCAAAGATCGAGACCAGCGACAGCGTCGCCGCGATGACGGCGAAGACCACTTCGCGGCTGCCGTTCACGGCGGCGGCGACCGGCTCGGGATCGATTTCCTCGCGGTGGCGGAAGATGTTCTCCAGCACGACGATGGCGTCGTCGACCACCACCCCGATCAGCAGCAGCAGCGCCAGCAGGGTGAGCGAGTTCAGCGTGTAGCCGAAGAAGTAGATGACGGCGATGGCGCCCATCAGCGAGACGGGAATCGCCAGGGCGATGATCAGGGTCGAGCGCAGCGAGCGCAGGAAGAACCACACCACCAGCGAGGCGAGCAGCGTGCCCTCGATCAGGTGCTCCTTCAGCGAGTTGACGATCTCCATGATGAAGACGGCGTCGTTGGAGACCACCGTGATGCGCATGCCGGGCGGCAGCTGCGGGCGGATCTCGTTCTCCAGCCGCGCCAGCACCGTCTCGGTGATGGCGACGGTGTTGGTGTTGGCGACCTTGACGATGCCGAGACCGACGGTGGTCTCGCCATTGAAGCGGGCCAGCTGGCGGAAGTCGGCGAGGCCGTCCTCGACCTCGGCCACGTCGGCGAGGCGGATCGGATAGCCGCCCTTGTAGCCGAGGATCATGCCGGCGAGGTCGTCGATGCGGTGGAACTCGAGGTCGAGCTTGACCAGCGCCTCGGTGGCCTGGCCGACGACGAAGCCGCCGGCGAGCTGGACGTGCTCCTTGGCGAAGGCTTCGGCGATGTCCTGCGCCGTGACGCCGTGGGCGGCCATGCGCGCCGGCAGCAGGTTCACGCGGATAGTGCGGTCGCGCCGCCCGCCGAGGCGCACCTCGCCGACGCCGTCGATGGTCTCCAGCCGCTTCTTGACGACGTTGGCGGCGTACTGGTTGAGCTGCTGCTGGGTGCGATCGCCCTGCAGCGCCAGCCACATCACCGGCTGGGTGTTGGTCTCGACCTTGGCCACCACCGGCGGGTCGGCGTCCTTGGGCAGGCGGCGCAGCACCTGGTTGAGTTTGGCCTGCACCTCGTTGAAGGCGATGTCGACATTCTTCTCCAGGGCGAAGGTGATGTTCACCTGCGAAACGCCCGGCGAGGAGGTGGACTGGATGTGCTCGATGCCCGGCACGGTGTTGGCGGCGGACTCGACGAGGTTGGTGACGCTGGCGTCGACGATGTCCGGGTTGGCGCCCTTCACCGTCGTCGTCACCGAGATGACCGGAAACTCGATGTAGGGGAAGCGGTCCATGCCGATGCGCTGGTAGGCGATGAGGCCGAACAGCACCAGCACGGCGTTGAGCATCCACGCCAGGACGTGGCGCCGGATGGAAAGCTCGGGCAGGGTCATTTCTTCGCGTCGGCCTGGGCGGGGGCTTGCGCTGCGGCGCCGTGCTGCGGGGACTGACTTTTTCCGTCGGCGCCGGGCGCGGTGGCCTTGCCCGGCTCTTTGACAACGACGGCCGCGTTGTGCGCGAGGAAGCCGGCGCCGTCCAGCGCGACGGTGGCGCCGGCCGGCAGGCCCTTGAGGATTTCCACCATGCCGGCGCGCCGGGCGCCGGCCTCGACGACATGCTGCAGTGCCTTGCCCTCGGCGACGACATAGACCACCTTGCCGGCCGGGCGCAGCACCACGCTTTGCTCCGGCACCAGCACGGCGTCCTCGCGCCGGGCGACCACCACGCTGGCGTTCACCGTGCCGCCGGGGCGCAGGCCGTCCTGGCCTTCGATGTCGACGATGACGTCGAGGGCGCGGCCGGCCTCGGTCACGCCGGCCTTGATGTCGCTGACGGCGGCGCGGATTTCCAGACCCGGCAGCAGTGGCGAACCGAGGACCACCGGCTGGCCCTTCTTCAGGCGTGGCGCGGCCGATTCGGGAAAGGGCAGGTGGGCGCGCAGCTTGCGCGAGGAAACGAACTGGAACAGCGGGTCGCCGACCTTGACGTAGTCGCCGGCCGAGGCGATGGTGGTCTCCACCGTGCCATCGAAGGGCGCCACGACGCGGGCCTTGCCCTGGCTGCGGCGGGAGAGGTCGCTGCGGGCGCGGCTCGCCGCCAGCTGCTCGCGCAGGGCGTCGCGCTGGGCCCGGGCATCGTCGGCGGCGTTCTGCGAGATGAAGCCCTTCTGCGCCAGCTCGCGCTGGCGCTCGACGACGCGCTCCTGCTGCGCCAGCAGGGCCTCGGCGCGCTTGCGCTCGGCCTCGTCGGCGCGGTTCTGGAGGGCGAAGTCGGTGGCGTCGATCAGCGCCAGCAGCTCGCCCTTGCGGACTGCCTTGCCGCTGCCGGCCAGCACCTGCACCACCTTGCCGGCCACCTCGGCGCCGAGCTTCGGATCGAGCACGGCTTCGAGCGTGCCGAGGGTCTCCTCGACCACCTCCATGGCACCGGCCTTGGCCTGGGTGACGGTGATCAGGGCCGGCGGCGGGCCGGCCGGCTTCTTCTCTTCGGCCTTCTGGCAGGCGGCGAGGGACAGGGCGACGAGGAGGAACGGGCAAAGCTTGCGCATGGCGGCCGGGGCGGGGGAAGATCAGTTCAGGACATGCTCGCCCGCGAAAAGTTGCGCGATGCCCTCGCGTTCGCGCACCACGAAGGCCCGGTCGCCGTCCACCAGCACTTCCGCGGCGCGCGGCCGACTGTTGTAGTTCGAGCTCATGGCCATGCCGTAGGCGCCGGCCGACATCACCGCCAGCAGATCCCCCGGCGCCACCGCCAGCGTGCGGGCGTGGCCGAGGAAATCGCCGCTCTCGCAGACCGGCCCGACCACCTCGTACTCCGCCTTCGCCGCGGCGCCGGGCTGGACAGGCAGGATGTCGTGCCAGGCGTCGTAGAGCGCCGGCCGCATCAGGTCGTTCATGGCGGCGTCGACGATGGCGAAGTTCTTTTCCTCGCCGTGCTTGAGGTATTCGACGCGGGTGAGCAGCAGGCCGGCGTTGCCGACCAGGGCCCGGCCCGGCTCGAAGAGGAGTTTCTCGCCGCGGCCGGCCAGCTGCGCCAGGATCGGAGCGAGATAGTCGGCGATCGCCGGCGGCGCTTCGTCGCGGTAGCGGATGCCGATGCCGCCGCCCAGATCGATGTGGCGCAGGGCGATGCCGGCCGCCGCCAGCTGACCGACCAGGGCCAGTACCTTGCCCGCCGCCTCGGCCGCCGGCGCCGGATCGAGCAGCTGCGAGCCGATGTGGCAGGCGATGCCCGTCACCTCGATGTGCGGCAGCGTCGCGGCCTGGCGGTAGAGGGCCAGCGCTTCGCCATAGGCGACGCCGAACTTGTTGCTGCGCAGCCCCGTGGAGATGTAGGGATGCGTCCTGGGGTCGACGTCCGGATTCACCCGCAGCGCGATCGGCGCCCGTTTTCCGGCCTGGCCGGCGATGCCGTTCAGCCGCTCCAGCTCGGCGGCGGACTCGACGTTGAAGCAGAAGATGCCGGCATCGAGCGCCTGGCGCATTTCCCCGGCTGTCTTGCCGACGCCGGAAAACACCACTTGCGAAGGATCGCCGCCGGCGGCGAGGACGCGTGCCAGCTCGCCGCCGGAGACGATGTCGAAGCCGGCGCCGGCGCGGGCGAACAGGTTCAGGATGGCGAGGTTGGAGTTGGCCTTGACGGCATAGCAGAGCAGGGCGTCGCGCCCCGCCAGGGCGCGGCCGAACTCCGCGTAGCGCGACGCCAGCGCGGCGCGCGAGTAGACGTAGCAGGGCGTGCCGTGGCGGGCCGCCAGCTCGGGCAGGGGCACCTCCTCGGCATGGAGGATGCCGTCACGATAGGCGAAGCCTTTCATCGCGCGGCGTTTCCGCCGGCTTTGCTATCATCGGCGGGAGGGGTCTGCGGGGCCGTGGTTTTCGCGGCGCCGGCCGGCGCCGGGCTGGGCGGCAGGGTGAGCGAGGTCCGGGTGCCGCAGGCGCCCAGGAAGAGCAAAAATAGCAAAATTGTCGATGTGCGCATGATGCGGCGATGTTAGCAGAAGGCTAGGGATGGAAGAAACCGAGTTTGAGGCGCTGGCCAAGGCGGCGCTGGAACGGATCGAGCGTTCGCTGGATGCCTGCGGCGCCGACATCGATTACGAGCTGCAGCCGGGCGGCGTGCTGGAGCTGGAATTCGGCGACGGCAGCAAGATCATCGTCAATCGCCATGCGGCGGCCCGCGAGATCTGGGTGGCGGCGCGCTCGGGCGGCTTCCATTTCCGTCATGCCGACGGCCGCTGGCTGGGCACCCGGGACGGCGCCGAGCTGTTCGAGGCGCTCAGCCGGATGGCTTCGGAACAGTCGGGCGAGCGCGTCGTCCTGTCCTGATCAGCCCGACACGTTGGCCGGCGGGATGGTCATCCGCTGGGGCGATTCGGGATCGTTGTTATCCGGCTGCGGCGGCGGCAGGCTTTCCTTGTAGATCAGCTCTGTGCCCTTGTCCGCCTCGCCGGCGCTTTCGCCCGGAAGCTTGATGCTGATCAGGCCTTCCGGGGTCGGCATGTGCGACTCGGGCACGTTCTTCAGCGCTTTTTCCATGTAGCCCAGCCAGATCGGCAGGGCGGCCGAGCCGCCCGTCTCGCCGTTGCCGAGCTTTTTCGGCTGGTCGAAGCCGATCCAGGCGACGCCGACCAGGGTCGGCTGGTAGCCGCAGAACCAGGCGTCGACGAAATCGTTGGTGGTGCCGGTCTTGCCGGCCAGGTCGCTGCGTTTCAGGGCCAGCGCCCGGGTGGCGGTGCCGCGCCGCACGACGTCGTGCATCATGCTGTCCATCAGGTAGGCGTTGCGCGGATCGATGACCCGCAGGTTCTCGTCGCCGGCCGACAGGGGCTGGGCCTCGGCCAGGACATTGCCCTTGTCGTCGAGGATCTGCTTCACGATGTAGGGCTGGATGCGGTAGCCGCCATTGGCGAACACGGCGTAGCCGGACAGATGCTGCCAGGGGGTCACGCTGCCGGCGCCCAGGGCCATGGTCAGATAGGGCGGATGCTTGTCCGCCTCGAAGCCGAAGCGGGTGACGTAGTCCTGGGCGTAGTGGGTGCCGATCGACTTGAGGAT
>JAEUNH010000124.1 GCA_016791205.1 Rhodocyclaceae bacterium | reverse complement strand
TTCGGCCGCAGGCCGTAGCCGATGTCGGTGACACCCTTGTGGAAGTTGACGTGCTTCTTGACGAAGTCCTGGTTCACCGCGTTGTTCTGGATGATGTAGTTGCAGATGTAGTTGAGGATCGCCAGGTCGGTTTGCGGCTTGAAGATCAGCTCGGCGTCGGCCACTTCGCAGGAACGATGCGAGAAGGTGGACAGCACATGCACCTTGACGTGCTTGGCGGTGAGGCGGCGGTTGGTGATGCGCGACCAGAGGATCGGGTGCATCTCCGCCATGTTGGAGCCCCAGAGGACAAACGCATCGGCATGCTCGGCATCGTCATAGACGCCCATCGGCTCGTCGGCGCCGAAGGTGCGGATGAAGCCGAACACCGCGGAGGCCATGCAGTGGCGCGCGTTGGGGTCGATGTTGTTGGAGCGAAAGCCGGCCTTGAACAGCTTGTTGGCGGCATAGCCTTCCCAGATGGTCCACTGGCCGGAGCCGAACATGCCGACGGAGGTCGGGCCCTTGGCCTTCAGCGCCGCCTTCAGCTTCTCTTCCATGATGTCGAAGGCCTGGTTCCAGGAAACCGGCGCGAATTCGCCGTTCTTGTCGAAGCGGCCGTCCTTCATGCGCAGCAGCGGCGTGGTGAGGCGGTCCTTGCCGTACTGGATCTTCGAGAGGAAGTAGCCCTTGACGCAGTTGAGGCCCTTGTTCACCGGCGCGTCGGGGTCGCCCTGGGTGGCGACGATGCGGCCGTCCTTGACGCCGACCAGCACGCCGCAGCCGGTGCCGCAGTAGCGGCAGACGCCCTTGTCCCAGCGGATGCCGTCGGCGCCCTGCGCCATGGCCTCCTTCGAGACGGGCAGCGTGATGCCCGCCACCGTGGCCGCGGCAGCCGCCGCATTCGCCTTGATAAAGTCGCGTCGCGTCAGTTTCATTTCAGGCCTCCTTCTGAGGATCGGATTCGAATTGGTGGAAAACCATGGCCGCCGACATCACCCCGTCCATCGTGTTGATGCGGTCGAAGGTGCCGGCGGTCTCGCCGTCGGTGTCGGTTTCGATGGTGACGACGAGCTTGCCGTCGTCGGTGACGGCGTGGATCTCCACGCCGGGGATCTGCTCGAGGCCGCCGCGCACCGACGCGAGCTGGGTCGGCTGGGCGTGCACGATGATGCTGGAGATGTTCATGCCGCGGTAAGACGTCTGTCTGGCTTGCCTGGAATGACTGTCATGCTAGTCCCGCGGCCCCCTTCGATGTATTGATAAACGTCAATTTTCAGAACAGATTTTAGACTTTAATCAAACTATCTATCGGCGGCCTGCTGCGTGCTAAAGTTCGCCGACCGTCCTGTCCAACCCTGTCGCCTGCCATGAAGCCCGTCCTGGCCGTGCTGTTCTGCGCGCTGCAGTGCCTGGCCCCCCTGCGGGCCGCCGAGACGCCCAATGTCGCCGCGGCGGCGGACCTGAAATTCGCCCTGACGGAGATCGCCGCGGCGCACCAACGCGCCGGCGGGGCACGCGTCAACCTCAGCTTCGGCTCCTCCGGCGTCTTCCGCCGCCAGATCGCGCAGGGCGCGCCCTTCGAGCTGTACCTCTCCGCCGACGAGGCCTACGTCGACGCGCTCATCGCCGAGGGCCGCGTCGAGGGCCCGGGCGCGCTCTACGCCATCGGCCGCATCGCCCTCTACATCCCGAACGGTTCGCCGGTGAAGGCCGACAACAAGCTGCGCGACCTCGCCGCGGCGGCGCAGGACGGGCGGCTGAGGAAGCTCGCCATCGCCAACCCCGAGCACGCGCCCTACGGCCGCGCCGCGCGCGAAGCCCTGCAGCGTGTCGGCGCCTGGGAGGCGGTGCAGGACAGGCTGGTGCTGGGCGAGAACGCCGCCCAGGCGGCGCGCTTCGCGGCGAGCGGTTCGGCGCAGGCGGCAATCCTGCCGCTGTCGCTGGCGCGCAGCGAGGAACTCGCCGCGAAGGGCGGCTTCGTCACGCTGCCGGAAACCTGGCATGCGCCGCTCAGGCAACGCATGGCGCTGGTGAAGGGCGCCGGCGAGGCGGCGCGGGCCTTCTTCGCCTTCCTGCAGTCGGCGGAAGCGCGGGCGATTTTCGTCAAGCATGGATTCACCGTGCCGGCGGACGGCAGGTAGATGGACTGGCCCGCCCTCGCCCTCTCGCTGCAGCTCGCCCTGGCGACGACGCTGATCCTGCTGCCGCTGGCGGTGCTGATCGCGCGGCCGCTGGCCTGGCGCGCCTTCCGCGGCAAGAGCCTGGTCGAGGCGCTGGTGGCGCTGCCGCTGGTGCTGCCGCCCACCGTGCTCGGCTTCTATCTGTTGGTGGCCTTCGGCGAGACCTCCGTGCTCGGCGATGCCTACCAGGCGCTCACCGGCCGCGCGCTGGTGTTCACCTTCGACGGCCTGCTGCTGGCCTCGATCGTCTTCAACCTGCCCTTCGCCGTGCAGCCGGTGCAGCGCGCCTTCGACGCCATCCCGCGCGAGGTGCGCGAGGCGGCCTGGTGCTGCGGCATGACGCGCTGGCAGGCGCTGTGGAAGGTCGAGCTGCCGCTGGCCTGGCCGGGACTGCTCAGCGCCATCGTGCTGACCTTCGCCCACACCCTGGGCGAATTCGGCGTCGTGCTGATGGTCGGCGGCAACATCGCCGGCGAGACGCGCACCGTCGCCATCGCCATCTACGACCGCGTGCAGGCCTTCGACGACCGCGGCGCGGCGGTAATGTCGGCGACGCTGGTGGCCATCTCGTTCGCCTCGATCGCCCTCATCAACTGGCTGGGCAGAAGGGCGGGCCACCGTGGCTGAGGGCCTCTCCGTCCGCCTGCGCCAGCAGGCGCCGATCCCGCTCGAGGCCGAGCTCGACTGCGCCCCGGGCGAGCTGCTGGCGCTGGTCGGCCCGTCGGGCAGCGGCAAGTCGACGATCCTGCGCTGCATCGCCGGTCTGCACACCGCGGCCGACGGCGCGATCCGCTGCAACGGCGACACCTGGTTCGATGCCGCCGCCGCGGTGAGCCGCCCGGTGCAGGCGCGCCGCGTCGGCTTCGTCTTCCAGAGCTACGCCCTCTTCCCGCACCTCACCGCGCTGGAGAACGTCGCCGCCGCCCTGGGCGGACTGACTTTTGCCGAGCGCACGGCGCGCGCGCACGAACTGCTGGCGCGGGTGCACCTCGACGGCCTGGAGCAGCGCAAGCCGGCGGCGCTCTCCGGCGGCCAGCAGCAGCGCATCGCCGTCGCCCGCGCGCTGGCGCGCGACCCGGCCGTGCTGTTGCTCGACGAGCCCTTTTCGGCGGTTGACCAGGTGACGCGGCGCAAGCTGCAGCAGGAACTGGCGCGCCTGCGCACCGAGCTCGACATCCCGATGCTGCTGGTGACCCACGACCTCGACGAGGCGCGCATGCTGGCCGACCGCATGGTGATATTGCACCGCGGCCGCACGCTGCAGGCCGGCCCGCCGGACGAAGTGATGACGCGGCCGCAGAGCGCTTCAATCGCCCGCCTGGTCGGCCTGCAGAACCTCTTCGGGGGCACGCTGGTGCAGGACGGCGGCGGACTGAAGCTGGAATGGCTCGGGCGCAAGCTGGACGTGGCGCGCATCGAAGGCAAGCCGGGCGAGCGCGTCAGCTGGGTGATCCCGCCCGAGGGCGTGCTGCTGCACCGGCGCGAGCGGCCCTCGCGCGGCGAGGCCGAGAACCCCGTACCAGGCACCGTGCAGGACTGCCTGCGCCTCGGCCCCTTCACCCAGATCCGCCTCGTCCCCGACGGCGGCGCCGAGCCTCTCGCCTTCTCCGTTCCGACCCACGTCGCCGAACGCAACGAGATCGCCCCCGGCGCCCACGCGCGCGTCACGCTGCTGGCGGAGAGCATTCATCTCATGCCGTGGGAGCACACGGGCGAGCCTGCCTGATCCCGGACAATGGCCTGGCAACGTATAATCGGCTGCACATCCGGAGCATCACGATGATCCACCCCGCCATCAACATTCCGGGCCAGGCGCTTGCCAATCTGTGCCAAAGGAATGAAATCAAGGAACTGGCCTTGTTCGGCTCGGCCACGCGGGGAGATTTTCGTCCCGATGCCAGCGACCTAGATCTGCTGGTCGAGTTCCAGGCCGATGCCTCCATCGATCTGTTCGGCTTTGTCACCCTCCAGCAGGAGCTGGAGCGACTATTTCAACGCAAGGTCGATCTGGTTTCCAAGCACGGACTCAATCGACATCTCCGCGAGGAGGTGCTGTCTTCGAGGGAAGTGCTGTATGCGCAGTAGCCGGTTGTTTCTCGAGGACATCGTAGACGCCATCGCCCGCATCGACGAGTTCCTCGCCGGCATGGACCAATCCGCCTTTATCGCCGACGAGAAATCCAAGGCAGCCGTATTGCACAAGCTAGCTGTCATCGGAGAGGCGGCTAGGCATCTGCGGGATGATTTCGCCGGGCATTTTCCTCATATCGACTGGGGCAAGGCCGCCGGCCTGCGCAACATCATTGCCCACGAGTATTTCTCGATTGACTACAACATCGTCTATCGGACTGCACGTTCGAGCTTGCCGAAACTCAAAGCACAAATCGCTGCAATTCTCGCATCGGAGAAGTAATTTTCCGACAGATCGGCGGCGCGTCCGCTGCCGTTTCCCGTCCTTGCATCGCAACATCGCCGTATCACGGGAACTGACTTTTGTACGGCAGGTGCCGCGCCATCTCCGCCTCGTAATCCAGCATCGCCTCGCCCTCGCGCGCGAGGAAGTCGGCGACGATGCCGCGCAGGCGCGCATCGGCGATCCAGTAGGCCGACCAGGTCGGCACCGGCTCGAAGCCGCGCGCCAGTTTATGTTCTCCCTGGGCGCCGGGCTCGAAGCGTTGCAGGCCGTGTTCGATCGCATATTCGATGCCGCGGTAGTAGCACAGCTCGAAGTGCAGGCCCGGGCAGTCGATGTCGGCGCCCCAGTGGCGGCCGTAGAGGGCGGCATCGTCGCGGTAGCAAATCGCCGAGGCGACCGGGCACTCCGCCTGCCAGGCGAGGAAGACGACCATGCGCCGGCCGAGCGCGGCGCCGGCGCGCGCGAAGAAGTCGGGCGGGAAGGCCGGATGGTTGCCGTGGCGCAGGAAGGTATCGCGGTAGTGGCGGTGGATGTCGCGCCACAGCGCGGCGTCGATCTCGTCGCCGTGGCGCGCTTCGATGCGCAGGCCGGCCTCGGCCACGGCGCGGCGCTCGCGCTTGAGCTTCTTTCTTTTCTCCGAGGTAAAGCCGTCGAGGAAGTCGGCGAAGTCGCGGTAGCCGCGGTTCAGCCAGTGGAACTGCACGCCGCGGCGCAGCAGCAGGCCGGCGTCTTGCAGCGACCGACTTTCCGCCTCGCGCACGAACAGGCACTGCCAGGAGGAGGCCTTGAGCTCCCGCGTCAGCGCCAGCGCGGCCTCGACGAGGGCGACTTGTGCCGCCGCGCCGGCATCGCGCGCGACGAGCAGGCGCGGCCCGGGCGAGGGCGTGTACGGCGCGCCGGTGACGAGCTTGGGGTAGTAGGCGCGGCCGCTCCGTTCCCAGGCCGCCGGCCAGTTCCAGTCTCGCGAGAAGTCGCCGAAGGAATGCTCGCGCAGATACAGCGGCAGCAGGCCGGCAAGCTGTCCGGTCTCGTCGCGCAGGGCGAGATGCATCGGCTGCCAGGCCAGGCGCGGGCCGGCGGCGCCGGTCGCTTCGGCGGCACCGAGGAAGGCGCGGCTGATGAAGGGGTCGTTGCCGGTGGCGAGGCGCTGCCAGTCGGCGTCGGGCAACGATTCGGCGCTGTCGAGAATTTGCGGCTGCATGGCGGCGGGCGAAATCCCCCCGGGCCCCCCTTTGTCAAAGGGGGGAAGAGCGCGCGCGTTGCCAGACGAGGCAGCGGTTGTGGGAAGGCATGGCGCGGTCTTCGAGGAGGCGCAGGCCGGCCGCCTGCGCCAGGGCGTCGACGGCCTCGAAGTCGCGGATGCCCTGCAGCGCGCCGCGTTCCTTGAGCCAGGCGTCGAAGGCGGCGTTGCTCTCGCTGGTGAATTTGCCGCCGTAATTGAAGGCGCCATAGACGACGAGTTTCGCGTCTTCGCTCAGGATCCCCGGCAGGCCGGCGTAGAGCTTCTGGTCCTCGGCCCAGCTCATGATGTGCAGGATGTTGGCGCCGAAGACGGCGTCGAAGCGCCGCGCCGGCCAGGCGCCGTTGATGTCGAGTTCGATCGGCGCCGGCGTATTGGGCAGGGCCGCCTCGTCGAGCCAGGCGCGGATGCCGGGCAGGTTTTCCGCGCGCTCCGAGGCCTGCCATTCGAGCTGCGGCAGCGCGGCAGCGAAGAAGACGGCGTGCTGGCCGGTGCCACTGCCGATCTCCAGCACGGCGCGGCGGTCGGCGAAATGCTCGCGCAGGACGGCGAGGATCGGCTCGCGGTTGCGCTCGCAGGAGGGGGCGCTGGGCTTTTCCATCCCCTGGCGGCGGCGCTACTCCGGCAGGCCGTTGAGGAAGTAGAGGTCCTTCAGGAGCGGCCCGGGCGTGCCGAGCACGCCGAGCCAGCGCTCGTAGATCGGGTAGATCTCCTCGCTGCGGTAGAGCCGCGCCAGCTCGCGGTTAACCGCCAGGCGGAAGGCGCCATCGTCCTTGCGCAGCATCAGGGCATAGGGCTCGTAGGAGTACAGCGCCTCGGCCAGGCGCAGGTTCTTCTGGTTGCCCGAGCCGAGCACCAGGCCGACCAGGATGACGCGGTCGGAGGCATAGGCGTCGATGCGTCCGTCCATCGTCGCCGCCAGCCCTTCGGCATGGTCCTTGAAAGCCACCAGTTCCGCGTTGATCTTCTGCTTTGCCAGCACCTCGCGCAGGGTGCGCTCGGTGGTGGTGCCGGGCACCACGCCAAGCCTTTTCCCGCCGGCATCGGCGAGGCCCTTCATGGTCGAGCCGATCTTCATCAGCAGGCCGCCGCCGTCGGCGAAGGTGAGCAGGCTGAAGTCGACCTGTTCCTGCCGCGACAGGGTGTTCGTCGTCGAGCCGCACTCGAGGTCGATCTCGCCGGCAGTGAGCCTGGCGACGCGGTTGCCCGGCGCCACCGGCACCCAGTGCAGCTTGAGCTCGGCCAGGCCGAGCTGCCGCTTCACGGCGGAAGCGACGCGCTGGCACAGCTCGACCGAGTAGCCGGCCGGCTTGCGGTCGTCGCCGACGTAGGAGAAGGGAATCGAGGCTTCGCGGTAGCCGAGGTTGATGGTGCCGCTCGATTTGATCTTCTCCAGCGTGCCTTGGGCCCAGGCGCCGGTGGCGAAAACGAACAGCAGCGTAGCGAGCGGGAGCCGCATGGCGATTCTCCTTTGAAGGGAAGGGGGCTGCGTCGATTGTAGCGGCGCGCCACGCGGATGGCTAGAAGCGCTCGTCCTCGCGCAGGTAGCGCCACTTGCCCGGCGGCAGGTCGCCGAGCTTCACACTTCCTATCCGGATGCGCTTGAGGCCGGTGACTTTCAAGCCGACCTGCTCGCACATGCGGCGGATCTGGCGCTTCTTGCCTTCGCGCAGGACGAAGCGCAGCTGGTCCTCGTTCTGCCAGCTCACCTTGGCCGGCTTCAACGCCTGGCCGTCGAGCGAGAGGCCGTGGTTGAGCAGCTTGAGGCCTTCAGCGTCGAGCCTGCCCTCGACGCGCACCAGGTATTCCTTCTCGATGCGCGAGTCCTCGCCGATGAGCAGCTTGGCGATGCGGCCGTCCTGGGTCAGCGCCAGGAGTCCGGTGGAGTCGATGTCGAGGCGCCCGGCCGGGGCGAGCCCCTTCAGCTGGGCCGGGCTGAAGCGCAGCGGCGACTTGTCGCCGGCGTGGTGGGTGGTGGCGCCGATCAGTGTGACGGCCGGCTTGTAGCCCTGCTCGGCCTGGCCGGAGACGTAACCGACCGGCTTGTTGAGCAGGATGGTCACCTGCGCCAGCTGGTTCGATTTCGCCTCCTTGCTGAGCGTGATCTTCTGCGTCGGCAAGGCGCGGCTGCCGAGCTCGGTGACGCGCACGCCGTCGACGAAGACCCAGCCGCGCTCGATGTAGGCGTCGGCCTCGCGGCGCGAGCAGAGGCCCTGCTCGGACATCAGTTTGGAAATGCGGATTTTGCCGTCTTCAGACATGGCGTTCGAGCTTGAGGATGTCGGCGGAGCCGGCGCGTTTTTCGAGTTCGCGGCGCAGGATGCGGTAGGTGTCGAGGTCGAAGGCGGCATCGAAGCGGGTCTGTGCGGCCTCGTGCAGTTCGGCCTCGCTCCTCGCCGTGCCGAGATGGCACCAGGTCTCGAAGAGGTGCCAGGCCTCGCCCTCGCGCAGGGCGATGCGGCCGGGGAAGGGCCAGGCGCGGAGCTTCAGCACGGCCAGCGCGGCTTTCAGGCGCAGGTCGTGGCGCGCCGGGCTTTCCTTGCCAACGCAAAAACCCTTGCAGCGCCTCATCTGGTGGTTGAAGCAGGGGCCCTTGCCCTGCTCCAGGCCAAGGCGCTTCAGGCACAGGCCGTGCTCGGCGGCCAGCTCGCGCAGGGTGTTGTGGGCCTCGCGCTTCGACTTGAACTGGCCGTAGAGCTGGCCCAGGTCCTCGATGCGCGCGCCGGCCAGCGGCACGCGCTCGAGCGCCCGATCTTGGGTCGATTCGCCGTCCTCGACCAGACGGAAGGCGCAAAGCTCGTCGTTTTTACGCAGGCGGCGGTTGTGGATCGGCTGGCACTCCTTGATGAGGCGCGCTTCCAGCAGCAGGGCGCCGAGCTCGCCGGGGGTCTCGATCCACTCGATGCGCTTCACTTCCTGGGCGATGCGCATGGCGCGGCCGCTGCCGTGGTCGGCGGCGAAGTGCGACTGCACCCGGGCGCGCATGTTCACGCCCTTGCCGATGTAGAGGGGCAGGTCGTTCTCGCCATAAAACAGATAGACCCCCGGCGCCGCCGGCACGGCGTCGACCGCCGTGGCTTCGAGGCCCGAAGGCAGGCTGGGCGACTTCATGGCCTTCTTCAGCGCCGCGGCGATCGCCTCGGGCGGCTTCTCGGCCTGCGCCAGCTGCACGAAATCCCACAGCACGCGCGCATCGCCGAGGGCGCGGTGGCGGGCGTCGCAGGGCAGCCCGTGGCGTGCGATCAACGCGTCGAGGCCGTGGCGGTGGTGCTCGGGATAGAGCGCGCGGGAGAGCTTGACGGTGCACAGCACACGCGGCTGGAAGGCGCGCTCGAGGCGCTTGAACTCGTTCTTCAGGAAGCCGTAGTCGAAGCGCGCATTGTGGGCGACGAACAGGCAGCCCTCCATGCGCGCGAACACTTCGTCGGCGATGTCGGCGAAGGACGGCGCGCCACGCACCATTTCGTTGGTGATGCCGGTGAAGCCCTGGATCAGCGGCGGGATCGATTCGCCCGGATCGACCAGGGTGGACCACTCGTAGTCGAGCCGGCCGTCGCTCACTTTGACGATGCCGACCTCGATGATGCGGTCGTGCGCCGGGTTGGCGCCGGTGGTCTCGAGGTCGACGAAAACGGCAGGGGACGGGAACAAAGCAAAAAGTCGGTCGCCGTGGCACGGCGACCGACTTTTCCTCAGCGATAGACGTAGGGCTTCTGCGGGATGCGGGATTCCTTCAGGCGCTGCTGCTCCTCGGGGGACTGCGGCGCCTTGTCCCACCAGAGGGCGCGGCCGGCCTTCTGCACCTCCAGTTCCTCGGGGTGCTGCGCCAGCCATTGGCGCATGAATTGGGTGTGCTCGGATTCGTACTGGGCCATGTCGGTGCTCTTGACGGTGCGAAGAAGGGCGCATTCTACTCCCGCATGCGGGAGATGCGCACCACCTCGGGGATGTGGCGCAGGGCCCGCAGGATGCGCGCCAGGTGCACCCGGTTGGAGACCTGCAGGGTGAAGTACAGCGAGGTGTACACGCCCTGCTCGTCGTCCATGGTGACATGCTGGATGTTGGAGCCGGCCTCGGCAATCTCGGCGGCCACCTTGGCCAGCACGCCGCGGCGGTTCTCGGCCTCGATCTTGATCGCCACCTCGAAGAGGCGTCCGCCGTCGCGCTCCCATTCGACATCCACCCACTTGTTGCGCTCGCCGCGGCCGCGCCCCGAGATGCTCGGGCAGTCGGCCAGATGCACCACCAGGCCCTGGCCCTTCTTGATGACGCCGACGATGGGGTCGCCCGGGATCGGCCGGCAGCAGTGCGCCAGCTGCACCGCCATGCCCTCGGTGCCGCGGATCAGGATCGGGCCCTGCGGCCTGGCCTCGGCCGAGGGCGCGCCCTGCTCGAGGCCTTCGGCCAGGCGCCGGGCGACGATGGCCGGCAGGCGCTTGCCCAGGCCGATGTCGGCCAGCACTTCCTGCTTCGACTTGGCGCCGCACTCCTGCACGAACTTCTCCCAGACGGCCTCGCCGAGGCGCTCTGCGCCGAGTTCGAAGGGCCGCAGCGCCTGGGCCAGCAGGCGCTCGCCCAGGGCGGTGGACTCCTCGTACTGCATGGTCTTGAGGAAGTGGCGGATCTGCGAGCGCGCCTTGCCGGTCTTGACGTAGCCGAGCCAGGCCGGGTTGGGGTTGGCGTGGCTGGCGGTGATGATCTCGATCTGGTCGCCGTTGCGGAGCTCGGTGCGCAGCGGCATCAGCTCGTGGTTGATGCGGCAGGCGATGCAGCGGTTGCCGATGTCGGTGTGCACGGCGTAGGCGAAGTCCACCGCCGTCGAGCCGCGCGGCAGCGGCAGGATCTTGCCCTTCGGGGTGAACACGTAGACCTCGCCGGGGAAGAGGTCGATCTTGAGGTGCTCGAGGAACTCGGCCGAGTCGCCCGAGGCCGATTGCAGCTCGAGCAGCGACTGCAGCCACTTGTGGGTGCGCTGCTGCAGCTCGGAGAGGCTCTTGTCGTCCTTGTAGAGCCAGTGCGAGGCCACCCCGGTCTCGGCGACGTGGTGCATCTCGGTGGTGCGGATCTGCACTTCCACCGGCGTGCCGTAGGGGCCGATCAGGGTGGTGTGCAGCGACTGGTAGCCGTTGCCCTTGGGGATGGCGATGTAGTCCTTGAACTTGCCCGGCACCGGCTTGTAGAGGCCGTGCAGGGCGCCCAGCACCAGGTAGCAGGTCGGCACGTCCTTGACGATGACGCGGAAGCCGTAGATGTCGAGCACCTGCGAGAAGGACAGCGACTTGCCGCGCATCTTGCGGTAGATGCCGTAGAGATGCTTCTCGCGGCCCATCACCTCGGCCTCGATCTGCGTCTCGGCCAGCCGCGCCTTGATGCCGGCGAGGATCTTGCCGACCACCTCGCGGCGGTTGCCGCGCGCCGCCTTGATGGCCTTGGCCAGCACGCCGTAGCGCAGCGGCCAGACGTGGCGGAAGGCGATCTCCTGCAATTCGCGATAGAGGTTGTTGAGGCCGAGCCGGTTGGCGATCGGGGCGTAGATCTCCAGCGTCTCGCGGGCGATGCGGCGGCGCTTGTCGGGGCGCAGCGTGTCCAGCGTGCGCATGTTGTGCAGGCGGTCGGCCAGCTTGATGAGGATCACGCGCACGTCGCGCGCCATCGCCAGCAGCATCTTGCGGAAGTTCTCGGCCTGGGCGTCCTCGATCGACTGGAACTCGATCTTGTCCAGCTTGGAGACGCCGTCGACCAGGTCGGCGGTGACCTTGCCGAACTTGCCGCCGATCTCGGCCAGGGTGATGTCGGTGTCCTCGGCGACGTCGTGCAGCAGCGCCGCCATCAGCGCCTGGGCGTCGAGGTGCCAGCCAGTGAGGATGCCGGCAACGGCGAGCGGATGGGAGAAGTAGGGGTCGCCGCTGATGCGGAACTGGCCCTTGTGCGCCTCGGCCGAGAAGACGAAGGCGGCGGCGACGCGCTCGATGTCCTCTGGCTTGAGGTAGGTGCCGAGCAGTTCCTTCAGTTTCTCGAGCTGAAGGCGCTGCTCGCTCTCATAGAACTGGGAGGTCTGCGATCCGGGAGGGGATGCGGCGGCATGCATGGCTCACCCTCCTCTCCCGGGGAAAGCTAGGCCTGCCCGCGGTTGAGCACTTCCAGGCCGACCTTGCCGGCGGCGATCTCGCGCAGGGCGATGACGGTCGGCTTGTCCTTCTCGCCATCGATCAGCGGCGTGGCGCCGACGGTCAGCTGGCGGGCGCGGTAGGTCGCGGCCAGGGTCAGCTGGAAGCGATTGGGGATGCGGGTGATGCAGTCTTCGATGGTGATGCGGGCCATGATGGATCCTAAGCGTTGTGTTCGATTGAAGAGAAAAGCGCACGATGGCGGTCGCGCTGCGAGGCGGTGCGCAGTCGAACCGAACGCACCACGGTCTGAAGGTCTTCGATGGCCTCCGGCAACTTGTTGTTAATAATAACATAATCGAACTCGTTCACATGGCGCATTTCATCCCGGGCGGCGGCCGTGCGGCGGGCGATGATCGCCTCGCTGTCCTGGCCGCGGCCGCGCAGGCGGCGTTCCAGTTCCTCGACCGAGGGCGGCAGCACGAAGATGCCGACGCAGGCGGGGAACAGCCGGCGCACCTGCTGCGCGCCCTGCCAGTCGATCTCCAGCAGGATGTCGCGGCCGGCCGCCATCTGCTCGACGATCCAGGGGCGCGAGGTGCCGTAGAAATTGCCGTGCACCTCGGCGCTCTCGATGAAGTCGCCGCGCCCGCGCATGGCCTGGAAGGCCGGCACGTCGATGAAATGGTATTCGCGCCCGTCGACCTCGCCCGGCCGCGGCGCGCGGGTGGTGTAGGACACCGACAGGCCGATGTCGCCGTCGCGTTCGAGCAGCAGCTTGACCAGCGTGGTTTTGCCGGCGCCGGAGGGGGCGGCGACGATGAACAGGTTCCCCGCCATCACTCGATGTTCTGCACTTGCTCGCGCATCTGCTCGATGAGTAGCTTCATGTCCACGGCGATGGCGGTGATCTCCGTCGACACCGACTTCGAGGCCAGGGTGTTGGCCTCGCGGTTGAGCTCCTGCATGAGGAAGTCGAGCCGCTTGCCGATGGCGCCGCCCTTGCCGACGACGCGCGCCACCTCGTCGAGGTGGGCGACCAGGCGATTCAATTCCTCGGCGACATCGACGCGGGTGGCGAACAGGCCCATTTCCTGGCGGATGCGCTCCTCGTCGAGGCTGGCGGAAGCTTCGCGCAGGCGGACCGCCATGCGCTCCTGGTAATCGGCCAGGGCCTGTGGCAGCAAGGGCGTGGCCCGCGCCACGAGGGCGCGCATGCCGGCCACCCGCTCCAGGATCATCGCCGCCAGCTTCTCGCCCTCGCGGGCGCGGGTGGCCAGCAGTTCGTCGAGGGCCCGCCTGGCCAGCGCCGCGCATTCGGCCTGCAGGGTGTCGGCGCCGAACCCCTCGTCGCCCAGCATGCCGGGCCAGCGCAGCACCTCGGCCACCGACAGCAGGGCGGCCTCCGGCAGGCGCTCGCGCACCCCGGCCTGCAGTTCGGCCAGCTGCTGCAGCAGCGCCCGGTTGAGGCTGGCTTCGCGCGGCGCCGTGGTCGAGGGCAGCAGGTTGAGCCGGCAATCGACCTTGCCGCGGTTGAGGCGGGCCGAAATCAGCTCTCGCAGGGCCGGCTCGACGAGGCGCACCTCCTCGGCGATGCGGAAGTTCATGTCGAGGTAGCGCGAATTGACCGTGCGCAACTCGAGGTGCAGCACCCCGCGGCCGATCTCGCCCGTCTGCACGGCATAGCCGGTCATGCTGTGGATCATCTGGATTCCCGCCCCGGCGCTTTACAGGCCGGCGATAAAAAAAGACAATTGATGCCCAATCTTAACCCGAATCCCGCCGGGCGCGCGCCCGGCCATCGCGCACCCCGCATGGCGTCCCAGGCCAACGTTCCGCTGTCGCCGGGCTACCGGCTCGCCGAATACCGCATCGAGCGGCAGCTCTCGCTGGGCGGCTTCTCGATCGTGTACCTGGCCTTCGACCGGGAGGACAACCCGGTCGCCATCAAGGAATACCTGCCCAACTCGCTGGCGCTGCGCCTGCAGGGCGACGAGCTGCCCTCGATCGCCGAGGAGAACGTGGCGGCCTTCCGCTACGGCATGAAATGCTTCTTCGAGGAAGGCCGCGCCCTGGCGAAGATCTCCCACCCCAACGTGGTCCAGGTGCTGAACTTCTTCCGCGCCAACGAGACCGTCTACATGGTGATGCACTACGAGCGCGGCCGCACCCTGCAGGAGCACATCCAGAAGCACAAGGGCGAGATCCGCGAGAGCTTCATCCGCACCGTCTTCGCCCGGCTCCTGAACGGCCTGCGCGAAGTGCACACCCACAAGCTGCTGCACCTGGACATCAAACCCTCCAACATCTACCTGCGCAGCGACGGCCAGCCGGTGCTGATCGACTTCGGCGCGGCGCGCCAGACGCTGTCGGCCGACACGCCGCTGCTCAAGCCGATGTACACTCCCGGCTTCGCCGCGCCGGAGCAGTACAACAACACCCGCCGCGAGCTGCTCGGGCCGTGGACCGACATCTATTCGATCGGCGCCAGCATCTACGCCTGCATGGCGGCGGCGGCGCCGCAGGCGGCCGACCAGCGCCTCGAGCGCGACCAGCTGACGCCCGCGGCGAAGCGCTGGCCGGACAAGTATTCGCGCCAGTTGCTGGAGACGGTGGACTGGTGCATGCGGTTGAACTACCTCGAGCGCCCGCAGAGCGTCTTCGCCCTGCAGAAGGCGCTCGCCGACAAACAACGCCTGGTGCCCAAGCCGTCCTCCTTCCTGGGCGGCCTGCGCAAGCGCGTTCGATCTCTCATGAAATGAAATTCACCATCTACCAGGAAAGCCGGCCCGGCAAGCGGCCGACCAACGAGGACCGCATCGCCTACAGCTACTCGCGCGACGCCCTGCTGATGGTGGTCGCCGACGGCATGGGCGGCCACCTGCACGGCGAGGTGGCGGCGCAGATCGCCGTGCAGTACATCACCGAGTACTTCCAGCGCGAGGCCCGGCCGAAGCTGAAGGACCCCTTCCTGTTCCTCTCCGGGGGCCTCTCCAACGCCCACCACGCCATCCTCGACTACGCCGCCGACCGCTTCCTGCCCGAGGCGCCGCGCACCACCTGCGTGGCGTGCATCGTCCAGGACTCCATCGCTTACTGGGCCCATGCCGGCGACTCGCGCCTCTACGCCCTGCGCGGCGGGCGCATCATCGGCCAGACCCGCGACCATTCCCGCGTGCAGCGCATGCTCGAGGACGGCCTGATCACCAGCGAGGACGCCACCCACCACCCGGCCCGCAACCGCATCTTCAGCTGCCTGGGCGGCGTCAGCCCGCCGCACATCGACTATTCGAAGAAGACGCCGCTGATGACCGGCGACATCCTCCTGCTGTGCAGCGACGGCGTCTGGGGGCCGCTGCCGAAGGATGTCATTCCCCGCGCCATGAGCACCGGCAACGTGCTGCAAGCCACCCCGGCCCTGATGAACCAGGCCGAGGCGCGCGGCGGCGCCAACGCCGACAACCTGTCGATGATCGCCATCCGCTGGGAGGACAACTATGCCGAGGACACCCTCGGCAGCGTGTCCACCAAGACCATGCCGGTCGACTCCTTCACCACCCAGATGGAAGCCTTCGCCAAGGCCCGCAAGGGCGCCCAGCCGCTGCCCAACCTGTCCGACGAGGACATCGAGCGGGCCATCCAGGAAATCAACACCGCCATCAAGAAGTATTCCAAATGAACGCCACCAGACCCAGCGGCCGCCGCGCCGACGAACTGCGCCGGGTGACGCTCACCCGCCACTTCACCCGCCATGCCGAGGGCTCGGTGCTGGTCGAATTCGGCGACACCCGGGTGCTGGTCACCGCCAGCGTCGAGGAAGGCGTGCCCGGCTTCCTGCGCGGCCTGGGCCAGGGCTGGCTCACCGCCGAGTACGGCATGCTGCCGCGCTCGACCCACACCCGCACCGCCCGCGAGGCGGCCAAGGGCAAGCAGAGCGGCCGCACGCTGGAGATCCAGCGCCTGATCGGCCGCAGCCTGCGCGCCGTCACCGACCTGGAGGCGCTCGGCGAGCGCACCGTGCAGATCGACTGCGACGTGCTGCAGGCCGACGGCGGCACCCGCACCGCCTCCATCACCGGCGCCTGCGTCGCCGTGCACGACGCCTTCTCGAAGCTGCTCGCCGAAGGCCGGATCGGCCGCCAGCCGCTGCGCGAGTTCGTCGCCGCCGTCTCGGTCGGCGTCTACGACGGCGCGCCGGTGCTCGATCTCGACTATCCGGAAGACTCGGCCTGTGACACCGACATGAACGTGGTGATGACGGCCTCCGGCGGCATGGTCGAGGTGCAGGGCACGGCCGAAGGCGCGCCCTTCAGCCGCGCCGAACTCGACGGCCTGCTGACCCTGGCCGAGTGCGGCATCGCGCAATTGATCGCCGCGCAGAAGGCGACGCTCGGCCTGGCATGACGCTCTCGCGCCTGGTCCTCGCCTCCAACAACCCCGGCAAGCTGCGCGAATTCGCCGCGCTGTTCGCTCCCTTCGACATCGAGGTGCTGCCGCAGTCGGCCTTCGCCATCCCCGAGGCCGAGGAGCCGCACCACACCTTCATCGAGAACGCCCTGGCCAAGGCCCGCCATGCGGCGCAGCTCTCCGGCCTGCCGGCGCTCTCCGACGATTCCGGCCTCTGCGTGCCGGCCCTGGGCGGCGAGCCGGGCGTGCACTCGGCCTACTATGCCGGGACGGAGGGCGACCGCGCCAAGCGTGACGCGCGCAACAACGCCAAGCTGCTCGCCGCGCTGGCCGGCCAGGCCGATCGCCGCGCCCATTACTACTGCGTGCTGGTGCTGGCGCGTTCGGCCCGGGATCCGCAGCCGATCATCGCCGAGGGCGAGTGGCACGGCGAGATCCTGCCGGCGCCGCGCGGCGCCGGCGGCTTCGGCTACGACCCGCTGTTCCTCGTGCCCACGGCCGGCTGCTCCTCGGCGGAACTGCCGGCCGAGCAGAAAAACGCCCTCAGCCACCGCGCCCTGGCCTTCCGCCGCCTCGCCGAACGCCTGCGCGCGGCGCCGTGATGGCGCGCCGCCTCGTTCCCATCGCCGTGGCGGGACAGCCGCGCCCGGCGACGCTGGCGGCCCTGCCGACGCTGTCGCTCTATGTGCACTTCCCCTGGTGCCTGCGCAAGTGCCCCTACTGCGACTTCAATTCGCACGAGGCGCGCGACGGCATCCCCGAGCCGGCCTATCTGGCGGCGCTGATCGCCGACCTGGAGCAGTCGCTGCCGGCGGTCTGGGGCCGGCCGGTGACCAGCGTCTTCATCGGCGGCGGCACGCCGAGCCTGATGTCGGCCGACACGGTCGACGCCCTGCTCGCCGCCGTGCGCGCCAGACTGACTGTGCTGCCCGGCGCCGAGATCACCCTGGAGGCCAATCCGGGCACGGCGGAGGCCGGCCGCTTCGCCGCCTATCGCTCGGCCGGCGTGAACCGCCTCTCGCTCGGGGTGCAGAGCTTCAACCCGCGCCACCTCGCCGCGCTCGGCCGCATCCACGACGCCCTCGAAGCGCGCCGCGCCGTCGAACTGGCGCTGGACCACTTCGACAACGTCAACCTCGACCTGATGTACGCCCTGCCCGGCCAGACCCTGGAGGAGGCGCGCGCCGACATCCGCGCCGCGGCGGCGCTGGGCACGCCGCATCTCTCGGCCTACCACCTGACGCTGGAGCCGAACACGGCCTTCCACCGCGCCCCGCCGCCCCTGCCCGACGCCGACCTGGCGGCGCGGATGCAGGACGCAGTCGAGGAAACCCTGGCCTGGCACGGCTACGGCCACTACGAGGTCTCGGCCTTCGCCCGGCCCGGCGAAGAATGCCGGCACAACCTCAACTACTGGCTGTTCGGCGACTATCTCGGCATCGGCGCCGGCGCCCACGGCAAGCTCTCCGCGCCGGACGGCATCCGCAGGCAGACGCGGCCCAGGCACCCGCAGGCCTACATGCGCGCCGTCGAGGGCGGCAATGCCATGGAAGAGGCGCATGCCGTGGCCGCGGCGGACCTGCCCTTCGAGTTCATGATGAACGCCCTGCGCCTGACGGAAGGCGTGCCGGCACGCCTGTTCGCCGAGCGCACCGGCCTGCCGCCCGAAACGATCCGCCCGCAGTTGGAAGCCGCCGTCGCGCGCGGACTCCTCGATGTGTCGGCCGAGCGCCTGGCGCCGACCGCCCTGGGCCGGCGCTTCCTCAATGATCTGCTGCAGCTGTTCCTGCCCGAGCGGGCGGAGGTATAACTGAAGTTGTTCTGGCGCATGGCGCCCCGCGGCCCCGCGCTCAATGTTGCAGGATCGATTCAGTGCGCTGCAGCCAGCCCTCGACCAGCGCCTCGCCGCCGCCGGCGAACTCGCCCCAGCGGCGCCTGACTTCGTTCACGATCTCGCCGACTTGCCAGCGCGACTCGCGCGCCATCAGCTGCATCTCGGCCAGCGCCAGGGCATCGTCCTCGATGCCGGCGGTGAGCGCCGAGAGCTCGTCGGGATGGAAGCCGGTCTCGAGCAGGGTGCGCTCCAGGTCGGTGACGCGGCGGTCGACGAAGGCCACCCGCGGCGTCTCGGCCAGCGCAGGCTCATCCACCCGGCAGCCCTGGTAGAGGCCGTGCCAGTGGCGGAACACCTCGGCCAGCTGGTCGAGCTGGGCCACCACCGACTCGGCCGACACCTCGCCGTGGCTGTCCAGCCCCTGCGGCTCGCCGCCGTGCAGCAGGCCGACCAGGTGGTCGATCAGCTCGCGGCTGAACTTGCGCCGGTTCATCTTCAGCATCACCGACAGGCGCGAGGCGCCATGGGTGCGCCAGCTCTTCTCGAACAGCGTGGTGACCGCCTCGGCCAGCATCAGGATCTGGCCGATCGGGCCGATCTCCTCGCCCTTCAGGCCGCGCGGGTAGCCGCTGCCGTCGAGGCGCTCGTGGTGCTCGAAGACGGCGCTGCTGATCTCCGGATGGAGCAGCGGGTACTCCTGCAGGATCAGGTAGGCCGTCATCGGGTGGGCATAGACATGGCGCAGCTCGACGGCGTCGAGGCGACGCCCCGGGCGCAACAGCTCGGGATCGATGTGCAGCTCGCCGATGTCGTGGAGCATGCCGGCGGCGGCGACAGTAGCCAGATCGCGGTCGTTCATTCGACTCTTGATGGCCAGGAACAGCGCGATCAGGGTCATCTGCAGGCTGTGCTCGAAGACCTCCGGCCGCTGTTCTCGGGCCACCGTCAGCTTGAAGGCCAGCGGCGCCGACAGCGGCATGGCGTAGAAGGCGTTCAACAGCCGCTCGATGCCGGGCAGAGCCGAGCGGATCAGCTGGAAGCGCGGCTCGGCATCGAGGATGGCGCGGGCCCGCTCGCGCAGGCCGGCCTGGGTCACGGCGCCTATGACGCTCAGGCACTGGTCGATCGGCGGCAGCAGCTTGTGCTGCACCAGCTTCTCGCGGAAGGCCGAGTTGATGCGCGCGCCCTTGTCGATCAGCTTGATGCCGTTGCGGGTGAACACCGCCTGGCTGGCGACCACCTCGTGGCTGTCGCCGAGCGCCGTGACGCTGTCGATGTAGTGCTCGTCGTAGTTCATGTTTTCCGGAAGACCAGGTCCCAGACGTCGTGCCCGAGCTTCAGACCGCGCGTCTCGAACTTGGTTTGCGGCCGGTGATCCGGGCGGGGAGCGAAGCCCTCGGCGGTGTTCTCCAGCCGCGGTTCGGCGGCCAGCACCGCCAGCATCTGTTCGGCATAGTCCCGCCAGTCGGTGGCCAGGTGCAGGTAGCCGCCGGGTTTCAGGCGGCCGGCCAGCAGCGCCACAAAGTCGGTCTGCACGAGACGGCGCTTGTGGTGGCGCTTCTTCGGCCAGGGATCGGGAAAGAAGATGTGGATGCCGTCGAGCGAATCCGGCGCGATCATGTCGCGCAGCACCTCGACGGCGTCGTGCTGGACCAGGCGCAGGTTGCCCAGCCCCGCCGCGGCGATCTGCTTGAGCAGGCTGCCGACCCCCGGGGTGTGCACCTCGATGCCGAGGAAATTCTTCTCCGGGTGCGCTGCAGCAATCGCCGCGGTGGTCTCGCCCATGCCGAAACCGATCTCCAGAATGGTCTCCGCACGGCGCCCGAACAGCGTCGCGAAATCCAGAATTTCTTTCTTGTATTCAATACCGTAGAGCGGCAGCAAGCCCTCATGCGCGGCGGCCTGGGCGCGCGAGACGCGGCCCTGGCGCAGGACGTAGCTGCGGATCGGTCGGGGGGTGTCCGGCATGGAAATGGACGACTCAAGTCGCCGGAAAAATTTCCGTTAAATCAGGGACGCAGAGTTTATCAGCTTGCCAGGGGAGCGTTTCGGGAAGCGCCATGACAATAATCGATCAGTCCAATCTGCCGCCATTGGCACGGCGCCTAGCCTTCGTCTGCGCCGGCCTGGTGCTGGCCATCGCCCTATGCGTCTTCGCCGGCTGGACGCTGGACAGCGACACCCTGCAGCGGGCCGGCCTGGACGGCGTGGCGATGCTGCCGGACGCCGCCCTCGGCTTCCTGCTGGCGGCGCTGGCCATCGGCGCCCGCGCCGCCGGGCCGCAGCGCTGGACGCAGACCGTCTCGACCCTGGCCGCGGCGGCGCTCGGCCTGCTCGCCCTGGGCGAGTGGGCGGAGATCGCCGCCAGCTTCTTCATGGCGAGCGGCGCGCCCTTCCACTTCAGTCTCCTGCCCGAGCCGGACTACCAGCTGCCGGCCTCGCCGCAGGCCGCCTTCAGCCTGCTGCTGACGGCGCTGGCGCTGCTGCTGGCCGGCCGCCGCTGGGGCTATGTCGGCCATGCCTCGGAATGGCTCGCCTTCGCCGTCTTCATCACCAACCTGGTCGGCCTGGCCGGGGTGATCTTCGGCGGCGTCGAACTGCTGCACCTGCGCGGCTATGCCGCGGTGCCGATCGCGGCGCTGGTCGCCGGGCTGGCCCTGGGCATCGCCGTGCCGCTGGCGATCTGGGACCGACAAGGGCTGGCTGGCCTGCTCTCCAGCAACACCGGCGGCGGCATCATGCTCCGGCGCATGCTGCCGACCGCGCTGGCGGTGCTGCTGTTCGTCGCCGGCCTGCTGGCGCACGGCCTGCAGCGGGCGTGGTTCACCGCCCCGGTCGGCGGGGCCATCCTCGGCAGCGTGTCCTTCGCCGTGCTGTTCGTGCTGATGCTGCGCGCGGCGATCGGCATCAACCGGCTGGAGGCGCACAGCGAAGAAACCGCCCGCGCCGCCCTGCTGCGGGAGGCCGAGGTGCAGCGGGTCAACCGCGCCCTGCGCCTGCTCTCGGCGGCCAACCAGGCGATGCGCGACGCCGGCAGCCAGATCGAGCTGCTGGAAGAGATCTGCCGCATCGTCATCGACGTCGGCGGCTACCGCTTCGCCTGGATCGGCTATGCCGAGAACGACGCGCAGAAGACCGTCACCCCGGTAGCCCAGGCCGGCTTCGACGGCGGTTCGCTGTCGGGTTCCTTCATCTCCTGGGACGAGCACTCGCCCAACGGCCAGGGCACGGCGGGCGCGACCATCCGCAGCGGCCAGCCCTGCATCGTCCGCAGCTCGGCCACCGACCCGCGCATGGCGCCCTGGCGGGAGACTCTGCTGGCGCGCGGCTTCGCCTCGCTGGCCGCCTTCCCCCTGCACATCGACCAGGACGCCGGCGTGCTGCTGATCTATTCGGCGGCGGAAAACGCCTTCGCCGAGGAGGAATGCGCCCTGCTGGAGAACCTCGCCGCCGACATCGGCCACGGCCTCGGCGCCCTGCGCGCCGCCGAGCGCCGCGAGCAGGTCGAGGCCGCCCTGCGCCGCAGCGAATCTATCCTCGACCGTGCCCAGCACATCGCCCACGTCGGCAGCTGGGAATGGGACCTGGCGAGCCAGGCCGTGCACTGGTCGGACCAGATGTTCCGCATCTTCGGCTACGAGCCGGGCGACATCGCGCCGAACAAGGAAGCGGTGATCGCCCGCACCCATCCCGAGGACCGCGAGCGGGTCGCCGAAAACATCCGCGCCCTGGCCCAGGGCGAGGCGTCCTCGGTCGAAATCGGCCACCGGGTGGTCTGGGAAGACGGCCTGGTCCGCCACGTGCACATGCTGTGCGAATTGGAATTCCGCGACGGGCAGCCGTACCGGATCATCGGTTCCACCCAGGACGTCACCGCCCAGGTCCGGCGCGAAATCGAGCAGCAGCGTACCAACCGGGCCCTGCGCATGCTCTCCGCCATGACCCGGGCCGGCCGCGAAGCTGCCACGGAGCAGGATCTGCTGCAACGCGCCTGCGAGATCGTGGTCGATAACGGCGGCTACACCTTTGCCTGGATTGCCGGCAAGGAACATGGCCCCGGCAAGCGCGCGCCCCTCCTCGCCGGCAGCGGCAACCCGGCCATGCATGAGCGCATGAGTTCCGGCATCGTCACCTGGGACGAGAACCAGAAACTGGGCCATGGCACGGTGGGCCGCGCCCTGCGCAGCGGCACGCCCTGCATCGTCCGCGACGTGCTGACCGACCCGCTCTACGCCCCCTGGCTCGATTACGCGCTGGAAATGAAGTTCAACGCCTGCGCCTCCTTCCCGCTCCTGGTGGAAGGCCGGATCGAAGGGGCGCTGGTGATCTACGCCACCAACGACACCTTCGGCGAGGCCGAATGCGACCTGCTGGAAGACCTGGCCGGCGACATCTCCCATGCCCTCGCCACCTTGCGCGCCGAAGCCGGCCGCAACCAGGCGGAAGCCGCCCTGCGCCGCAACGAGGCTCTGCTCGGCCGTGCCGAGGCGCTCTCCCACGTCGGCAGCTGGGAGTGGGACATGCGCACCCAGGAGTTGCAGTGGTCGGAGGAAACCTACCGGATCCTCGGCCTCGAGCCCTATACCGTGGAGCCGAGCACGGCCCTTGCGTTCCGGCGCACCCACCTGGACGATGTCGAGACGCTCAAGTCCAAGCTCGATTCGGTCATCAGCGGCGAGGCGCTGTCGGCCGAGCTGGAATACCGTGTCCTGCTGGAGGACGACCAGATCCGCTGGGTGCACACCAAGGCCGAGATGGAATACCACGACACCGGCCCGCTGCGCATGACCGGCGTGCTGCAGGACATCTCCGAACGCAAGCGCTTCGAGCAGAAGCTCTCCGAGATGGCCAGCTTCGACAACCTGACCGGCCTGCCCAACCGCAACCTGCTCAACGACCGGCTCGGTCAGGCGCTGGCCCATGCCCGGCGCAACAATGGGCTGATGGCGGTCGGTTTCGTCGACCTCGACCGCTTCAAGGTAATCAACGACACCCTCGGCCACGACGCCGGCGACGAGCTGCTGAAGGAGATCGCCCGGCGCCTGTCCGGCACCCTGCGCAGCTGCGACACCGTGGCGCGCCAGGGCGGCGACGAGTTCGTGGTGGTGCTCACCGACCTGAACCGTCCGGAGGACGCCTCGGTGGTGGCGCAGAAGCTGCTGGAGGCGCTCACTCCGCCGATGACGCTCAACGGCCGCGAGATCGTGCCCGGCGCCAGCCTCGGCTTCGCCCTCTACCCGCAGGACGGCGACAGCCTGCAGGCGCTGATGATGTCGGCCGACAAGGCCATGTACGCGGCCAAGCAGGCCGGCCGCGGCCAGTACCGCTTCTTCGATCCGGAAATGAACCGCGCCGCCGCCGACTGGCTGGAGGTCGGCGCCGAGCTGCACCACGCCCTGGAACGCGGCGAGTTCGAGCTGCACTACCAGCCGAAAGTCGATCTGCGCAGCGGCGCCATCTCCGGCGTCGAGGCGCTGCTGCGCTGGCGCCGGCCGGAAGGCGGCCTGGTGCCGCCGATGAAATTCATCCCCATCCTCGAGGAGACCGGCCTGATCCTCGAAGTCGGCGAATGGGTCATCGCCCGCGCCTGCCGCCAGGCGCGGCTGTGGCAGGAACAGGGCCTGCCGCCGCTGCGCATCGCGGTGAACCTCTCGCCGCGCCAGTTCCAGCAGCGCGACCTGGCCAAGCGCATCCGCGGCATCATCGACCAGCCCGACTTCAAGCCGGAATACCTCGAGCTGGAGATCACCGAGAGCATGGTGATGCAGAACGTCGACCGCGCCATCGCCACCCTGGAGGAGCTGCGCCGGATCGGCGTGCGCATCGCCATCGACGACTTCGGCACCGGCTATTCCTCGCTGGCCGTGCTCAAGCGCTTCCCGGTGGACTGCCTCAAGGTGGATCGCTCCTTCGTCCGCGACATCCCCGACGACGCCGACGACATGGCCATCACCCGCTCGGTGATCGCCCTGGCGCACAGCATGGGTCTTTCGGTGGTGGCCGAAGGGGTGGAAACCGAGGCGCAGCGCAGCTTCCTGATCGAGACCGGCTGCGACGAGATGCAGGGCTTCCTGTTTTCCAAGCCGCTGCCGGCGGCGGAACTGGCCGAGCGGGTGCTCGGCCATCTGCAGGCCACGACCGCGCTGGCGGCCTGATCAGTCCTTGCCGATAAGTCCGCCGGTCGGCGAACTGGGCGAGGCCGTGTAGAGCTTCTTCGGCATGCGGCCGGCGCGGAAGGCTTCCCTTCCGGCCTCGACCGCCTTCCTCATGGCCGAGGCCATCAGCACCGGATCCTGCGCGCCGGCGATGGCCGTGTTCATCAGCACGCCGTCGCAGCCCAGCTCCATGGCGATGGCGGCGTCGGAAGCGGTGCCGACGCCGGCGTCGACCAGCACCGGCACTTTCGCGTTATCGATGATCAGGCGCAGGTTCCACGGATTGAGGATGCCCATCCCCGAGCCGATGAGGGAGGCCAGCGGCATCACCGCGACGCAGCCGATCTCCTCCAGCCGTTTGGCCTGGATCGGATCGTCGGCGCAATACACCATCACCTTGAAGCCGTCCTTCACCAGCGTCTCGGCCGCCGCCAGCGTTTGCGGCATGTCGGGGAACAGCGTCTGCGCATCGCCCAGCACTTCCAGCTTGACCAGGTCGTGGCCGTCGAGCAGCTCGCGCGCCAGGCGCAGGGTGCGCACGGCATCCGCCGCCGTGTAGCAGCCGGCGGTGTTGGGCAGCAGGGTGTACTTCGACGGCGGCAGGTAGTCGAGCAGGCTCGGCTGGCCCGGCTCCTGGCCGATGTTGGTGCGGCGGATCGCCACTGTGACGATTTCGGCGCCGGAGGCCTCGATGGCCTCGCGCGTCTGGGCGAAATCCTTGTACTTGCCGGTGCCGACGAGCAGGCGCGAGCGGTACGCCTTGCCGGCGATGATGAGCGGGTCGTTCATGTCCGTTTCTCTTTATCCGCCGCCGACGGCGACGACGATTTCGATGCGGTCGCCCTCGGCGAGCCGGGCTGCGGCATGGCTGCTCTTCGGCACGATCTCGCCGTTCCTCTCGACCGCCAGGCGCTTGCCCTCGAGGTCCATGCCGCGCAGCAGATCGGCCACCGAGAGCGCCGCTGCGACGCTTCGCCGCTCGCCGTTGACGCTGATTTCCATTGGCAAATTCTAACAGGTAGAATGCCGCCGTTCGCGGGTGTAGTTCAATGGCAGAACGGCAGCTTCCCAAGCTGCATACGAGGGTTCGATTCCCTTCACCCGCTCCAAAAAAAATCCGGCGCCAGGCCGGATTTTTTGTTGGGGTGCAGCCGGAACACCTCCGCGGGGAGGCGAGCCTCAATCAGGGGAGGAGGATCTGATTCGGCTCAATTCCGGCTGCGGTGAAACGGTCAGGCCGGCAGATACGGGCCGCGGCGGCCGTCTTTCGGCTTGGCGGTGCCGGCGAAGGCGTTTTTCAGCGCCTTCCAGGCGAGGGCCAGGTGTTCGGCGAGGGCTTCGCTGCGCAGGCGCCGGGCTTCGGCGATGCAGGCCTCGATGTCGACATAGTCATAGTCTTTCATGTGCATCTCCTTGTAGTCGATGGGGTGGTCGGCTCGCCAACCTCGTGAGCTGGTTCGCCGGCCCGCAATCGAAATATAGGTCTGTTGCTGCACCGCATCAAACGATTTATAGTTACTCGACGAATTAGGAAAGCTAAATCATCAAATCATGGCTTACCGCCTGCCTCCCCTCAATTCGCTGCGCGCCTTCGAGGCCGCCGCGCGACTGCTGAGCTTCAAGAAAGCGGCCGAGGAACTGCATGTCACGCCGGCGGCGATCAGCCAGCAGATCAAGGGCCTGGAGGCCTATCTCGGCGCGCCGCTGTTCCGCCGGCTGACCCGCGCCCTGGAACTCACCGAGGATGGACGGGCCATGCTGCCCAAGCTGCAGGAAGGCTTCGAGTGCCTGGCCGCCGCCGTCGAACGCACCCGGCACCACGAGGGCGGAGGCTTGCTGTCGGTGAGCGCCCCGCCTTCGTTCGCCTCCCGCTGGCTGATGCCGCGCCTGCAAGGCCTGGCCGACGCCCATCCGGACATCGAGTTGCGCCTCGCCACCAGCCTCGCCACCATCGATCGCCGCGAGGCCGACGCGCCGGGCGGCGACGCGGTCGACCTGCGCAAGGACGGCAGCGAGGTGGAAATCCGCTTCGGCAGCGGGCGCTACGGCAAACTGCGCGCCGATCGCCTCTTCGGCGTCAGCTACGTGGCGGTCTGCAGCCCGCGCCTGCTGAAGGGCAAGCGCCCGCTGCGCCAGCCCAACGACCTGCGCCATCACGTGCTGATCCACGACGACACCATCCCCGACCTGGCCGATCGGCCCAGCTGGGAGCAGTGGCTGAAGCAGGCGGGTTCGACCGATGTCGAGGCAGGCCCCGGCCCTCATTTCAGCAATGCCGGGCTGGCCATCGAAGCGGCGGTCGACGGCCTCGGGGTGACCCTGGCGCCGCGTCCGCTGGTGTCGGCCGACGTGGCCGAGGGCCGGCTGGTCATCCCCTTCGATATCGTTTTGCCGTCCAGGCACGCCTACTGGCTGGTGTGCTCGGAGGCGACGGCCGACCGGCCGGCGGTGAGCGCCTTCCGGGGCTGGCTGCTGAAGGAGGCGGAGAAGGAGAGCTAGACGTCGCGCAGGGCGCGATAGCGGCCGCCCTGGAAGACCAGGGGTTCCTTGCGATGATGGCTGTGGCGTTCGACGCGGCCGATGAAGAGCAGATGATCGCCGCCGGCGTGCTGCGCCTGGTTGGCGCACTCGAACCAGGCGCAGCAGCCGGTCAGCAGCGGCGCGCCGCCCAGGCCGGACTTCGGCTCGAGGCCGGCGAACTTGTCGGCCTCGCGACTGGCGAAGCGCTGCGACAGCCAGGCCTGGTCCAGCGCCAGGACATTGACGGCGTAGTGGCCGCAGCCGCGGAAGGACTCCAGGTTGGGCGAGGCAAGCGAGAGGCTCCAGACGATCAGCGGCGGATCGAGCGAGACGGCATTGAAGGAATTCACCGTCAGGCCGATCGGTTCGCCGCCCGCCCCGCGCATCGTCACCACCGTGACGCCGGTGGCGAAGACCCCCAGCGCATTGCGCAGGGCGCGCTGGCCGGCGGCCTCCGACGAGGGGGCGATGTGGAAGGCTTCGATCGGTTTGTTCATGGTCAATCTGGATAACGGGCCGGCGAGCCAATCCTTTAGAATTGAACAAAGAGTAGCGGCCGCCGACGCCGCTGGCAAGCCCGATCGCGCATGAAAGACCGCAAATCCGACAAGGCTTTTGCCAGCCGCCTGATCCGCTGGCAAAAGGCGCATGGCCGCCACGACCTGCCCTGGCAGCAGGGCCGGGCGGCCGATCCCTACCGCGTCTGGCTGTCGGAAATCATGCTGCAGCAGACCCAGGTGGCGACGGTGATCCCCTACTACCGGCGCTTCCTTGGCCGCTTTCCGGACCTCGCCAGCCTGGCCAGCGCGCCGGCGCAGGAGGTCATGGCGCTGTGGAGCGGCCTCGGCTACTACGCCCGGGCGCGCAATCTGCAGCGGGCGGCGCAGGAGGTCGTCGCCAGGCACGGCGGCCGCTTCCCGCGCCGCCTCGAGGACATCGCGGCCCTGCCCGGCATCGGCCGCTCCACCGCCGCCGCCATCGCCGTGTTCGCCTTCGGCGCGCGCGCGGCGATCCTCGACGGCAACGTCAAGCGGGTGCTGACCCGCGTCTTCGGCATCGCCGGCTTCCCCGGCGAGAAGGCCGTGGAGCAGCGCCTGTGGGCGCTGGCCGAAGCGCTGCTGCCCGAGGGCGATCCGATTGCCTACACCCAGGGCCTGATGGATCTCGGCGCGACGCTGTGCACCCGCAGCCGGCCGCGCTGCGACGACTGCCCGCTCGCCGCGCAATGCCTGGCGCGGCGCGAGGACCGCGTCGCCGAGCTGCCGACGCCGCGCGCCAGGCGCGCCGTGCCGCAGCGCGCCGTCAGCGTGCTGGTGCTGCTCAACCGCGGCAGCGTGCTGCTGGAGCGGCGCCCGCCGAGCGGCATCTGGGGCGGGCTGCTGTCGCTGCCGGAATTGCCGCCGGGAAAAACGCCGCGCCGCTATGCCGACGCGCGGCCGCTGGCCGTGGTCCGCCACGCCTTCACCCATTTCCGCCTCGACATCGCGCCGCTGCTGTTGAAAGTCGGTCGCCGTGAGACGGCGATCGAGGGGATCTGGCTGAGCCTGAAACGGCTGGAGCAGGCGCCGCTGCCGGCGCCGATCAGAAAAATCCTGATGGGCCTTATTTGACCAGGCCGCGCTGGGCCAGGAACTTGAAGACGATCTCCAGCCGCGAAACCGGGTCTTCCAGTTCGAGCAGCTTCTGCCGGGCGATGGCCGGGATCGGCAGCAGTTCGCAGAAGCGGAAGCCGACCCAGGCGGCATCGTCGAAGCGGTGCGGCGGCGGCAGGCGCTCGGCGCCGGCATCGGCCGCCATGGCCTGCAGGAGCGGCAGCAGCGCCGCCAGGCTGTCGGGCACCGGCCGGGACGGCTCCGCCGCGATCGCCTCGATGCGGGCCTGCAGCAGGCCGCTCCGCTCGGCCTCGCTGGAAAGGATGCGGAAACGCTCCTCGCCGCGCACCGTGATGTTGAGCACGCCCGGCCGGGTCATGTCCCAGGCGACGATGCGCGCCTCGGTGCCGACCGGGTGCGGCACGGCCGCCGCGCCGACCTCGCTGCCCTCGGCAATCAGGCAGACGCCGAAGCTGCCGTCGTGCTTGAAGCACTCCTTCACCAGGGTCATGTAGCGCTGCTCGAAGACCCGCAGGCCGAGGGTGCCGCCGGGAAACAGCACGGCATTGAGCGGAAACAGCGCCAGCCGCCGCGGCTCGGCGGCGGCCTGGCTGCGCTGCGGGAAATTAAGGATGGCCAAGATTCTCTTTCGGCTGGGGGGCCGGCTCGAGCAGCTGCGCCGCGGCGAGGCCGTTGGCAAGACCGAATAGTAGCGCGGCCAGGGCGAAGAAGGGCACCAGGTAGAGCAGCCCGTCGTGCGGCACCAGCCACAGCCGCGCCACCGCCAGCTGGCCGGCGATGTGGGCGAAGGCGGCGATCAGGCTCTGGCTGACCGGGCCGAACCAGCGGCCCGGCAGGTGCATGGCGCAGCCCAGCGCGACGAGGCTGGCCAGCGCGCCGGCCAGGCTCAGGAAGAAGCCCGGGGCGAGGAACTGGCCGACCAGCAGGCTGCCCGCCACCACCCGCAGCAGCGACACCCAGACCGCGTCGCGCCAGCCGTAGCGCGCCAGTACGACCAGCGTGATGATGTTGGCCAGGCCCGGCTTGACGCCGGGCAGCGGCATCGGGATGGCCGCCTCCACTACCGAGAGGGCAATGGCCGCCGCCGCATAGCGGGCGATGCGGTGGTCGTCGGCGCTGGGGGCGAGTTCAATAGGCGAGAGAGTCATGACCGGCGCTGCGCCCGACGATGGACAGGCTGAGGTGGCTGGGCGCGCAAATGGCGATGGCGTTGGGCTGGGTCAGCCAGCCCTGGCGCACGCAATACTGGCGCGGGCCGGGATCGGCGGCGACGCGGGCGCGGCCGGGCTGCACCTCGATCACGCTGGTACCCAAGGCGCCCTGCACCTCGACGCGGCGCGCCTGCGTCAGCGGCAACTCGGCGACGACGACGCCGTCGCGGCGCACCACCGCCTTTTCCGCCGCGCCGCCCGTGAAGGCAACCGGCGCCAGGGCCGCGGTGACAGCCGCCAGGAGCAGCAGCACGGCCCAGTCGCCGGGCTTCATGAAGCGCAGGAAGGATTTCACGCGCACCCGATCTCTCCGTCATCCCCCTCTCCCGCACGCGGGAGAGGGGCGTCTTTATGTGATTGCGCGATGCCGCACCAGGACGCGGGCGCGGTCGCGGAACTGCCCGGCCAGCCACTCGGCGAGGTACACCGAACGATGCTGGCCGCCGGTGCAGCCGACGGCCACCGTCAGGTAGCTGCGGTTGTCGCGCACAAAGGCCGGCAGCCATTCGGCGAGGAAACCGCGGATGTCCTCCGCCATCTTGCGCACCTCGCCCTGCTCCTCGAGGAAGCGCGCCACTTCGGGATCGCGCCCGGTGAGCGGGCGCAGCTTCGGGTCGTAGTGCGGGTTGGGCAGGCAGCGCACGTCGAAGACCAGGTCGGCATCGAGCGGGATGCCGTGCTTGTAGCCGAAGGACTCGAACAGCAAAGTCAGTCCCTGGGAGACGGCGAGCCGGGCGAAGTCGAGCACCCAGGCGCGCAGCGCGTTGGGGTTGAGGTTGCTGGTGTCGATGCGGTTGCCCAGCCCGGCGATGTTCTCCAGCATGCCGCGCTCGCGGACGATGGCCTCGGCCAGGGTGGTGTGCTCGTCGGAAAGCGGGTGGCCGCGCCGCGTCTCGGAGAAGCGGGCAATCAGCGTCTCGTCGCGCGCCTCGAGGAAGATGAAGCGCGCCGGGATGCCCATGGCCTGCAGGTCGCGCAGCTGCTGCGGCAATGCGGCAATGGAAGCGCCGGCGCGCACGTCGATCGCCACCGCCACCCGCTCGCAGCCCTCCTCGCGCAGCTGGCGCACCAGTTGCGGCAGCAGGGTCGCCGGCAGGTTGTCCACGCAGTAATGGCCGGCATCCTCCAGCACATGAAGGGCGATGCTCTTGCCGGAGCCGGAGAGGCCGCTGATGAGGACGAGCTGCATGGCCCGATGATAATCGAAGGCCCCGGGCATAGCCAAACGCCGCGCTTCTTGCCATGATGGGCCATTCCCGCCCCGGAGCCGATCCATGAACTTCCGATCCATCCCGAGCCGCGAAGGCGTCGAATCCGGCCCCGGTTCCTCGAGGACGGCGCTGTCGATCCTCGCGCTTTGCATTGCGGCCCAGGCGGCTGCCGCAGCCGACGAGATCAGCGAGTCGGTCATCACGGCACGCTTCCCGGACCGCAGCATCGCGGCCCTGACGACACGGCTGGCGGAATCGGGCCCTTACAAACGCGCCGTCCTGCTCATGCCCGGCCATCCGGGCATCCTGAAACTCGAATCGCCAACCGCGTTCCGGCTCAAGGGCAACTTCCTGATCCGCAGCCGCAAGGCCTGGCTCGACCGCGAAACGATCGTGTTCTCGGTCGATGCGCCGAGCGACGAGTGGGCCGGCTTCACCGGCCGGTTTCGTGCCGGCGCGCGCTATGCCGAGGATCTGCGCGGCCTGGCGCGCGAGATCGAGCGGGAGTTCGGCAAGCTGCCGCTGGTCATCGTCGGCACCAGCGAAGGCAGCGTCTCCGCCTTCCACGCGGCGGCGGCCCTCGGGCCGGAAAACGTCAAGGCCATCTTCACCGCCTCGCTGTTCGAACAATCGAGCAACTCGCCCGGACTGGCATCGCTCGACTTCGACGACCTCAAGGTGCCGATGCTGTGGGTGCACCATGAGAGCGACCCGTGCCGGTACACGCCCTACTGGCAAGCGAAGCGCCATGCCGAGAAGACGCGCTCGCCGCTGATCACCGTCAGATCCGCCAATGCCGGCCGGGGCCCCCCATGCGAAGCCTTCTCGCCGCACGGGTTTGTCGGCATCGAGGAGGAAACCGTGCGCGCCATGAAGCGCTGGGTGGGCGACGGCAGCGCGGCCGATGTGATCGCCCCGGCGGAGGACTCCCGATGAGACGGCGGCGCGGCAGCTTGTGGATGCTTGCCGCCGCCGTCGCCACCTGTCTGGCGGGGCCGGCCCATGGCTGCGGCCCGGTGACGAGCATCGCCACGCACGGCGGCACGACGACGCGCTACGCCTTCCATCCGCCCGCGGCGGCGCCGGGCGCGCCCATCGCGCTGGTGCTGCTGCCCGGCGGCGGCGGCCACCTCGACCTCGACGAGGCCGGCTGCCCGCGCGCGCTGAAGGGCAACTCGCTGGTGCGCTCGGCGCCGATCTTCCAGGAGCTCGGCTTCCACACGGCGCTGGTCGACGCGCCCTCGGACATGCCCGGCGAGGACGGTCTCGCCGGCTTCCGCCTGACTGCCGACCATGCCGAGGACCTCGGCCGCATCGTCGCCGACGTGCGCGCGCGCAGCGGCGCGGCGGCGGTGTGGCTGATCGGCACCAGCCGCGGCTCGATCTCCGCCGCCAACGCCGCCGCGCGTCTTGCCGGCGCCGCCGCGCCCGACGGCGTCGTGCTCACCTCGGCGCTGATGTTCGGGCAGAGCGGCGCGCGCAAGGCCTACGTGTCGCAAACCGTGTTCGACGTGCCGCTGGAGGCCATCAAAATGCCGCTGCTGGTCGTCGGCCATGCCGACGATACTTGCGTGCGCTCGCCGGCGAAGCTCATGAAAGGCATCGCCGAACGGGCCGCCAGCGCGCGCAAGCAGGTCGTCGCCGTCACGGGCGGTCCGGGCAGCACGGGCGGCGGCCTCGCCGCCTGCGAAGGCAAGGCGCCGCACGGCTTCATCGAACAGGAAGCCGAGGTCGCCGCCGGCATCGCGCGCTTCATCCGGGGCGGGCGCTACTAGCGGCAAGGCCCTCCTTTCCGGCGGGCGGGCGCGGCCTACCTGAGGCGGTGCACGACGCTGGTCGCCACGCCCCAGATGGACAGATCGGCATCGTCGGCCAGCTCGGTAGGATGCTGGCAGGGGTTCTCCGGAAGCAGGCGGACGTGGCCGTTGCGCCTGTAAAGCCGCTTCAGGGTCAGGCCGCCTTCCGCCTCCGCCACCACGAGGTCGCCGTCGCCCGGATCGAGGGCGCGGTCCACCACCAGCAGGTCGCCGTCGCGGATGCCGACGCAGGACATCGAATCGCTGCGCACGCGGATGAGGAAGGTCGACTCGCGGTGCGCGACAAGATGCTCGTTCAGGTCGAGGCGGCCGTCTGCGGATGCGGCGCTCATGCGTACTTCCTGAAACTGCCGGTGACGAGGCCGAAGATTTCCAGCTGGCCCTGCGGGCGGATCGGCGGGTAGGCCGGGTTGCCGGCGCGCAGATACACGCCGCGCTTGTCCTGGGCCAGATACTTGAGGGTGAACTCGTTGTCGACGATGGCCACCACGATGTCGCCGACGCGCGCCGAGCGACCCTTGTCCACCACGATGTAGTCGCCCGGCTGCAGGCCGGCGTCGATCATCGAATCGCCCTTCACCGTGAGCAGGATCGTGCGGCTCGGCGCGTCGACCAGGAACTCGTCGATGGTGAGCGTCTCGCTGCCGGCGTCGTTGGCGGCGGCGGGCAGGCCGGCGCGCACCGAATCGGCCAGCGGCCGGTCGAAGAAGCGCGGCCCGGGGGCGAGGCGCCGATCCGGCGTGGCCTGCAGGAAGCCGGCCAGCTTCAGCCGCCCGGCCACGGCGTGGGCCGAAGCCACCGAGCGCAGGCCGAGCAGGCGCGCCATGTGCGAGAAGGAAGGCAGGCTGCGATGCGCGGCGAAATAGTCCTGCAGGCGGCCGAGGTAGTCCGAATCGTGCGAGGCTGGCGGCATGAAACCTCCGAATGTTCGTTCGCATCCTAGCGAACGAACATTCGTTTGTAAAGGGCTCCTGCAAAAGCATGAATAATTGCGCCTCTTCCGAAGCCCCGAACAAGAAAAATGCTCCTGCTCGAACTCGTCCTCTTCCTCCTGCTGTGCGCCGTGGCGCTGGGCTGGGTGGCCCGCCACTTCAAGTTTCCCTACCCGATCGCCCTGGTGGTGGGCGGCGCGCTGCTCGGCCTGGTGCCGAAGCTGCCGCAGTTTCCCTTCGACCCGCAGCTGATCCTCGTCATCGTCCTGCCGCTGATCCTCTACCAGGCGGCGCTGCTGACTTCCTGGAGCGACTTCAAGGCCAACATCCGCCCGATCGGCCTGCTCGCCATCGGCCTGGTGCTGGCCACCACGCTGGCCGTCGGCGCGACGCTGAAGTGGCTGGTGCCGGGCATGCCCTGGGCGGCGGCCTTCGCCTTCGGCGCCATCGTCTCGCCGCCGGATGCGGTGGCGGCCACCGCCATCCTGTCGCGCCTGAACATCCCGCGCCGCATCGTCACCATCCTCGAAGGCGAGAGCCTGGTGAACGACGCCTCCGGCCTGGTGCTCTACAAGTTCGCCGTCGCCGCGGCGCTCACCGGCGCCTTCTCGCTGGCCGAGGCGAGCCTGCAGTTCGCCGCCGTCTCGGCGGGCGGCATTGCCCTCGGCGTCGGCCTCGCCATCCTCTTCATCGCCATCCACCGCCGCCTCGGCGACCCCTTCATCGAGGTGCTGACCGCGCTCGTCGCGCCCTATATCGCCTACATCGTCGCCGAGTCGCTGCACGTCTCCGGCGTGCTGGCGGTGGTGGCGGCCGGCCTCGTGCGCGGGCGCCACGCGCCGGAGATCGTCTCGGCCGAGATGCGCATCATGGCGCGCTCGGTGTGGAACGTGCTGGTGTTCCTGCTCAACAGCCTGGTGTTCATGCTGATCGGCCTGCAGCTCTCCGACATGCCGGACCGCCTCGCCCGCTACTCGACGGCGCAGCTCGTCGGCTGGGGGCTGGCCGCCAGCGCGGCGGCGATCCTGGTGCGCTTCGCCTGGGTGTACGTCGCCGCCCTGCTGCCGCGCGCGCTGAGCGGCGCGCTGCGCGCCGCCGAGCCGCGCCCGCGCAAGCGCGAGCTGGGCATCATCAGCTGGTGCGGCATGCGCGGCATCGTCTCGCTGGCGGCGGCCCTCGCCCTGCCGGCGACGCTGCCCGGCGGCGGCGCCTTCCCGCACCGCGACCTGATCGTTTTCCTGACCTTCTGCGTCATCGCCGTCACCCTGGTCGGCCAGGGCCTGACGCTGCCGGCGCTGATCCGCCGCCTCAAGGTCGGCTCGGACTGGAGCATCGAGGCGGAAGGCCAGCGCGTGCGCGCCGCCATGAGCGCCGCGGCGATCGCCGCCATCGACGACCTCGTCGCCCGCGAGAACGCGCCGGCCGAATGGGCCGACCCGCTGCGCGCCGAGATCCGCGACCGCATCGCGCTGGCCGCGCCGCAGGGCCTCGAACCGAGCCCGCAGGCCGGGCTGGCGCTGCGCCTGCGCCAGGCCGCCCTCCGCGCCGAGCGCGCCGAGCTGATCCGCCTCTGGCGCGACAACGAGATCAGCGACGAAGTGATGCACCACCTCGAGGAAATCCTCGACTACCAGGAAGCGCACATCTAGGAAAAGTCGGTCTGCGCGGGACGGCGATGC
>JAEUNH010000079.1 GCA_016791205.1 Rhodocyclaceae bacterium | reverse complement strand
CGGCGGCAACACCGCGGTGGAAGAGGCGCTCTACCTCGCCAACATCGCCAGGAAGGTGACGCTGGTGCATCGCCGCGACAAGTTCCGCGCCGAGAAGATCATGATCGACAAGCTGATGGAGAAGGTGCGCGCCGGCGCCATCGCGCTCGAGGTGGACAGCACCCTCGACGAGGTGCTCGGCGACGCCAGCGGGGTCACCGGCATGCGCGTGAAGAACGTCAAGACCGGCGCGACCAAGGAAACCGCTCTGCAGGGCGTCTTCATCGCCATCGGCCACAAGCCCAACACCGAGCTCTTCGAAGGCCAGCTGGAGATGGACAAGGGCTACCTGGTCACCCAGTGCGGCCGCATGGGCAACGCCACCCAGACCAGCATCCCGGGCGTCTTCGCCGCCGGCGACGTGCAGGACCAGATCTACAAGCAGGCCGTCACCAGCGCCGGCACCGGCTGCATGGCGGCGCTCGACGCCGAGAAATACCTCGACAACCTCGGACTGGCATGAGTCGAGCGCAGCGCCGCCCCTCGAAAGAGGACCAGGCGCTTTTCCGCGCGGCCGCGGCCGGGGCCAAACCCCTTCCCGACAGCCGCATCCACCACGAGCCGCCGCCCCCGCCCGCCGTGCCGCTGCAGCGCCGGCGCGACGAAGCCGAGGCGCTGGCCGAATCGCTCCATCCCGAACCGCTCGACCTCAGCCTGGAGGGCGGCGACGAGCCGGCCTTCCTGCGGCCCGGCCTGGCCCGCACCGTGCTGCGCGATCTGCGCCGCGGCCGCTGGGTGGTGCAGGAGGCCCTCGACCTGCATGGCGCCACCCGCGAAGAAGCGCGCCGGCTGGTGGCGGAATTCCTCGCCGAGTCCATGCGCCGCGGCCTGCGCTGCGTGCGCATCGTGCACGGCAAGGGCCTCGGCTCGCCCGGCCGCGAACCGGTGCTCAAGGGCCTGGTGCGCGGCTGGCTGATGCAGCGCGCCGAGGTACTGGCCTACTGCCAGGCCCGCGCCGCGGAAGGCGGCGCCGGGGCGGTGGTTATCCTGCTGAAGAGCCCTCGCGCATGACGGTCGCCGTGTCGCGCAGACCGACTTTTCCCCTCGGCCCGGCGCTGCTGCTGGCGATCCTGACCGTCGTCGCCATCGCCGCCCGCCCGCTCACCCCCATCGACGAGACGCGCTACGTCAGCGTGGCCTGGGAGATGTGGCTGAGGAACGACTGGCTGGTGCTGTTCAAGAACGGCGCGCCCTACAGCCACAAGCCGCCGCTGCTGTTCTGGCTCTACAACCTGGGCTGGGCGGTGACGGGGGTCAATGAATGGTGGCCGCGCCTGGTCTCGCCGCTGTTCTCGCTGGGCTGCCTGTGGCTCACCGTCTCGCTCGCCCGGCGGCTGTGGCCGCGCGAAGTCGAGGCCGGCCGCCAGGCCGCCTGGATCCTCGCCTCGAGCCTGCTGTGGATGCTGTTCTCGACCTCGGGCATGTTCGACGTGATGCTGACCTTCTTCGCCCTGCTCGGTGCGCGCGGCCTGCTCGTTGCTGCCGATGGCTCGATGAAAAGGGGCTTCATCTGGCTGGCGTTCGCCATCGGCTTCGGCGTGCTCGCGAAAGGCCCGGTGGTGCTGCTGCACCTGCTCACCGTGGCGGTGCTGGCGCCCTGGTGGCGCCCGGGACTGCCCTGGAAGCGCTGGACCGGCGGCGTGCTGCTGGCGGTGCTGGGCGGCGCGGCGATCGCCCTGGCCTGGGCCATCCCGGCGGCGGTCCAGGGCGGCGAGGAGTACCGGCGCATGATCTTCTGGGGCCAGACCGCCAACCGCATGGTCGACTCCTTCGCCCACAAGCGGGCCTTCTGGTGGTACCTGCCGCTGCTGCCGCTGCTGTTCTTCCCCTGGCTGCTGTGGCCGGGCCTGTGGCGGCGCTTCGCGGCGCTGAAGCGCGAGGGCCTCGACGGCGGCCTGCGTTTCTGCCTGGCCTGGCTGGCGCCGGTGTTCCTGTTCTTCTCGCTGATCAGCGGCAAGCAGATCCACTACCTGGTGCCGCTGTTCCCGGCCTTCGCGCTCCTCGCCGGCCGGCTGCTGGCGCGCGGCGAGGGGGGCGGCAAAGCGGGCGGCCCCTGGCTGCCGGCCCTGCTGGCGGGCACCGCCGGCGCAGCGATGATTTCTCTCGCGCCGGACGGGCTGACCGGCAAGCTCGACCTGTGGGAAAACCTGCCGCGCTGGCCGGGTGCGCTGCTGGTTCTGGCGGCGCTGGCCGCGGCCTGGCTGGGCCGCAAGGCGGCATGGCGGATGCCGGCACTGGCGCTGCTGGGCGCGGGCTGCTTCGCCCTGCTGCAGTTTTATGTCGCGGACAATCTGTGGCGGCGCTACGACATCCGGCCGCTGGCGCGGGAGATCGGCAAGCTGCAGGCGCGCGGCGTGCCGGTGGCGAACCATGGCGACTACCACGCCCAGTACCAGTTCTTCGGCCGGCTGCAAAAACCCATCGACGAACTGGCCACGCCCTTCGAGATCAAGCCCTGGTTCGAGAAGCACCCGGACGGGGTGCTGATCATGTACGTGACGCCAAAGCCGGGCGAGACGCCGCCGCTCTACAGCCAGCCCTACATCGGGGAGACCGCGCAGCTGCTCGATGCCGGACCGCTGCGGGACAGGGGATACCTCAGATAGCCGACTCGTTGGTCTCGCCGGTGCGGATGCGCACGATCTGCTCGACCGGCGTGACGAAGATCTTGCCGTCGCCGATCTTGCCGGTGCGGGCGGCCTTGATGATGGCCTCGATGGCCTGCTCGACCGAGCCGTCGGCCACCACCACCTCGATCTTGATCTTGGGCAGGAAGTCCACCACGTACTCGGCGCCGCGGTAGAGCTCGGTGTGGCCCTTCTGGCGGCCGAAGCCTTTCACTTCCGTCACCGTCAGGCCGGTGACGCCGACCTCGGAGAGGGCCTCGCGGACCTCGTCCAGCTTGAAGGGCTTGATGATCGCTTCGATTTTCTTCATGGTAGCTCCCGGTCACCATTCATCTGCGTAGCCCGATGTTATCGGATATCGCCAGTCTTTGCCAAAGCCCCGCCGCGTCACCCGGATGCCGACCGGCGCCTGGCGCCGCTTGTATTCGCTGCGCTTGAGCATGCCGACCGTGCGGCGCACGTCGTTCTCCGCATAACCCAGCCCGACGATCTCGCGCGGCGAGAGGTCGCGTTCCATGTAGGCCTCGATGATGGCATCGAGCACCTCGTAGGGCGGCAGGGTGTCCTGGTCGGTCTGGTCGGGCTTCAGCTCGGCCGAGGGCGCCCGCGTGATGATGCGCTCGGGGATCGCCGCTGAAAGCCCGTTCCTGTAGCGCGAGACGCGATAGACCAGGGTCTTGTAGAGATCCTTGATCACCGCGAAGCCGCCGGCCATGTCGCCGTAGAGCGTGGCATAGCCCACCGCCATCTCGCTCTTGTTGCCGGTGGTGAGCACGATGGAACCGTACTTGTTCGACAGCGCCATCAGGATCATGCCGCGGATGCGGGCCTGCAGGTTCTCTTCCGTGGTGTCGGCTGCGCGGCCGACGAACTCCTTCTCCAGCATCGCGGCGAAGGTCTGCATCGCCGGCGCGATGGGGAACTCGTCGTAGCGCACGCCGAGCGTCCGTGCCATGGCGCGCGCATCGTCGAGGCTGATCTGCGCGGTGTAGGGCGAGGGCATCATCACTGCGCGCACCTTCTCGGCGCCGAGGGCATCGACGGCGATGGCCAGGGTCAGCGCCGAGTCGATGCCGCCGGAGAGGCCGATGATCGCGCCGGGGAAGCCGTTCTTGCCCAGGTAGTCGCGCACGCCGAGCACCAGGGCGTCGTACACCTCCGCCTCCAGCGGGCGCTCCGGCGCGATGGCGCCGGGACACAGCGCGCCGTCAGCATAGTCGACAAATTCCAGCGCCTCGGCGAACTGCGGCAGCTGGGCGGCCAGCCGGCCGTCGCGGTCGAGGGCGAAGGAGGCGCCGTCGAACACCAGCTCGTCCTGGCCGCCGACCATGTTGGCGTACAGCACCGGCATGCCGGTGGCGCGGGTGCGCTCGCGCAGCACCTCGTAGCGCGTCGCCTGCTTGTTCATGTGGTAGGGCGAGGCGTTCAAGGCCAGTAGCAGCTCGGCGCCGGCCTGGCGCGCGGCATCCGCCGCGCCCGGCTCCCAGACGTCGGCGCAGATGTTGATGCCGCAGCGCACGCCATTCACCTCCACCACGCAGGGCTCGAAGCCGGCGGCGAAATAGCGCTGCTCGTCGAACACCTCATAGTTGGGCAGGCGGTGCTTGCGGTAGGTGGCCTCGACGCGGCCGCCGCGCAGCAGCGAGGCGGCGTTGAAATAGTCGCCGCGGTGCTCTTCGGGATGGCCGACGACGACGGCGATGCCCTCGATGCGGCGCGCCAGCTCGGCGAGGCTGCGGGCGCAGGCGCGGTAGAAATCCGGCCGCAGCAGCAGATCCTCGGGCGGATAGCCGGCCAGCGCCAGCTCGGGCGTCACCATCAGCTGCGCGCCGGCGGCGCGGGCGCGTTCGGCGAACCCGGCGATGCGCGCGGCGTTGCCGGCCAGGTCGCCGACCGTGCTGTTGATCTGGGCAAGCGCTATGCGGATCGAGGCCATGCCCGGATTCTAGAACATCGGCTTGGTGGCGGCCGCTTCATAGCGGGCGATGCCGTCGAGGATTTCCTTCTTCGCCTCCTCGGCGCCGACCCAGCCCTGCACCTTGACCCACTTGCCGGGTTCCAGGTCCTTGTAGTGCTCGAAGAAATGCGAGAGCTGCGAGAGCACCATCTCCGGCAGGTCGCGCGGCGACTGGATGTGGCGGTAGAGGCTGCACAGCTTGTCCACCGGGACTGCCAGCAGCTTGGCGTCGCCGCCCGCCTCGTCCTCCATCTTCAGCATGCCGACCGGCCGGCAGCGCACCACCACGCCGGTGATCAGCGGCACCGGCGAGAGCACCAGCACGTCCACCGGGTCGCCGTCGTCGGAAATGGTGTGCGGGATGTAGCCGTAATTGCAGGGGTAATGCATGGCCGTCGACATGAAGCGGTCGACGAACATGGCCCCGGTGGCCTTATCCACTTCGTACTTGATCGGATCGGCATTCATCGGGATTTCGATGATGACGTTGAAGTCGTTGGGGATGTC
>JAEUNH010000071.1 GCA_016791205.1 Rhodocyclaceae bacterium | reverse complement strand
GACGCCGGACTACCGTCTCGTGGTCAAGTGAGCCGTTTGCCATGGCAGTATCGCGGCCGGGCGGTGCGCAGCGTGGCGGCCTCGCAGGCCGCTCCGGCTGCCGGCTGGCGTTCGTTTTTATGTGAAGCTGCCCCCTCCAAGATCAATGTACTATGCTGCCATCCGGTGCCGCTTTGCGCATCGGCCTTCGGCGCCGCAGGCGGCGGGAAGCGACGGGACAGGGAGGCGGACCGGTGACGGAAGCGGCGGTGGAGCAGCTGGCCGACGAGGATTTTCTGAAGGAGCTGCGCGGCGGCATGCTGCGTTTCGCGCAACTGCAGCTGCGCGACGAGCAGCTGGCGGAAGACCTGGTGCAGGACGCGCTCGTTTCCGCCATGGCCGGCGCGAAGGGCTTTGCCGGGCGCGCCGCGCTGGGCACCTGGGTGCTCTCCATCCTGCGCAACAAGATTTCCGACGCCCTCCGGCTGCGCGCCCGCTCGATCAACATTTCCTCGATGGCGGCGGAGGGCGAAAGCCTGGACGAGGCCTTCGAATCGCTGTTCAGGCAGAATGCCCACTGGAAGCCGGAGAGCCGGCCCGGCGACTGGGTCGATCCCGAGGAGGCGCTGCGCCGCAGGCAGTTCTGGGACGTCTTCGAAGCCTGCCTCGAGCACCTGCCCGAGAACACGGCGCGCGTCTTCATGATGCGCGAGTTCCTCGAGTTCGACACCGGCGAGATCTGCCGCGAGCTCGGCATCAACCAGGGCAACTGCCACGTCATCCTGCACCGCGCGCGCAACGGCCTGCGCCGCTGCCTGGAGCAGGGCTGGTTCGCGGAGGCGCGCCGCTGAGCGGCTGGCGGATGCCCATGTGTAAGGAATCCCCCTTCACAACTGTCTAATCTCTAGGTCCGCCGCCGCCCGCCGCGGCGGACGCCGTCCAGGGGAGGAGATTTCGTGTCGTCCGGAAAGCTGCTGCTGCTGTTTGCGATCGCCGCCGCGGCCGGGCTGTTCTTCGCCCTCGACCTCGGGCATTACCTGAGCCTGGACTGGCTGAAGGCGCAGCAGGACGCGATTGCCGCCTACCGCGCCGACCAGCCGCTGGCGGCGGTGGCGGTGTACTTCGCCCTCTACGTCGCCGTGACGGCCCTGTCGCTGCCCGGCGCGGCCCTGATGACGCTGGCCGGCGGCGCGGTGTTCGGCCTGCTGTGGGGCACGCTGATTGTCTCCTTCGCCTCCTCGATCGGCGCCACGCTGGCCTTCCTGGCGTCGCGCTTCCTGCTGCGCGACTGGGTCATGGCGCGCTTCGGCCGGCGCCTGGCGGCCATCGACGCGGGGGTGCGCAAGGAGGGGGCCTTCTATCTCTTCACCCTGCGCCTGGTGCCGGTGTTTCCCTTCTTCCTGGTCAATCTGCTGCTCGGCCTCACGGCGATGAAGGCGCGCACCTTCTACTGGGTGAGCCAGCTCGGCATGCTGGCCGGCACGGTGGTGTACGTGAACGCCGGCACGCAGCTGGCGCAGATCGATTCGCTCGCCGGCATCGTCTCGCCGGGGCTGCTGCTGTCCTTCGCGCTGCTCGGCCTCTTTCCGCTGATCGCCAACCGGATCGTCGAATCGGTGCGCGCCCGGCGCGTCTATGCGCGCTGGCCGAAGCCGGCCCGCTTCGACCGCAACCTCGTCGTCATCGGCGCCGGCAGCGCCGGCCTGGTCACCGCCTACATCGCGGCGGCGGTCAAGGCGAAGGTGACGCTCATCGAGAAGCACCGGATGGGCGGCGACTGCCTCAACACCGGCTGCGTGCCGTCCAAGGCCCTCATCCGCTCGGCGAAGTTCCTCTCCCACGTCGGGCGGGCGGGCGAGTTCGGCTGCCGTGCCGCGACGGCCGACTTTTCCTTCGCCGAGGCGATGGAACGCGTCCAGCGCGTCGTGCGCACGGTCGAGCCGCACGATTCGGTCGAACGCTACAGCGGGCTCGGCGTCGAGGTGATCGAGGGCGCGGCGAAGATCGTCTCGCCCTGGGCGGTCGAGGTGACCCGCGACGGCGGCGCCAGGCAGACGCTGACCACCCGCAGCATCGTCATCGCCGCCGGGGCGCGGCCCTTCGTGCCGCCGATTCCCGGCATCGAGGAGGTCGGCTATCTGACCTCGGATACCGTGTGGGCCCTGCGCGAGCTGCCGCGCCGGCTGGTGGTGCTCGGCGGCGGGCCGATCGGCTGCGAACTGACGCAGGCCTTCGCGCGCCTGGGCGCGCAGGTCACGCAGGGGGAGATGCTGCCGCGGATCATGATCCGCGAGGACGCGGAGGTGTCGGAACTGGTGACGCGGCGCTTCCGCGCCGAGGGCATCGCCGTGCTGACGAACCACAAGGCCAGGCAGTTCCTCGTCGAGGACGGCGAGAAGATCCTCGTCGCCGAGCACGAGGGCCGCGACGTGCGCATCCCCTTCGACGCCGTGCTGGTCGCCGTCGGCCGGGTGGCCAACCTGCAGGGCTACGGACTGGAGGAAATCGGCGTCGGCGCCTCGCGCACGGTCGACACCAACGCCTTCCTGCAGACCAACTATCCCAACATCTACGCGGCGGGCGACGTCGCCGGGCCGTTCCAGTTCACCCACACCGCCGCGCACCAGGCCTGGTATGCGGCGGTGAATGCGCTGTTCGACCCCTTCAGGAAGTTCAAGGCCGACTATGCCGTCATCCCCTGGGCCACCTTCACCGAGCCGGAAGTGGCGCGCGTCGGCCTCAACGAGCAGGAAGCGAAGGAGAAAGGCATTCCCTACGAGGTCAGCCGCTACGACCTCGACGACCTCGACCGCGCCATCGCCGACAGCGAGGCGCACGGCTTCGTCAAGGTGCTGACGGTGCCGGGCAAGGACCGCATCCTCGGCGTCACCCTCGTCGGCGAGCATGCCGGCGACCTGATCGCCGAGTACGTGCTGGCCATGAAGCACGGCATCGGCCTGAACAAGATCCTCGGCACCATCCACATCTACCCGACGCTGGCCGAGGCCAACAAGTACGTCGCCGGCGTCTGGAAGAAGGCCCACGCGCCGGAGCGGCTGCTCGCCTGGGTGGAACGGTTCCATGCCTGGAGGCGCGGATGAGTCGGCAGATGTTCGACGCGCCGCCCGAACTGTCCATTGTCGTCCCGGCGCTGAACGAGGCGGCGGGCATCGTCGGAGCGCTGGCGGCGCTGGCGCCGCTGCGGCGGCGCGGCGCCGAAGTGATCGTCGTCGACGGCGGCAGCGGCGACGCGACGGCGGCGCTGGCCGCGCCGCTCGCCGACCGGGTGCTGGCGGCGCCGCGCGGGCGGGCGCGCCAGATGAACGCCGGCGCCGCGGTCGCCCGCGGCCGCATCCTGCTCTTCCTGCACGCCGACACGCGCCTGCCCGAGGAGGCCGATCGCCTGGTCTGCGCGGCGCTGGACGGGATTGGCGGCGGGCGCGCCGGGGAGCGCATTTGGGGGCGCTTCGACGTGCGCATCGAGGGACGTTCGCGCTGGCTGCCGCTGGTGGCCGCGGCCATGAACCTCCGCTCCCGCCTGACCGGCATCGCCACCGGCGACCAGGCGCTGTTCGTCGTGCGGTCCGCCTTCAATGCCATCGGCGGCTACCGCGACATCCCGCTGATGGAGGACATCGCGCTGTCGGCGGCGCTGCGCGATCTGGGCCGGCCGGCGTGCCTGACGGCGCGCGCTGCCACCTCCGGCCGGCGCTGGGAAAGGCACGGCGTCTGGCGCACGGTTTTTTTCATGTGGCGGCTGCGCCTGCGCTTTTTCCTCGGCGCCGATCCGCGGCGCCTGGCCCTGGAATACGGCTATGTCGCCCATGAAGACTGAATCCCCGCCCCGCATCGGCGTCGCCATCCTCGCCCGCGCGCCGATTCCCGGCCAGGCCAAGACGCGGCTGATCCCGGCGCTCGGCGCCGAGGGCGCGGCCCGCCTGCAGAGATGGCTGCTGCAGCGCGCCGTGGCGATGGCGCTGGTCGCCGACGTCGGGCCCGTGACGCTGTGGTGCGCGGGCGACCCGCGCCATCCGGATTTCGCGCTTTGCCGCGCCTTCGGCTCGGTCGCCGTGCGCCACCAGCCGGAAGGCGACCTCGGCGCGCGCATGCGCATGGCGCTGCGCGAAGCCGCCTCGCCGGACGGCACGTTGATCGTCGGCACCGACTGCCCGGCCCTGACGGCCGCCCACCTGCGCCAGGCGGCGCGCGCCCTGCGCGAGCGCGACGCCGTCGTGCTTCCGGCCGAGGACGGCGGCTACGTGCTGATCGGCCTGCGCGAGGCGGCGGCGGAAGCCTTCGCGCGCATCGACTGGGGCACGGACCGGGTCATGGCACAGACGCGCGAGCGTTTGCGGGCGCTCGGCGCCAGCTGGGACGAGCCCGCCACGCTGTGGGACGTCGACCGGCCGGAAGACCTCGAGCGCCTGCTGGCGATGGCCCCGGAGGTGCGCGCCATCGTCGCCGGGACGCAGGAGAATGAAATGCGTTATCCCCTGTTCGCTGCTTCGGGAGGAAAGCCATGTTGAGCTGCAAGCAAGTCACCCGTCTCCTGTCCGAAGGGCAGGACCGCAAACTCACCCTGATCGAGCGCCTGTCGCTGCGCCTGCACCTGGCGATGTGCAAGGGGTGCGCGAACTTCGGCAGGCAGATGGATTTCCTGCGCACGGCCTGCCGGCGCTATGCCGATGGCAAGGATGTCGACGATGCGCGATAGCTATCCCCTTCTGGTCCAGACCGACTTCCCCGCCCTCCGCCGCGGACGGCTGGAGACCCTGCAGGCCAACCTCGGCTACCGCTGCAACCAGTCCTGCCTGCATTGCCATGTCGCCGCCGGGCCGAAGCGCACCGAGGAGATGTCCTGGGAGACCATGGAGCAGCTGCTGGGCTTTGGTCGGCGCCAGGGCGTGTCCACCTTCGACCTCACCGGCGGCGCGCCGGAACTCAACCCGCATTTCCGCCGGCTGGTCGAGGCCGCGCGCGGCGAGGGCTTCAAGGTCATCGACCGCTGCAACCTGACCATCCTCAACGAGCCGGGCCAGGAAGACCTGGCCGATTTCCTCGCCGCGCACGGCGTCGAGGTCGTCGCCTCCCTGCCCTGCTATCTTGAGGAGAACGTCGACCGGCAGCGCGGCGACGGCGTCTTCCAGTCCAGCCTGGCCGGACTGCGCAGGCTGAATGCGCTGGGCTACGGCCTGTCCGGCAGCGGGCGCACGCTGTCCCTGGTCTACAACCCGGCCGGCGCGAGCCTGCCGCCGGACCAGGCGCAGCTCGAAGCCGCCTACAAGGAACAGCTCGCCACCCGTTACGGCATCGTCTTCAACCGCCTGTTCACCCTCGCCAACATGCCGATCCGGCGCTTCGGCAGCACGCTGCTTTCGCGCAACGCGTTCCACGACTACATGCGCCTGCTCAAGGACGCGCATCGCGACGCCAACCTCGACGGCGTGATGTGCCGCTCGCTGATCTCGGTCGACTGGCAGGGCCATGTGCACGATTGCGACTTCAACCAGATGCTGGGCCTGCCGCCGGGCGGGGCCGCCGGCCCGGTGCACCTGTCGGCGCTGCTCGAGCGCGACCTGGAGAACGCCCCGATCCGCGTCGCCGACCACTGCTACGGCTGTACCGCCGGGCAGGGCAGCAGCTGCGGCGGGGCGCTGGACGGAACATCGCAAGAGGAGAAGACATGCACGAACTCGTGAAGGACTACTACGGCAAGCAGCTGTCCGGCTCGGCTGACCTGAAGACGACTGCCTGCTGCGACGCCTCCAGCGTGCCCGCCTGGCTGAAGCCCCTGCTTGCACGCATCCATCCCGAAGTGCTGAGCCGCTACTACGGCTGCGGCCTGGTCTGCCCGCCGCTGCTGGACGGCTGCCGCATTCTCGACCTCGGCAGCGGCGCCGGCCGCGACGTCTATGCGCTGGCGCAGCTCGCCGGGCCGGCGGGCGAGGTGGTCGGCGTCGACATGACCGACGAGCAGCTCGAAGTCGCCGAGCGCCACCGGCGCCACCATGCCGCGGCCTTCGGCTTCGACAACGTGCGCTTCCTGCACGGCTACATCGAGCGCCTCGACGAGCTCGACCTGGCGCCGGCCAGCTTCGACGTCGTCGTCTCCAACTGCGTCGTCAACCTCTCGCCCGACAAGGACGCCGTGCTGCGCGGCGTGCACCGCCTGCTCAAGCCCGGCGGCGAGTTCTATTTCTCCGACGTGTATGCCGACCGGCGCGTGCCCGACGCCGTGAAGAACGATCCGGTGCTCTACGGCGAATGCCTCGGCGGCGCGCTCTACTGGAACGACTTCCTCGCGCTGGCGCGGCGCGCCGGCTTCAACGACCCGCGACTCGTCGAAGACCGGCCGCTGGCGATCACCGACCCGGATCTCGCGCCGCGCATCGGCAACCTGCGTTTCTTCTCCGCCACCTACCGCCTGTTCAGGCTCGACGGCCTGGAGTCCGACTGCGAGGACTACGGCCAGGCGGTGGTGTATCGCGGCAGCATCCCGCAGCAACCGCAAGCCTTCGTGCTCGACGCGCACCACCGCATCGAGGCCGGCCGCGTCTTCCCCGTCTGCGGCAACACCTGGCGCATGCTCAAAGAGAGCCGCCTGGCGCCGCACTTCGACTTCATCGGCGACTTTTCGCGCCACTATGGCATCTTCGCCGGCTGCGGCAAGGCGCTGCCCTTTGTGGGCGACGGCGCTGAGGCCGGCGAGGACAGCTGCGGCTGCTGCTGAGGCCAGGGCGGGGCGCGACGATGGAACGCCAGCCGCGCGCCGCCGCCCCGGTTTTACGCGACATCGTGCTGGTCGGCGGCGGCCACAGCCACGTCGGCGTGCTGCGCCGTTTTGCCATGCGGCCGCAGCCGGGCGTGCGCCTGACGCTGATCTGCAGCGACAACGACACGCCCTATTCCGGCATGCTGCCGGGTTACGTCGCCGGCCACTACGGCTTCGACGAGGTACACATCGACCTGCGCCGGCTGGCCGAAGTCGCCGGCGCGCGCTACTGCCGCGACGAAGTCGTCGGCCTCGACCGCGACGCGCGCCAGGTGATCTGCCGCCTGCGCCCGCCGGTTGCCTACGACGTGCTGTCGATCAACGTCGGCTCGACGCCGCGGCTCGACGGCGTCCCCGGCGCCGCCGAGCACGCCGTGCCGGTCAAGCCGATCCGCCGCTTCAACGCGCGCTGGCTGGCGCTGCTCGAGCGCGTGCGCCATCACGCCGGCGGCGCCGTCATCGCCGTGGTCGGCGCCGGCGCCGGCGGCGTCGAGCTGACTTTGTCCATGCAGCACCGCCTGCGCAAGGAATGCCTCGCCCTGGGGCGCGACCCGGAGGCGCTGCGCTTCCACCTGTTTTCCGCCGGCACTGAGATCCTGCCCACGCACAACGCCGCCGTGCGCCGCGCCTTCGGATCGATCCTCGCCGCGCGCGGCGTGCGCGTCCATCTCGGTGCCGAAGTCAGTCAGGTCGACGCCGGGCGGCTGCGCACCGTCGCGGGCGAGGTGCTGGAAGCCGACGAGGTCGTCTGGGTGACCCAGGCCGGCGGCGCCGCCTGGCTGGCCGATACCGGGCTGGCGCTGGACGAGGCCGGCTTCATCCGCGTCAACGAATGCCTGCAAAGCGAGAGCGACCTGCGGGTCTTCGCCGCCGGCGATTGCGCCTCGCTGCGCGGGCACGCGCTGGAAAAGGCCGGCGTCTTCGCCGTGCGCATGGGCCCGCCGCTGGCGGAAAACCTGCGCCGCAGCGTCGCCGGCGAAGCGCTCGTCCGCTATCGCCCGCAGACGCGCTGGCTGGCGCTGATCGGCACCGGCGACAGGCACGCCGTCGCCTCGCGCGGCGCGCTGCATGCGCGCGGCGGCTGGGTGTGGCGCTGGAAGGAATGGATCGACCGCCGCTTCATGCGCAAGTTCACCGAATTCGCCGCCATGCCCGAGGCGGCGCCGGCAAATGGCGCGGCGCTTCCGCTCGACGAAGCGGAGAAGGCGCAGGCGATCTCCGCCGTCGCCATGCGCTGCGGCGGCTGCGGCGCCAAGGTCGGCGCCACGGTGCTCTCGCGCGCGCTCGCCGGCCTGCAACCGGTGGCGCGCGACGACGTGCTGGTCGGCCTCGACGCGCCCGACGATGCCGCCGTGCTGGGCGTGCCGCCGGGCAGGGCCCTGGTGCACAGCGTCGATTTCTTCCGCGCCTTCATCGACGACCCCTGGACTTTCGGCCGCATCGCCGCCAACCACGCCCTGGGCGACCTCTACGCCATGGGCGCCGAGCCGCAGTCGGCCAGCGCCATCGCCACCGTGCCGCCGGGGCTGGAGCGCAAGGTCGAGGACGAGCTGCGCCAGATGATGGCCGGCGCCGTCTCCGTCCTCAACGAGGCCGGTTGCGCCCTCGTCGGCGGCCACAGCGGCGAAGGCAGCGAGCTGGCGCTGGGCTTCGCCGTCAACGGCCTCATCGACGCGCGGCTGGCGGGCATGACGACCAAGGCCGGCCTGCGCCCCGGCGACGCGCTGATCCTCACCAAGCCGGTCGGCA
>JAEUNH010000061.1 GCA_016791205.1 Rhodocyclaceae bacterium | reverse complement strand
TCTTCCAACCTTACCTCGTGATTGTCCTTGCTTAGTTCTTTGCATGTCTGGAAATCATCATCCGCTTCGTCATACATAGACAATACCCTGCCCTTGAAGCGACCCCTATATTCCGCCAAGAACCCTTCAAAGTTCGCTCTCGGAGTCTCGTTGGCTAAGTGCTGGGTATGGGGCATTGCGCATCCGGCCAGAATGACGTAGGAGATGTCGGCAGAGCTGTTTGCGCCAATGGCTCCTACGACAATCTCACCTCCCTTGGAGTGTCCGACAAGAACGATGTTCTTTGGCGAGACCCCTGCTGACACAAGTTGCCGCACTTGGTCAGAAACGCGTTTCGCATAGGTAGATGTCTGTGTCCCTTTCGGACGGAGTTCTGCGATCACGTTATACCCATTGTCTGCAAACGCCTTTGTTAAGGCGGTCCACTGGTAGACCTTGCGAAAGTACGGGTTGAGCGCGTCGGGGCCTTGCATTTCTACGGCAAGACCGGGGAAGAAGAAGAGATACTTTGCCTTTTGGTCAATTGACGACGGAAACTCCTTGAAAACTTCCCCAGCCGAAGGTGCGGAAAATGGGCAAAGTAAGATAAAGGCTAACAACCATGAGCGTTTCATGATTCGGCGTCTCCTCATTGGGAAGACAACAAGAGTGAAAATCCTAAACGACAAGAAGGATTATCGCAAATCAATAATAAGCATATCGATTTGCGGTCTGTTCATGGTACGTGGCACCGAGTCTTTCGTCGTTCTGGTTTAGCTATCCCCCGACAGTCCGCTATCGGTGTGTTGCTTTGGTAGGCACTGAAATTCTGACTAACAGCATTGAGTCGCAAGCGGAAGACAACGCTTCTAATTTCCGAGATCCGCTTCGGCCGAATTGCTCCAATTCAACCTTTGGCAAGCCTCGGCAAAAGTCTGTCTCCGGAAGACGGCAATTAATGCTTGCGGAGGGCGAATCCGAGGGTGTTGTCGAGGACATTCCCGCGAGTCTGAAAAACGTCGGGGACGCCGCCTTGCTGCAGCGTCCCCGACAATATGCCTAGTCCCGTGGCCGTCCGGTCACGGGGGATCATTTCACCGCAAAGCAGTAAAACAACCCGTCCCCGCCCGTCGGGCGGATCTTCTCCATGCTGCAGCCGAGTGTCGGGTGGGCGGAGTTCCAGGAGACGGCCCAGCTCGCGTCGCTCGGGCCGACGCGGTCGTGGTGGCCGGTCATGGCGGCGCCGTCGTCGCTGCCCTTGGTCCAGTTGCCGCAGGTCATGTCGGTGAAAGGCTTGCCGGGGAAGGCGGTGCCGTCGGGGCGCGAGCCGGTGAGGATGTCGTGCTTGTTGGGCTTCTCGGTGCGGCCGTTCACCATCTGGCCTTTTTCGTCGAGGGCCGTCTGCTTGTTCAGGCCGCTGGCGGGCGAGTGCAGCTCGTCGACATTGCGGGCGATGAGTTCGCCCTTGAGGTTCTGCCAGGGGCCGGGGCCGATGCGGTCGCGCGCATTGACGAAGTCCTTGCCGGCCAGCGTCGCGGCCTGGGTGCTGAGGTAGGCGCGCCAGGTGCGGTGGCCGGCGCCGGCCGCCTGCGCCAGCGACTGGCAGTGCTTGTCGGCGCCTTCGAGGCCGCCCAGGTCGCCGCCCTTGCCGGGGTTGACGCTGGTGACGAAGAAGGTCATTTCCTGGGGGCCGGATTGCATGGTCGCGCAACCCGCCACGCCGATGATGCCGATCGCGCCGGCCGCGGCCAGCCACTTTGCTTTTCTTTGCATGACGCGCTCCTCTTTTCTCTGTTGGGGGAAAGGCATCTTGCGACAGTCATACGGGATCGTCAATGCGAATCGCCGCGCTCCGCCATCAGTTGCGCCATGCCCACATTCTTATCCGGGTCTTCGGGATCGCCCAGGCCGGCGACGACCCCAGCGCGGTCTGCCGCCGGGCGGTTCTGGCTGAGCTTCCACTTGCCTTCGATGCGCGCGATGGGAATCTCGATGCCGACGATGGCCTTCATCTGCGCCGCGAGGTAGTCCTCCGGCGCGTCGTCCACCATCCAGGGTTCGGGCCGGGCGCTTTCGCGGGCGCGCGTCAGGTCGTCGATCTGCCGCCGCAGCCAGGCCGGGTCCTCGACGATGCGCGGTTTGCCCCAGGCTTGCACGCAGACGTAGTTCCAGGTCGGCACCACCTTCTGCATCTCGCGTTTGCTCGGGTACCAGGAGGGCGTGACGTAGCCCTGCGGTCCCATGAAAACGACGAGGCATTCGGCGCCGCCCTGCAATTCCCGCCAGTGCGGATTGGCCCGTGCCAGGTGGGCGCGCAGCGTGCCGTGCGGGCCTTCAGCCGGGTAGACGAGAAAGGGCAGGGGCGTGGCGGCGAGGCCGCCCGCGCCGGCGCTGGTCAGCAGGCCGAGCGGATGCTGCCGGATGAGCGCGTGCAGGGCCTCGATGCGGTCTTCGCGGAAGGTGGGCGGGATGTACATCGGGCGGCTCCGGGTGAACGAGCCGGCATCGTCGCATGCGGGGAGGCCTTGGGCAATGCCGGGGAGTGCCTGTTTGTTTGCATTTTCCTGACGGATGCCCTACGTTAATGCCTACATTCGATCGGACACCCGATTGCGGCAACCGCAACGGTAGGAGACAACATCATGCATCCTCTTTTGAACCGAATCAGCATCGATCCCAACGTGTGCTTCGGCAAGCCTTGCATACGCGGTACGAGAATCTGGGTATCCCTGCTGCTCGACCGCCTGGCCGATGGCGAGACCGAAGCCGAATTGCTGGCCGAATACCCGCAGCTTGCACCGGACGATATCCGGGCCGCGCTGGCCTACGGCGCCGAAATGGCCCGCGAACGCATTATTCCCGCCGAGACGAAAGCGGCGGCGTGAAATTCAAGCTCGACGAAAACCTCGGGTGCCGCGGCGAGGATCGTTTGCGTGAGGCGGGGTACGACGTATCGACCGTCGCAGCCCAGGGACTGAGCGGTGCGCCCGACGAGAAGGTTTTCCAGGTTTGCTCGAGTGAAGGACGGGTGCTGGTTACGCTCGATACCGATTTTTCCCAGGTGCTGCGCTTCCCGCCGGAGCATTCCGCCGGGGTCGTGCTTCTTGCCGCATCGGGACGAATGACCGCTGGCCTGCTTTACTTGCTGCTGGACCAAATGCTTGCCGCCCTGACGACGCAGCCTCTGGATGGCCGGCTTTGGGTTGTCGAGCCGGGCCGAATCCGCATACATGCTGTCGACTCAGAGTAAGCACAGATCGACCATGGCTGTTGCGTCGCTTCCTCTAAGGAGCTTGCTCCTCACGCTGGCCTGCCTATCGACCCAGCCGGCATTCGCCGCGGACGACGACGAATCGCCGCTGTGGGATTTCGTGCCCGGGCGCTACACCCTGATCGGGCGCCAGCCCGACAGCCAGGCGACCTACACCGGGACGGCGAAGATCGAGCGGGCGGGCAAGCAGTTGCGGCTGACGCGCACCGTCGCCGGCAAGCGCAGCACGATCTACGGCGACGTGCGCCGCGCCGATCCGGGCGAGGCCTGGGTGCTGGCCTTCAAGTGGGGGCAGAAGCAGCCGATGGAAATGGTCTGCCTCGTCGGCAGCGATCTGGACAACTACGCGCGCCTCACCTGCCACTGGGGCAAGGCACGCAATCCGCACACCCAGCCGGGCATGGAAGCCTACTTCGCCCAGGAGCCGTGGGAACCGGTGAAGTGAGGCGGTTACCTGTGCCTGAGTAGTTCATCGAGCGTCAGTCCGATGTCCTTTGCTATCTGACGCAGCAGAATGGGAGAGATGTCGCGGCCCTGATGAAAGGGGACAGTCGTGCAGCGTCCGCCGCCGTCTCGGAACTGCTTGTGCGACCCGCGCTGCCTGACTTCGGTAAACCCCAGCTTTTGCAGGATGGCGATGACTTCGCCTGGCTACAGAACGGGAACATTGCCCATGGCTCAGGCGATGGCGACGTTCTGCACTCCCACAAACTCCGACTCCAGAACGGGCTCGCCGTCCTCAAGCAGCATAGCGATGACTTCCTGAAGGTTATGGTTGAGCTCGTCCATGGTTGCGCCCTGCGAGTGCGCGCCCGGGAAGCCCGGGACAAAGCCGACGAATGTGCCGGTTTGAGGACACCGCTCGATAACAGCAGAGTAGGTTCTCATGATGCTGACCCTTAAACAACGATGTTCAATTATCGGATGATTGCGGGCGGGGGGCAACTGATTACTTCGCCATCCTCGGCGCCGGGTCGCGCAGGATGAGCGCGGGCGAGGCGAAGGGGGCGAGGCGCTCGAGGAGGTCGAGCAGTTCCAGCGCCGGCGAGTTGGCGAAGAATTTCGCGCGCGGCGTTTCCATCCAGATGCGGTCGCTGTAGAGCCAGACTTCGTGCGGCGTGTCGCCGACGCCGTTGCCGTCGCGGTCGAAGCCCTGGTAGTCGCTCCAGGCGTTGCCGCGCCACAGGTTGGCTTCGCCGACGCCGGCGGCGCTCACCGCCACCTGGGTCAGGTTGTTCTCGAAGCGGTTGGCCTCGATGCGGTGGCCGCCCTTCTCGCCGTAGAAATAGAGGCCGACGACGTTGTGGGCGAAGCGGTTGCCGCGCACCGTGAGGACGGCTTCGGTGTTGAGCGGCGCATTGGCGGAGAGGCCGGCGGCGCAGTGCAGGATCTCGTTGCCCTCGACCAGGGCGCTGCCGCTGTCCTTGATGGCGATGCCGGCGCCGCCGCCGTCGAGGGCGTGGGCGACGGTGTTGCCGCGCAGGACCAGGTCCGGCGAGTAGAGCACGGCGATGCCGGTGTCGGTGTCGGAGAGGCGGTTGTTCTCGACGTGCGCGCGCGGCGAGAAGACGAGATGCATGCCGTAGCGGCCGTCGGTGAGCGTGTTGCCGAGGATGCGGTTGTCGGGGGAGTTGGCGAAGGTGAGATCGCGCACCCGGGCGAAGGCGTTGCCCTCGATGCGGTTCCAGCGGCTGTTCCACAGGCGCAGGCCGTCGCCGCGGGCGCCGCGCGGGGCGGGCCTTCCCGTGATGCGGTTGTTCAGGATGCGGTTGCGGTTGCCCTGCCTGAGGTGGATGCCGAACAGCACGTCGTCGAGGGCGTTGTTCTCGACGAGGTTGTCGTCGCCCTCGATCAGCAGGCCGGCATCGATGCCGTCGTGGCTGTCGCCGGAGCCCGTCAGGCGCAGGCCGCGCACCACGGCGCCGCTGGCGGCGAGCGTCAGCACCGTGCCGCGGCCGCCGCCTTCGAGGATCGCCTTGCCGCCGCCGTCCAGCGTCATCGGTTTGGCGACGGTCGCCGGGCCGGCATAGCGCCCCGGCGCCGGGCGCAGCACGCCGCCGGCGGGGGTGGCGTCGATCAGCGGCTGCAGCGGCGGCGCGGCCTGCGCCGCGGCGCAGCACATCAGCAGGAGAAAAGTCGGTCTGCGCGGCACGGCGACATTGTTGCCGTTGCGCCGGGTTTTACCTTGCGATATGTCAACCTACCAACTGCCCGAGGATCCGCCGCCGCCCGAGGATCCGCCGCCGCCCGAAAAGCCTCCGCCCGAGGACGAGCCGGAGCTCCATGACGAGCCGCCCGAACGGCCGCCGACGGTGAAGCCGCCGATCTGCGCCACGCCCTTGCTCTTGATGTCCTGCTTCGCCTTCTCGTACCAGGGCCGGCGCGAGACGATCAGCTTGGCGATGGGGAAGGCGACGAGGTAGGTGCCGAACAAATACAGCGCGCCGGTGGTGCCGACGACGACGATGGGGAACATCGCCCAGAAGGGAATCAGGAAGAAGTAGAGGAACCAGCCCATGCCCGGCGTCAGCACGCCGATCACGGTGAACAGCCCGATGATGCCGAAGATGAAGGCGCCGATGAGGATGCGCTCGGTGAGCGGCAGGTCGGGGCCCTCGAAGAAGCTGTCGGATTTCCTTTCGGCGACGGGCGGCGCGTCGGCCGCCGGCGCCGCGCCGCCGGTGAGCTGGCCGATGACGGCGGCCACCCCCTGCTCGATGCCGGCGTCGAAGTTGCCCTCCTTGAAGCGCGGCGTCATCACATTGCGGACGATGCGGCTGGCCGCCACGTCGGTGAGCGTGCCTTCCAGGCCATAGCCGACCTCGATGCGCATGCGCCGCTCGGTCGGCGCTACCAGCACCAGCACGCCGTTGTCCTTGCCCTTCTGTCCCAGCTTCCAGGTGTTGAAGACCTGCTCGGCGTAGGACTCGATGCTTTCGCCCTCGAGCGAGGGCACGGTGAGGACGGCGATCTGCTCGCTGGTTTCCTGCTCGTGGGCCTTGAGCCGGGCAGCGAGGTTGCGCTTCGTCTCCGCCTTCAGGATCTCCGCGTTGTCGACCACGCGGCCGGAGAGGTAGGGCACGTCGACGGCCAGCGCCGAGAAGGCGGCGAGCAGGCCGATGAGGCAAGGCAGCAGCCGCTTCATGCGCCTTTCTCCACGAAGACCTCCTGCGCGATTTCGTCGCGACCGCCGCCGGCGCGGCCCTTGGCGGCGAGCAGGGCTTCCAGCGCGTCGAGGCCGCCGAGCAGGGCGGGGGCGAGCCGGCCGACGGCGAGTTGCGGCGCCATGCCGGCGATGATGGGCCGCAGTTCGGCTTCGGCCAGGTCCAGGCCGGCATCGGGCAGGATCACCACCGTGCGCTCGAACAGGCCGACCAGCAGCAGCAGGCCGTTGCGGCGCTCGGTGCGGCCGATGCCGCGCGCCAGGAAGCAGGCGCTGGCGTACTGGCGCGCCTCGGTCTCGCGCCGCGCCGCGCCGACGAACAGGCGGGCGAAGGGCGGGATGAAGACGGTCGCCAGCGCGGCGGCGGCGCCGGCGCCGAGAAAAGTCGGTATCGCCAGCACGGCGTTCGGCAGCAGGAGGATCGAAGCGAATGCGCCGAGCGCGGAGAAGAGGGCGAAGGCCTTCCAGGGCGCTTCCGGGTAGGCGTCGCAGCGCCCGGCGATCGTGACGACCGCCTCGACTCCGCAGCGCGCTTCCAGCCGCGCGGCGCGTTCGGCGATGTGCTGGCGTTCGGGTTCGCTCAGGTTCATTTCTTCCCCAGGAAAAGCCGCGGGTCGACCGCCGCGCCGTTGGCCAGCACCGTCCAGTGCAGGTGCGGGCCGCTGCTGCGGCCGGTGTTGCCCGACAGCCCGAGGGTCTGGCCGGCGGCGAGGCGCTCGCCCGGCGCGACGTCGATGCGCTCGAGGTGGCAGTAGAGGGTGACCAGGCCCTGGCCGTGGTCGAGGTACACCGAGTTGCCGTTGAAGAAGAAATCGCCGGTCTCGACGACGATGCCCGCGCCGGCGGCGCGCACCGGCGTGCCGACCGGCACGGCGAAGTCGATGCCGGCGTGGGGGCTGCGCTCCAGGCCGTTGATGACGCGGCGCAGGCCGAAGTTGCCGGTCGGCCTGCCCTGCGCCGGCGGGCGGAAGGCCAGCGCGGGCTCGGGCTCGTCGCGGAACAGGGCCTTGATCTCGTCGATGCGCTTCTGCTCGCGCTCGATGCGCAGCATGTCCTCGGGCAGCGGCTCGACCTTGCGCTGGTCGGGCACGCTGAAGCGCTGGGTCGGGTAGTGCTTGGCGGCGACGCGGACCGGCCTGGTCGCCTCGTTGCCGCCGGCGAGCACGCGCAGCCGATGCTCGCCGGGCGCGAGCGCGAGCGGCAGGCCGACCAGCGCCACCCAGGCCTTGCCGTCGCGCACCACGGCCACGCGCCGCTCGCCGAACCAGGCCTGCGGCCGCTCGGCCCCGTCGCCGAGGCGGACGAGGGCCAGGCCGCCGGGCACCGCGGCCTCCTGTGGCAGGGCGAGGGCGGCGGACGCAAAGGAGAGGAGGCCCGCGAGCAGGCCAAGGGCCGCGATGGAGGAGACGTTACGGAACATTGTGAAGATTGTAGCGGAGGCGCCGCAGCCGGTCACAGATGGGGATTCCTCTCGGCGGAAAAGATCAGGCGCGCATTGCCGCCCGATGCTTCGCCCGGGAAGAAGGCCGGCATGGTGTAGAAGTGGCCGCCGGGCAGGGGGATGCGCCGGCGTTCCCCGCCGTCGGGATTCATGGCGTACAGGCCGCTGTTTTTCAGCCCGCTGGGATCGACATGCCAGAAGACGAGCTGGCGGCCGTCGCCGGACCACTCGGGCACGCCGTCCACCGCCTGGGCGGCGGAGAGGTCGCGCTCGCGGCCGGTGTCCGGATCGATCACGACGATGTGCCAGTTGTGCCGGCCCAGATTGCGCATGGCGACGATCTTCCGCCCGTCGGGCGAAAGCTTGGGGTCGAAGTCGCCGAGCGGCGCCTTGGTGGCGCTATCGATGCCGGCCAGGCCGTGATGGCTGACCTGCCGCGCCGCACCGGTGGGCAGGTCGACCAGCCAGATCGAATTCGCCTTGCGCTTCTCGTCGAAGACGCTGACCGCCAGGCGTTGTCCGACCTGATGCGGGTCCGCCGCCCAGGGGTCGCCCGCGATCGCGACCTTTTCGACGCGGCCGGTGGCGAGGTCGATGCGGTCGATCTGGCCGCGGCGCTGCGGGTTGTCTGTCGAGACGAACAGGATGGCCTTGCCGTCCGGCGTCCAGTAGCCGTTGGCCGCGACGGTGTCCTTGCGCGGCGGCACCAGGCTGCGCAATTCGCTGCCGTCGATGCGGGCCAGCATGATCTCGGTTTCCAGGTAACCGCCTTCTTCCTTGGCGATGCCGTTCCAGCCGCGCTTGTTGTAGCGGGTGAAGGTGATCCAGTTGCCGTCCGGCGAGACGCGGGCATGGTTCATTTCCCGCCGCGGATCGGAGAGGATGCGGCGGACCTCGCGGCCGTCGAGCGTGGCGACGAAGAGGCCGAAGCGCTCCGGCTCGGCCGCGTCGCACGCGAGCCCCAGGACAGCCAGCGCCAGCGCAAGCAAGCGCAGCGGAGCGAGATTTGCGCTCAAGCCTCCCCCTTTTCAGCATGAATCGCTTCGGGAGGCATTATGCCGGAGAGGAGCGCCGGCGGCGCCTCGGGCCAATCCTTCAGCGGTTGGTCGCGGCCTCTCCGGCGGCCACCGGCCCGCCTTTGCGGCTCTGCTTCCCCGAGAAGGTATGGCTTCGCACGAAAAGGTTGTCCGCCGTCTTGCCGGTCGCCGGCATGAAGCGCCCGATGTCCGCCAGGCCGTCGCCCTTGTGGCAGCCGGCGCAGCTCTGCGCCGCGACCTTGGCGGGCTTGCCCTCCGCCGCATGCGCGCTGTGGCAGGCGCCGCAACTCATCTTCTCCTTCGTGTAGTGCGTCGATTGCAGGTATTCCTGGTATTGCTGGTGGTGCTTGGCGGCGTCGAAGACACCGGACTTGCGCGCCGCCTCGTCGCGGAGCCACATGCCCTTCAAATCGCCCGCGTAGTCCTTTTCAAAGGGGTCTTTCGCATAAACGCCGGGCGCGATCAGCTCTTGCGGATACCAGGTGCGCCAGTCGTCGGTGCCGGCACGGAAGCTTTCGCCCGCCTTCGGGTGAGGGACATGCTCGGCGCTGTTGCCCTGGCGCGTCTTGAAGCGGTGGTTGTCGAAGCGGCTGTGGCAGTAGCCGCAGACCATGGCCTGCTCGTCGTGCGGACGGCCCTCGAAGCCGTAGATGTCGGCACGCTTCTCGCTCTTGGCGTGTTTCGAGCCCGGGCCGTGGCAGGCCTCGCAGCCGACGTTGTGCTCGCGCATGTCCGCCTCCAGCACGCGGCCGCTCGCCTCGTCGAGGCGCGTCACCCGGTAGCCGGTGGTGTGGCAGGTGGCGCACTGGGTATCCCAGTCGTTCTTCTGGCCGTAGGGTTCCCACTTGCGCGACATGCGGTTGAACTGCTTGTCCATGAATTGCAGCCCCCCCGTCGTCTCGTTGCGGATCAGGTAGCGCTGCTTCCAGTGCGAGCCGACGACGTACTCCACGTCGTCGAGCCCCGCCTTCCGGCCCGTTACGTTGCCGATGCCGGGACCGCCCTCGGCCCATTGCGCGGCGGCGTCCTTGAGGATTCCCGCGTCGCGCTTCCGCACCATTCTCGCGTGCAGTGAGGATTGCCAGCTGCGGTATTCGTCGAGGTGGCATTTCCGGCAGGCCCCCGAGCCGACGAATTCGGCGCCGACGCCCGGCGAGATGCTGACGCAGCTCGCGAGGCCGGCGAGGGTGGCCGCAAGGACCGCCAGGGCAGCGACATGAATGGATCTCATGGCCAAGCCTCCTTTCAGGGAAGAGGATGCTTTCATTGTAGCCACCTGTCCGGCGCTTGCCGTTATGTATTGCGGCATCCCATCAAAGCCCGGCTCCCTGCGCCGGCCATCGCTTTCGGCTGACGGCGGCGAGCTTCCAGCGGGCCGGAGCGCAAGAACATGCCCTAAATCCTGCTGCGCTCGCGCAGGAACGCCTTGAGGATCCGGCCGGTGTGCGAGGCCGTTGTGGCCACCTTCTCCGGCGTGCCCTGGGCGACGATGCGCCCGCCGGCGGCGCCGCCTTCCGGGCCGAGGTCCACGATCCAGTCGGCTTCGGCCATCACGTCGAGGTTGTGCTCGATCGTCACCACCGTGTTGCCGCCGTCGACCAGGCGGTGCAGGACGCGGATCAGCTTCTCCACGTCGGCCATGTGCAGGCCGACCGTCGGCTCGTCGAGGACGTAGAGGGTGTGGGCATTCTGCACGCCGCGACGGGGCGATGCATCGCTTCGCACCTTGGCCAGCTCCGTCACCAGCTTGATGCGCTGCGCCTCGCCGCCGGAGAGCGTCGGGCTCTGCTGGCCGAGGGTGAGGTAGCCGAGGCCGACGTCCTGCAGCAGGCGCAGGGCGTGGTGGATGGAGGGATGCGCGGAGAAGAAGTCCACGGCCTCGTCCATGCTCATCGCCAGCACCTCGCCGATGTGCTTCCCCTTCCAGCGCACCATCAGCGTCTCGGCGTTGAAGCGCGTGCCGCGGCAAGAGTCGCAGGGTACCTTCACGTCGGGCAGGAAGCTCATCTCGATCTTCTGCACGCCCTGGCCCTCGCAGGCCTCGCAGCGCCCGCCGGCGGTGTTGAAGGAGAAGCGCGAGGCCGAGTAGCCGCGGATGCGCGACTCCGCGGTGTCGGCGAAGAGCTTTCGCACGGCGTCCCAGAAGCCGACATAGGTCGCCGGGCAGGAGCGCGGCGTCTTGCCGATGGGCGTCTGGTCGACTTCCAGCACGCGGGCGACGGTTTCCCAGCCGCGCAGCTCGCGGCAGCCGTGCAGGGGGGCGGACTTGTGCTTGCGCCCTTCGGCCACCCGCCGCTGCAGGTTGTCGCGCAGCACTTCGCGCGCCAGCGTCGACTTGCCCGAACCGGAGACGCCCGTCACCACCGTCAGGCGGGCGAGCGGCAGGCGCAGGTCGAAGCCTTTCAGGTTGTGCAGGCCGGCACCGAGGATCTCGATCGCCGTATTGGCGACACCGACTTTTCGCCGTGCGGCAAACGGGTGCAGCAGCGGCTGCGCCAGGCAGCGGCCGGTGATGGAGTCGGGGTGGCGCATCAATTCTTCCGCCGTACCTTCGGCGACGACGCGGCCGCCCTGCGTGCCGGCGCCGGGGCCGAGGTCGAGCACGTGGTCGGCGCGGCGGATGGTGTCCTCGTCGTGCTCGACCACCACCAGGGTGTTGCCCTTGGCTTCCAGTTTCGCCAGGGTGTCGAGCAGGATGCGGTTGTCGCGCGGATACAGGCCGATGGTCGGCTCGTCGAGGATGTAGCAGACGCCCTGCAGGTTGGAGCCGAGCTGGGCGGCCAGCCGGATGCGCTGCGCCTCGCCGCCGGAGAGCGTCGGCGCGGCGCGGTCCAGCGCCAGGTAGTCGAGGCCGACCTCGCGCAGGAAAGAGAGGCGCGAACGCAGCTCGACGAGGATGTCGCGGGCGATGGCTTCCTCGCGGCCGGCGATTTTCAGTTTGGAGAAGAAGCGCTCGAGGCCGTCCACCGGCAGGGCCGAGAGGTCGGCGATGGAGTTGTCCCGGAAGCGCACCGCCAGCGCGACGGGGTTGAGGCGCTTGCCCTCGCAGGCCGGGCAGGCGTGGGCGTCCCCTTCGAACCACTCGTTCCACCAGATCTCCTCGCCGGTCTGCTCCGCGTCGAAGCCGGCGATGGCGAGGCCCGTGCCATAGCACTGCTCGCACCAGCCGTGCTTGGAGTTGTAGGAGAACAGGCGCGGGTCTGGCTCGGCGAAGCTCTTGCCGCAGGAAGGGCAGGCGCGTTTCGTCGAGAAGCTGTGCTGCTCCAGTTTCGCTTCGTTCTTCCCTTGACGAATGGCTTTCGCCAGCGCGTCGAGCGGCCCGACCACCTGCAGCGTGCCCTTGCCGAATTCCAGGGCGCGGGCCAGCGCGGAGCGCAATTCCGCCTCGTTGCCAGCGGTGACGACGAGGTCGGCCACCGGCAGCTCGATGTCGTGCTCGCGGAAGCGGTCGAGGCGCGGCCACCTGGCCGTCGGCAGGAAGACGCCGTCGACGCGCAGGTGGCTGAAACCCTTGCCCAGCGCCCACTTGGCGAGGTCGGTGTAGACGCCCTTCCGCGCCACCACCAGCGGCGCCATCAGGCCGATGTGCCTGCCGCGCCAGTCGCGCAGGATGCGCGCGGCGATGGCGGCCTCACTCTGCGGCTCGATCGGCACGGCGCAGTCGGGGCAGTGCTGGGTGCCGAGCTTGACGTAGAGCAGGCGCAGGAAGTGCTGGATCTCGGTGAGCGTGCCGACCGTGCTCTTGCGCCCGCCGCGGCTGGTGCGCTGCTCGATGGCGACGGTGGGCGGGATGCCGAAGATGGCGTCGACGTCGGGCCGCGCCGAGGGCTGCACGAACTGGCGGGCGTAGGCGTTGAGCGACTCGAGGTAGCGGCGCTGGCCCTCGGCGAAGAGGATGTCGAAGGCCAGCGTGGACTTGCCTGACCCCGAGACGCCGGTGACGACGGTGAAGCGGTTGCGCGGGATGTCGACGTCCACGCCTTTCAGGTTGTGCTCGCGGGCGTTGTGGATGCGGATCACCCCCTCACCCCCGCCCTCTCCCCCTTGCCGGGGGAGAGGGGGCAAAACCTCCCTCGCCCCGTGAGCGGGGAGAGGGTCGGGGTGAGGGGCAAACGCGACTTCATACTCCCTCAGCGCTTTCCCCGTGTGCGACGCTTCACACGCCATCACCTCATCTACCGTCCCCGCGCAGACCAGCTCCCCGCCGGCCTCGCCGCCCTCCGGGCCGAGGTCGACGATCCAGTCGCTGGCGCGGATGACGTCGAGGTTGTGTTCGATCACCACCAGGGAGTGGCCGGCGGCGACGAGGCGGCGGAAGGATTTCAGCAGCTTGGCGATGTCGTCGAAGTGCAGGCCCGTCGTCGGCTCGTCGAAGAGGAACAGCGTCCCCTTTGTTGTCACTCCCGCGAAAGCGGGAGTCCAGTGGTTTTCGCCGTCACTGGATCCCCGCTTCCGCGGGGATGACGGTGTATCAACCGCCTCCGCCAAATGTCCGGCGAGCTTCAGGCGCTGCGCCTCGCCGCCGGAGAGCGTCGGCACCGGCTGGCCGAGGCGCAGGTACTCGAGGCCGACGTCTGCGAGCGGCGCCAGGCGCGCCAGCACCTCGGCGTGGCCGGCGAAAAAAGTCAGTGCCTCGGATACGGTGAGCTCCAGCACTTCGGCGATCGACTTGCCGCGCAGCCTGACCTCCAGCACCTCGGCGCGGAAGCGCTTGCCGTCGCAGTCGGGGCAGCGCAGGTAGACGTCGGAGAGGAACTGCATCTCGACGTGCTCGAAGCCGTTGCCGCCGCAGGTCGGGCAGCGGCCGTTGCCGGAGTTGAAGCTGAAGGTGCCCGGCGTGTAGCCGCGCTCCTTGGAAACCTCGTCCTTTGCGAACAGGTTGCGGATCGGGTCGAAGGCGCCGACGTAGCTGGCCGGGTTGGAGCGGGTGGTCTTGCCGATCGGCGACTGATCCACCATTGCCACTTCGGCGATGTGCTCGAAGCCGCGCAGGGCGCGGTGTTTCCCGGGCGCCTCGGTCGGTTTGCCCTTGTGCTTGCGCAGGGCGGCGTAGAGCACGTCCTGCACCAGCGTCGACTTGCCCGAGCCGGAAACGCCGGTCACGCAGACCAGGCGGTTGAGCGGCAGGACGACGTCGATGTCTTTCAGGTTGTGTTCGGCGGCGCCGAGGATTTCGAGCTGCCCCTCACCCCGGCCCTCTCCCCGCGTGCGGGGAGAGGGGGCAGACACTCCCTCTCCCCTCGGGGGAGAGGGTTGGGGTGAGGGGGAAGAACCGTCGGCCCGCTTGCGCCCGGAGAGATACTCCGCCGTCAGCGTCTTCGCCGCACGCATGCTCTGCGGCGCGCCGAAGAACACCACCTCGCCGCCGCGCTCGCCGGGGCCGGGGCCCATGTCGAGCAGGCGGTCGGCCTCGTGCATGATCTGCGGGTCGTGCTCGACCACCACCAGCGAATTGCCGGCGTCGCGCAGGCGGCGCATGACGCCGATGACGCGGCCCATGTCGCGCGGGTGCAGGCCGATGGACGGCTCGTCGAGCACGAACAGGGTGTTCACCAGCGAGGTGCCGAGCGCCGTGGTGAGGTTGATGCGCTGCACCTCGCCGCCGGAGAGGGTGCGCGACTGGCGGTCGAGCGTCAGGTAGCCGAGGCCGACCTCGCACAGGTAATCCAGGCGCGTGCGGATCTCGCCGAGCAGCAGGTCGGCCGCCTCGTCGAGCGGCGCGGGCAGGGCGAGCGTGGCGAAGAATTCGCGGCAGCGTTCGATCGGCAGCAGCATCAGGTCGTGGAGGGAGAGTTTTTCTTCACCCAGCTTCCACAGCAGCGACTCCGGCTTCAGGCGCGCGCCGTTGCAGGCCGCGCAGGGCGTGTAGGCGCGGTAGCGCGACAGCAGCACGCGGATGTGCATCTTGTAGGCCTTGGTCTCCAGCCAGGCGAAGAAGTGCTTGACGCCGTACCAGTGGCGCGGCCAGGAGCGCTTCAGGCTGACGTACTCCGGATCCCCCTCCAGCACCCAGCGCCGGTCCTCCGGCGGCAGGTCGCGCCAGGCGATGTCGTGCGCCACGCCGCGCCGTTTGGCGAAGCGCAGCAGGTCGTCCTGGCACTCGCGGTAGGACTCGCTCTGCCAGGGCTTCACCGCGCCGCCGGCCAGCGTCTTCGCTTCGTCCGGCACCACCAGGCCGTAGTCCACGCCGATGATGCGGCCGAAGCCGCGGCAGCTCTCGCAGGCGCCGAGCGGCGAGTTGAAGGAGAAGCTCGACGGCGTCGGCTCGGCGTAGTGGATGTCGCAGTCGGCGCAGTGCAGGTCGGTGCTGAACTTCCACGGCGTAGCCGGCGCGCCGGCTTCGTCGAGCGGATAAATGGCGACGCGGCCCTGGCCGACGCGCAGCGCCGCCTCAAGCGCCTCGACGACGCGGGCGCGCTCGGCGTCGGAGAGGCGGAAGCGGTCCTGCACCACTTCGAGGGTCTTGCCATGGCGGGCGTGGATGCGCGTGTAGCCCTGCGCCTCCAGCAGTTTCAGCACCTCGTCCTCGCCGAAGTTGTGCGGCACGTCCACCGGGAAAGCGACGATCAGGCGCGGGTCGTTCGCCGTGTCGCAGCGACTGACTATTCCCGCGTAAATGCTCTCCGCCGTGTCGCGCCGCACCGGCTGGCCGCAGCCGCGGCAGTAGAGCCTTGCACCCCGCGCGTAGAGCAGCTTGAGGTGGTCGTTCAGTTCCGTCATGGTGCCGACGGTGGAGCGCGAGGTGCGCACCGGGTTGGTCTGGTCGATGGCGATGGCCGGCGGGATGCCGGAGATAGCATCGACCTGAGGCTTGTCCATGCGGTCGAGGAACTGCCGCGCGTAGGGCGAGAAGGTCTCGACGTAGCGCCGCTGGCCCTCGGCGTAGAGGGTGTCGAAGACCAGCGAGGACTTGCCGGAGCCGGACACCCCGGTGACCACCACCAGCTCGTTCAGCGGAATCTCCACGTCGAGATTCTTGAGGTTGTTCTGCCGCACGCCGTGCAGGCGGATGGAATCTCGGGCGGTGTCCTTCATTCGAGACCGTGGTTCGGG
>JAEUNH010000281.1 GCA_016791205.1 Rhodocyclaceae bacterium | reverse complement strand
GGATTTCTGCCTGCGGCTGCAATTCCGCCCCAACGAGTTCACCCAGGTCAATCACGGCATCAACCGCATGCTGCTGCGTCGTGCCGTCCAACTGCTACTGCCGCGGGCAGGAGAGCGCATCGGCGATCTCTTCTGCGGTCTCGGCAATTTCGCCCTGCCAATTGCCCAGAGCGGTGCGTGGGTGCTCGGGATCGAGGGCAGCAAGGCCCTGGTGCGGCGGGGCGAAATCAATGCCGCCTTGAATGGCCTTGCGGAACGCACTCAATTTGCGGCGGCCAACCTGTTCGAAGCGACGCCGGCGCTGCTTGCCGGCTGGGGCCGGCTCGACAAGTGGCTGGTGGACCCGCCGCGCGAGGGCGCCATGGAACTGTTCAAGGCGCTGGGCGAGGATGGGCCGGGGCGGATCGTCTATGTCTCCTGCAACCCAGCCACGCTGGCCCGCGACGCCGCGTTGCTGGTGCGGGAGAAGGGCTACCGCCTGTGCGGCGCTGGCATCGCCAACATGTTCCCGCACACCTCCCACGTCGAGTCCATCGCCCTGTTCGAGCGGCGATAAAAAAGGCGGCCGGCAGGCCGCCTTTCCTGGTTTAGTCCGGCTTCAGTCGCGCTCGCCGGCGAAGGCCAGCAGCAGGTTGAGCAGATGCACGAACAGGTTGTAGATGTCGAGATAGATCGACAGCGTGGCGACGATGTAGTTGTCCTCGCCTCCTGTGACGATGCGGCTGATGTCGTAGAGGATATAGGCGGAGAAGATCAGCACCGCGATGGCAGAAATGGTCAGCGACAGCGCCGGGATCTGCAGGAAGATGTTGGCCAGCATCGCCACCAGCAGCAGGATCACGCCGATAAAGAGGAACTTGCCCATGAAGCTGAAGTCCTTCTTGGTCACGGTGGCGATGCCCGCCAGGGTCAGGAATATGATGCTGGTGCCGGCCGCAGCGGTGGCGATCAGGGCGCCGCCGTTGCGAAAGCCCAGGCTGACCTGCAGGATCGGGCCGAGCATGACGCCCATCAAGAACGTGAACCCCAGCAGCAGGACGACGCCCATGCCGCTGTCCTTGGTCTTGCCGATGCCCCACATGAAGCCCCAGGCGACGGCCAGGAACAGCAGGAAGGATATGAACGGGCTGCCGGCCATGAAGGCAAAATTCAGCTGCACGCCGATCAGGGCGCCGATGGCGGTCGGCAGCAGCGTCAGGGCGAGCAGCAGGTAGGTGTTGCGCAGGACGCGGTTGTGCTGGAGCGCTAGCTCCTGGGTGGCTTGTCCGACGACATGAACAGGTTGCATGGATTCCTCCGGTAACGGGAAAGTGCGAACGTAAGACTATCGAATGCCGGTTAAAGTTTCAATCGCTGCACGCCTGGCCTGTTGGGGCGCCATGATAAAATTTCAAGCGATTCGGAGGCGTGGCAGAGCGGTTGAATGCAGCTGACTTGAAATCAGCCATGTCCGCAAGGGCATCGTGGGTTCGAATCCTACCGCCTCCGCCATCAATCCTGCCGCAGTTCCCCGCGCAGCGCGTCGGCCCAGCAGTTGGGCGTCTCGTAGAGCCGGACCTGTTCAAGCCGCAGGTGGTTGCCGTAGGTGTCGCGGTAGACCGGATCGAGCAGATCGAATGCGGCCGCCGCCAGGTTTTCGGCGGTGGGAACCCTGTCCAGCACCACGGTCTTGTGCCCGGGCAGGCTTTCGAGGAAACTCAGCAGGGCCGTGTCGCCGCGCCAGACCAGGAAGGCGTGGTCCCAGACATCCACGAGGTTCCGCCTGGCCAGTGTCTTGATGTCGGAGAAGTCCATCACCATGCCGTTCAGCGGGGATCCGGCCTGCCGGATGATCTCGCCTCGCAGCGTGATTTCAATGGCGTAGCGGTGGCCGTGCAGGTGGCGGCACTGGCTTTGGTGGTCCGGGATGCGGTGGCCGGAATCGAATTCGAGGCGGCGGGTGATGCGCATGGTGCCTCAGGCAAGATCGTGGGCGGGGCGGATTATAGCACCGGGGTTCTGGATGACAGCGAAGGCAGGACGGCTCGATGTGACGGATCACAGCCGCGACAGCGCGGGGCTGAGGTATGTCTATCCTGTCGTTTCGCGGCGCGCCGGCGGGGTCTCTGTCGGCATCAACCTGAATCCCAACAATGCCTGCAACTGGCGCTGCATCTACTGCCAGGTGCCGGACCTCAAACGCGGCGCCGCGCCGCCGATCGACCTGGCAAGGCTGGAAACCGAACTGCGCGAATTCATCGCGCTGCTGCAACATGGCGATTTCATGCGCAGCCAGGTTCCGGAAGACGCGCGCCGGATCGTCGATGTCGCCTTTTCAGGCAACGGCGAGCCGACCTCGGCACGGGAATTCCCCGAGACGGTCGAACTGGCCGGGCGTGTGCTGTGGGATGCCGGCCTCCAGGAGGGGGTCAGGCTGCGCCTGATCACCAATGGCAGCCTGCTGGGGCATTCCCGCGTCCAAGCGGGAGTCAGGCTGCTGGGAGATCTGGGGGGCGAAGTCTGGTTCAAGGTCGACGCCGGCAGCGCGGAGGACTATCGCCGCATCAACGACGTGGATATGTCGCCAGGTTCGGTGGCCCAGCGCTTGCGCCTGTGCGCGGGGTTATGCCCGACCTGGGTGCAGACCTGCCTGTTCGCGCTGGACGGACAGGAACCCACCGAGGTGGGGCTGGCGGCCTATGCTGCTGTCCTGGTCGAGGCGGGCATTGCGAATCTGGCTGGGGTGCATCTGTATGGCCTGGCGCGGCCGTCCCGGCAGCCAGAGGCAAGCCGACTAACCAGCCTGTCCGAGGACAGGCTGGCGGCGATTGCCGAACGCCTGCGCGCGCTGGGGCTGAAGGTGAACGTCAGCTCCTGACGGATCAGTGACCTTTCTTGGGCTTGGCCTTGGCCTGTTTCTTCAGCGACTTGAACAGTTCCGGATCGCTGGACTTCAGGTACTCGACCACTTCCCAGTCGTCCTTCTTGATCTTGCCGATGTCGATCTGCTCGACATGCACCAGGCGCAGCAGTTGCTGCACCGGCCGCGGCATGTTGCGGCCGCTCTCGTAGCGCGAGCCGCCGCTTTGGGTCACGCCGATCTTGGACCAGAACTGTTGCTGGTTGAGCCCGAGCTTGCGCCTGATTTCGCGCGCGTCGATGGTATCGTTTTTCATGTAATGCCGTCCTTTGCCTCAAATAGAATTAAATGATTTTAGAGCCACTTACACTATAACCTTAGTTATAGCGATTGAAGTATAGGCAATATCCAACCTACATACAAGCCTGGCATATCCATTTTTTCAAGACGGGTTTGCATACGGGGTCCAAGTGGAAAGCTTGGGCCCGGTTCCGGAATTCCGGTAAAATGCCACGCTTTTCAACGCACTAGAAGCAACAGGATGGCGCTCATCATTCAGAAGTACGGCGGCACCTCGGTCGGTACGCCCGAACGGATCAAGAACGTGGCCAGGCGGGTGGCCAGCTGGCAGGCGCGGGGACACCGGGTGGTGGTGGTGGTCTCCGCCATGAGCGGCGAAACCAACCGCTTGATCGCGCTGGCCAAGGAAGTCCAGGCCCAACCCGACCCGCGCGAACTGGATGTCATTGCCGCGACCGGCGAGCAGGTGACCATCGGCCTGCTGTCGATGGCCCTGATGGACATCGGCGTCAAGGCCCGCAGCTATACCGGCGGGCAGGTCAAGGTGCTGACCGACAGCGCCTTCACCAAGGCGCGCATCGTCAGCATCGACGAGGGCAATATCCGCCGTGACCTGGAAACCGGGCACGTGGTGGTGGTGGCGGGCTTCCAGGGCGTGGACGAGGCAGGCAGGATCACCACTCTCGGGCGCGGCGGCTCGGACACCTCGGCGGTGGCCATCGCCGCGGCGCTGAAAGCCGACGAGTGCCAGATCTACACGGACGTGGATGGCGTTTATACCACCGACCCGCGCATCGTGCCCGAGGCGCGCCGGCTGGAGACCGTCACCTTCGAGGAGATGCTGGAGATGGCCAGCCTCGGCTCCAAGGTGCTGCAGATCCGCTCGGTCGAGTTCGCCGGCAAGTACAAGGTCAAGCTGCGCGTGCTGTCCAGCCTGGAGGAACTCGGCCAGGAAGGCCCCGGCACGCTGATCACTTTCGAGGAAGACATCAAGATGATGGAACAACCGATCATTTCCGGCATCGCCTTCAATCGCGACGAAGCCAAGCTCACCGTGCTCGGCGTCCCGGACCGCCCCGGCATCGCCTACCAGATCCTCGGCCCGGTGGCCGAGGCCAACATCGACGTCGACATGATCATCCAGAACGTCGGCCACGATGGCTCTACCGATTTCTCGTTCACGGTGCCGCGCGGCGAATATGCCAAGGCCACCGCCCTACTCGATCAGGTGAAGGGTCACATCGGCGCGCGCCAGATCGCCGGCGACAACCGGATCGCCAAGGTCTCGGTGGTCGGCGTCGGCATGCGCTCCCACGTCGGCATCGCCAGCAAGATGTTCCGCACGTTGGCCGAGGAGGGCATCAACATCCAGATGATCTCGACCTCGGAGATCAAGATCTCGGTGGTGATCGACGAGAAATACCTGGAGCTGGCTGTGCGTGTGCTGCACAAGGCTTTCGAGCTCGATCAGGTGCCAGCCTGAGCGGAATCGGCGTTTGACCGGGTAGGGCGAAAACGGTAACATCGCGCACCCGATTCGGAGAGATGGCCGAGTGGTCGAAGGCGCTCCCCTGCTAAGGGAGTATGCGGGCAAAACCTGCATCGAGGGTTCGAATCCCTCTCTCTCCGCCACAGTTTGCTATAATTTGCACCGCAACGCGCCCGTAGCTCAGCTGGATAGAGTACTTGGCTACGAACCAAGGGGTCAGGAGTTCGAATCTCTTCGGGCGCGCCACATTACGAGGGCCTGCGATTTCGCAGGCCCTTTCTCTTTGGGCCTGCCGTAGGCTAGGATAGGCTGGACACTTAAGAGGAGGGAGCCATGGAAACGATGCGGATGGGACGGATGGGGGTGTGGCTGCTGGCGCTGCTGCTGAGTTCGAGCACCTGGGCAGGGTCGCGCGAGGAGATCGACGCCGAGGTGCGTCAGGCGCTGAAGGAATTCCGCCAGCACACCAGCGCCGGCCACGAGCTGTCGCAGAAGGCCGCCGGCATGCTGGTGTTCCCCAGCGTGGTCAAGGCCGGCATCGGCGTCGGCGGCGAGTACGGCGAGGGTGCGCTGCTGGTCGGCGGCAAGCCGGCGGCCTACTACAACATCGCCTCGGCCTCGATCGGCTTTCAGCTGGGCGCCCAGGCGCGCAGCATGATCGTGTTGTTCATGACCGAGAACGCGCTGGCCAAGTTCCGCAAGAGCGAGGGCTGGAAGGCGGGCGTCGACGGCAGCGTGGCGCTGGCCACCCTCGGCGCCGGCGGCTCGATCGACACCGAGACAGCGAAGAAGCCGATCATCGGCTTCATCTTCTCCAACAAGGGCCTGATGTACAACCTGACCTTCGAGGGCTCGAAGATCACCAAGATCGAACGGTGATCAGACCGGCAGGGGCGGCTCGTCCATCAGCGCCACCTGCTCGCGCAGTTCGAGGATGCGGTCCTGCCAGTAGCGCTGGGTGTTGAACCAGGGGAAGGCCGCCGGGAAGGCCGGGTCGTCCCAGCGCCGGGCCAGCCAGGTGGAGTAGTGCAGCAGGCGCAGGGTGCGCAGCGCCTCGACCAGGTGCAGCTCGCGCCGGTCGAACTCGCAGAAATCCTCGTAACCGTCCAGCACCGTGCCGAGCTGGTGCGCCATCTCGGCGCGCTCGCCGGAAAGCAGCATCCACAGGTCCTGCAGCGCCGGGCCGGAGCGGCAATCGTCGAAATCGACGAAGTGCGGCCCGGCATCGGTCCATAGCACGTTGCCGGCGTGGCAGTCGCCGTGCAGGCGGATGGCGCGGACCGCGCCGGCGCGCGCATAGGCATGGCGCACGCCCGCCAGCGCCTGCTCGACCACGCTCTGCCAGGCGGGGCGCAGGTCGGCGGGCAGGAAGTCGCGTTCCAGCAGAAAATCGCGCGAACGCTCGCCGAAGCTGGCGACGTCCAGGGCCGGCCGTTCGCGAAACGGCGCCAGCCCGCCGATGGCGTGAATGCGGCCGAGGAAGCGGCCCAGCCATTCCAGCGTCTCCGGCCGGTCGAGGTCGGGCGCGCGGCCGCCGCGCCGCGGGAACACCGCGAAGCGGAAGCCGCCGCCGGCATGCAGCGTGGCGCCGGCCAGCGCCAGCGGCGCCACTACCGGGATCTCGCGCTCGGCCAGCTCGGCGACGAAGGCGTGTTCCTCGAGGATGGCGGCATCGCTCCAGCGGCCGGGCCGGTAGAACTTGGCCACCAGCGGCGCGGCATCGTCGATGCCGACCTGGTACACCCGGTTCTCGAAGCTGTTGAGGGCCAGCAGCGTGCCGTCGCAGCGCAGGCCGACGCCGTCCAGGGCATTCAGGACGACATCGGGGGTCAGTCCGGAATAGGGGTGAGCGACGGATTCCATGACGCGATTGTACGTGCCTGTCCCCGGGTTATCATGGCGGCTCTTCGCCGCCCGCCGAACAACGTGTCCGACTATCCGCAACAGCTCGTCCGCCCGCACCGCCTGTTCGACGGCACCGAGGTCGTCATCCGGCCGATTCGGCCCGAGGATGCCGCTATCGAACAGGACTTCGTGCGCGGCCTGTCCGACGACTCGCGCTACAACCGGTTCATGGGTCAGCTGCGCGAGCTGACGCCGCGCAAGCTGCAGTACCTGACCAGCATCGATTACGAGCAGCACATGGCGCTGATCGCCACGGTGCGGCAGGAAGGTCGCGAGGTCGAGATCGGGGTGGCCCGCTACGTGGTCACGCCGGGCAGCGACAGCTGCGAGTTCGCGGTGGCGGTGGACGATGCCTGGCAAGGCACCGGCGTGGCCGGCGTCCTGATGCTGGAACTGATCGCTGTCGCCCGCGACAAGGGCCTGAAGACCATGGAAGGCTTCGTCCTCGCCAGCAACCACAAGATGCTGAAGTTCTCGCGCCAGCTCGGTTTCGCATTCCGCCGCGACCTGGGCGACAACGACACCGTCCACGTCGTCAAGCAACTCTGAGCGCTTATTTGCCCGAGGCCAGGCGGTGCGCCCAGCGCGTCGTCTCCGGCAGGCGGTAGCGCGTCAGGCAGGCCATCACCCAGGCGATGGCCGATTCCAGGCCGATGCGGTGGCCGGGCGAGATGTACAGCGGATGGACGCCGCACCGCGTGCGCAGCACCGCGCCGACGATTTCCCCGCCGTCCTCGAGCGGCACCCAGGCGCCGCGCGCCTCGGGCACCGCCTGGTGCCGGCCGATGTAACGGGTCTTGGCCACGCCGATGGAGGGAATGTCGAGCAGCAGGCCGAGGTGGCTGGCGATGCCGAGCCGGCGCGGATGGGCGATGCCCTGGCCGTCGCAGAGCAGCAGGTCGGGCCGGACGCGCAGCTTGCGCATCGCCGCCAGCACCGCCGGCGCCTCGCGGAACGACAGCAGGCCCGGCACGTAGGGGAAGCGGGTCGGCTGCCGGGCGATGGCGCAGGTCTCCAGTTCCAGCGAGGGCAGGCCGAGCACGGCCACCGCCGCCCGCGTCGTGGCGCCGTCGTCCTCGAAGCCCACGTCCACGCCGGCGACGCGGCGCACCGGGCCGAAGTCGTCGCGCAGCACGATTTTCGCCGCCAGGCGCGACTGCAGCGCCATCGCCCGTTTCGGCGACAGCGCCCAGCGGTGGCGATGTTGCAGTTTCATGCGCGGCAGTCGGCGACGATCAGCGGCACCAGCATCTCGTCGGCGCTGACGCCGCCGTGCACGCCGATCTGCGGATGCTGCTTCTCGCCCGGCAGCTGGTCCTTGAGCGTCCAGTCCTCGCGCATCAGCAGCACGTAGTCGCCGATGCGCGAGGCCAGGCGCGGGTCGGGCCGTCCCGGACCGAACCAGCCGGCCTCGATGAACTCCCGGGCGGGGAACACCTCGGCCCGCCCGTCCAGGCAATCGCCCGCCGCCGCTTCGAAGCGCCGGGCCTGGCCGTCCCTGACGTAGCAGTAGACGACCCGCCGCTCGCCGCACAGCGGGCGCGACAGGGTGTCGGCGAGTTGCGGCAGCTGCGCCAGGTCGAGCTGGCGCTCTGGCGGCGAGTCGATGAAGCCGTGGTCGGCACTGGCCAGCACCAGGCAATTGCTGCCGGCGAGCGCGGCCAGCAGGCGACCGAAGGCGGCGTCGAGGGCCGCCAGGCAGGCGTCCGTCTGCGGGCTTGCGATACCGTGCTCGTGCGCCAAGGCATCGAGATCTGGGTAGTAGGCATAGATGTAGGAAGGCGCGTCGGCCTGCCGCACCGCCTCCTGAATCCGCGCGAACAGCTCCGCGAGGGTCTTGTAGGCGAGCACCTGCGCCGGGCCGGCGTGATAGCGGTTGAAGGGCGAGCGGGCGATCGACTGAGGCGAGATCATCACGCTGCGGCGGGCGATGCGCGCCGTGAATGGCCGGTGGCCGAAGAGCCGCTGCGGCAGCCGGTCGGGCGCCTCGAAGCGGCCCGACCCGCGCGGCTTGAGCGGCAGCACGGCGGCGACGGCATCCAGTTCTGAGAAATGCATGTGCCAGCCGGTCAGCGCATGCTGCTGCGGCGCCAGGCCGCTGAGGTAGGTGGTGACGGCGCTGGCGGTGGTGGACGGGAATACCGAGGTGAGTTGCGCGCGCAGGTGGCGCTGCAGGGCGCCGCCGCGGCCACGGCGCGACAGGTGGCGGTGGCCGAGTCCGTCGATGACCAGCAGCACGATGTGCTTCGCCGTCTCGGGGAGACCGACTTTCTCGGCGCGCAACGGGAGGTAGGGCAGAGGCTCGACGCTGCCGCAGGCATCGGCCAGCGAGCGCATCAGGTTGACGATGCTGCCGCCCGCGTAGTCCGGGCGGATCATGGGGAAACGTTCAGTGGTCTTCGAGATGCGGTCGCCCCGCTTCGGCCGGCACGCCGGTGTCGGGATCGATCCAGTCGGAAATGCCCAGCTCGTCCTCGGCCTGGGCCAGCGTTTCGCCCGGCTCGAAATCGGATTCGTCGTTGTACTCCATGTCCTCGGCGGCCTCGAGCAAGGTCGGGAAGGGGCCGTATTCCTCGCCGCTGTCCTTGTCCTGCCAGTAGAAACCGTCGGGTCGCTCGATGACTCGGGCGCGGTCGAAGCTCGATGCTGTGGCGGGTATGTGCTTGGGCATGGCAGCCTCCTCGTTGCGGAACCATCATGAACCATTTTTTCTGGAAAAGCTATGGCGAATCGCCGGCGGGTTCGTTGACCGGAGTCAAAACTTCGCCATGCTCTGTATACGGCAGCAAACGGAAAACCTGAATTCTTGTTAAGGCGGTAACGGGGCGCTATAGTTGTTCGGAAAATTCGAATATAGACACGCTTCTGAAGACGGGCCCCACTTACTGACCACAGGTGTCGACATGCAAAGACCCATCCAGATCACCTTCAAGGACATCGCCCATTCCGAGGCGGTCGAGACCCACATCCGCGAAAAGGCCGCCAAGCTGGAGACCTTCTACCCCAACATCATCGGCTGCCACGTCACCGTCGAACTGCCGCACAAGCATCACCACCAGGGCAAGCTGCACAACGTGCGCATCGACATCAAGGTGCCGGGCAGCGAGATCGTGGTGAACCGGGACAAGCACGAGGACCTCTACGTCGCCTTGCGCGACGCCTTCGACGCCGCCAAGCGCCAGGTCGAGGAGTTCGGCCGCCGCCAGCGTGGCGACGTCAAGCACCACGCCAACGACCGGCCGGAGGTGGCCGATTAAGCGCTGTCGCGAATGAACTCGCCTACGCGCGGGCAGATCGTCTCGCGCCAGCGCCGGCCGCTGAAGATGCCGTAGTGGCCGACGCCCGGCACCAGATAGTGCCGCTTCTTCTCGGCCGGGATGTTGCGGCACAGTTCGTGCGCCGCTTCGGTCTGGCCGGGGCCGGAAATGTCGTCGAGCTCGCCCTCGATGGTGAATAGGGCGACGTCGCGGATGGCCCAGGGCCGCACCCGCCGGCCGGCGATGCTCATCTCGCCGCGCGGCAGCTGGTGCTTCATGAACACCATTTCCAGGGTCTCCAGGTAGTACTCGGCCGGCAGGTCCATCACGGCGTTGTACTCGTCATAGAACTTGCGATGCCCTTCGGCGGATTCGCCATCGCCCTCCACCAGCTGGTTGTAGAAGTCGAGGTGCGCCTGCAGGTGGCGGTCGGGGTTCATGGCGACGAAGCCGGAGTGCTGCAGGAAGCCGGGATAGACGCGACGCATGTAGCCGGGATACTTCAGCGGCACCCGGGTGATGACGTGGGTGTCGAACCAGCGCAGGCTGCGCGTCATGGCGTAGCGGTTGACTTCGGTCGGCGCCCGGCGGGTGTCGATCGGGCCGCCCATCAGGGTCATCGAACGCGGCCGTGCCGGATCGTCGGCGGCCGCCATCAAGGAGATCGCCGCCAGCACCGGCACGGTCGGCTGGCACACCGAGATCACGTGCAGGTCGGGCGCGAGCAGGCGCATGAACTCCTGCATGGTGGCGACGTAATCGGCGAAGTGGAAGTAGCCCTCGGCCAGCGGCACCAGACGGGCGTCGAGCCAGTCGGTGATATACACGTCGTGGTCGGGCAGCAGGGCGCGGACGGTGTCGCGCAGCAGCGTGGCGTGATGGCCGGAAAGCGGCGCCACCAGCAGCACCTTCGGATGGTTCCAGGCCGTCTCGCGGCGGAAGCGCAGCAGCCGGCAGAAGGGTTTCTCGGCGACGACGTCCTCATGCACCGCCACTGCCTCGCCGTCGATGACGGTGTGGCCGAGGCCGAAGGCCGGCTTCTCGTAGCGCCTGACCACCCGGGCCAGCAATTCCGAGCCGGCGGCCACGCGGCTGCTGTGCGGCAGATAGGCGAGCGGGCTGAATGGATTGGTGAAGAGTTGCTGGCTGGTTTCGGCCCAGAGGCGAAGGGGAGCGGAGGCGGCGTTTTGAAATTCGTGAAGCGCGTAGATCATCTAGGGCGACCCGTATGAATGCTGCAGTGCACAGCACTCTACCCCAAGTCGTTGGAAACGCCAATCATCGAAATGGCAAGTTTCGCAGAGCGGATCAACTCGGCAACCCCGGCAACTTGTGGCCGCGAAAATCCTCGCGCAATTTCGTTTTCAGCAGCTTGCCGGTGGCGGTGTGGGGCAGGCTGTCGACGAATACCACGTCGTCCGGCAGCCACCATTTGGCGATCTTGTCGCGCATGAAATCCAGCAGTTCCTGGCGGCCCACCTCGCGTTCCGGCTTCTTCACCACGATCAGCAGCGGCCGCTCGTCCCACTTCGGATGGGCCACGCCGATCACCGCCGCCTCGGCCACCGCCGGGTGGGCCATGGCCAGGTTCTCGATCTCGATCGAACTGATCCACTCGCCGCCCGACTTGATGACGTCCTTGGAGCGGTCGGTGATCTGCATGTAGCCGTCGGCGTCCAGCGTGGCGACGTCGCCGGTGGGGAACCAGCCGCCCTCGCGCAGCACCTCGCCGCCCTCGCCCCTGAAATAGCCGGAGACGATCCACGGTCCGCGCACCAGCAGGTCGCCGAAGGCCTTGCCGTCGCGCGGCAGTTCGCGTCCGTCGTCGTCGACGATCTTCATGTCCACGCCGTAGATCGGCCGGCCCTGCTTCAGGCGCACCGCGTCGCGCGCCTCGTCCGGCATCGACTGATGCTTGCCTTTCGGGGTGTTCACCGTGCCGAGCGGGCTCATCTCGGTCATGCCCCAGGCGTGGAGCACGGTGACGCCGTAGTGCTCGTCGAAGCCGCGGATCATCGCCGGCGGCGCCGCCGAGCCGCCGATCACCAGGCGTTTGACGGTGGACAGCCCCAGGCCCTTGGCCTGCAGGTGCTGCATCAGGCCCAGCCACACCGTCGGCACGCCGGCGGAGACGGTGACCTGTTCCTGCTCGAACAGCTCGTGGAGGCTGGCGCCGTCGAGCTGCGGCCCGGGCAGCACCAGCTTGGCCCCGGCCAGGGCGCTGGCATAGGGCAGGCCCCAGGCGTTCACGTGGAACAGCGGCACCACCGGCAGCACCACGTCGCGCGCCGAGAGGTTGAGCGCGTCGGGCAGCGCCGAGCCGTAGGCGTGCAGCACCGTCGAGCGGTGCGAGTAGAGCGCACCCTTTGGGTTGCCGGTGGTACCCGAGGTGTAGCACAGCGAGGAGGCGGCGTTCTCGTCGAATTCCGGCCACTCGTAGTCGTCGGAGTGGGCGTTGATCAGGTCCTCGTAGCAGAGCAGGTCGAGCGTCGAGGCCGGCAGGCGGGTCCGGTCAGTGAGCGCCACCCAGGACCTGACGCCCTTGCAGTGCGGCGCCAGGCCCTCGACCAGCGGCAGGAAGGTCAGGTCGAAGAAGACCAGGCCGTCATCGGCGTGGTTCACGATGTAGCCGATCTGTTCCGGAAACAGGCGCGGGTTGATGGTGTTGAGGATGGCCCCGATGCCCGAGACGCCGTAGTACAGCTCGAAGTGGCGGTGGGTGTTCCAGGCCAGCGTCGCCACTCGGTCGGCCGGCTTGACGCCTTGCGCCAACAGGGCTCGGGCCAGCTGGCGGGCGCGGCGGTGGGCGTCACGGTAGGTGTAGCGGTGCAGGCCGCCGGCGGTCTCGCGCGAGACGATCTCGGTGTCGCCGTGGTTGCGGTCGGCGTGGCGGATCAGCGACGAGATCATCAGCGGCAGGTTCTGCATCAGTCCAAGCATGCGAGGCTCCCGGTTCTAGTCGTCTAGGATCGTGACGCTGCGCCTGCCGTCCGGCGGCAGGCGGAAAAAAGTCGGTCGCCGCGGTACGGCGGCGACCGGCGGCGCTAGCGGTTGGAGTTCAGCATCAGGCGCGCCTTGCTCTGCGCGCCGGCCTTGTTCTCGGCGCTGACGCGCTTGCCGAAGGTGTCCCGCTCGGCGGTGCTGCGCTTGGTCGCCTCGATGCTCTTGATGCAGCGCCAGCGCTTGCCGGCCTTGGTCTCGATCTGCCGCATCTCCGTCCTCGGGTGGCGGGTGCCGCAGTGGTAGCAGTATTCGGTATCGCTCATCAATCGAACCCGTGCTTTCGCCCCCGGATCAGGCCTCGTACTTGAAGGACATCGAGACGCGGGCACGGTAGGCGACCACCTTGCCGGACTTGTCGATCTTCATGTCGAGCTTGGTGACTTCCGCCACCCGCAGGTCGCGCAGGGTCTTGGCGGCGGCCTCGACGGCGGCGCGAGCCGCGTCCTCGAACGAAGTCGGGCTGGAACCGACCACTTCGACGATCTTGTAGACGGCTTCGGTGGATTTCTTCGAGGATTTCTTGGCCATGACGAGTCTCCTGGTGGGCAATGGGAAGTTCCGGGCAACCGGACGCCCGTCCATGATAGCGCGTTTCGCCTTTTCCCGCCCCGGGCGCGGAAACGCCGCGACCGGGGAGAGGGGCCGTTTCAGGAGGCGCGCCGCCTGCCGAGGAGGCGCGATTCGGCGAGGCGCGAGCGCTGCAGGGCGAGGAACTCGAGGACCCCCCATAACAGCGCGCCGCCCAGCGCGAGCGACGAAAGGAGGGCCGGCCTGGAAGGATGAAGCCGCATGGCCGCGTTACAGGCCGTCCAGCCGCCAGCCGGCGGCCATCTCGTCGAACAATTCGTCGAACAGGCGTTGCAGGTCGAACATCTCGATGCGCAGTTTCATGGCCCCGTTCCGATCTCTGACGGCGACAGGGCAAAGCTAGCAGACTTGCATTACGGGAATGCGACGGCGGCGCGGTAGCGGCCGGCGCGACCGCCAAGGTATGCTTGGCCGCGACGCCAACAAGCCATCACCGTGAACCTACCCGCCTGCGCCGAACTGGCCGAACTGGAACGCATCGTCGAGGAGGGCGCCGCTCACCTCGAGGTACGCGTGCTCTGCGAGACGGCGGTCGGTCCGCAGCGCTTTCCGGTTTACGCCGTGGCGCTGGGCAACCCCGATCCGGCGCTGCCCGCCGTCGGCTACTTCGGCGGCTTTCACGGCCTCGAGCGCATCGGCGCCGAGGTGGTGCTGGAGTTCCTGCGCGGCCTGGTGGCGCGACTGCGCTGGGACAGCGTCCTGCACAGGCAGCTCGAATCCCTGCGGATGGTCTTCATGCCGCTGGTGAACCCCGGCGGGGTCTTCCGCGGCACCCGCGCCAACCCGAACGGCGTCGACCTGATGCGTAACGCCCCGCTCGACTCGACCGAACGCGTGCCCTTCCTGATCGGCGGCCAGCGCCTGGGCGCCGGGCTGCCCTGGTACCGCGGGCCGGCCGGCGCCCCGATGGAAGCCGAGAACCTGGCCGTCTGCCGCCTCGTCGCCGAGGAGCTGCACGTCCGCGACTTCAGTCTCGTCGTCGATTGCCATTCCGGCTTCGGCATCCACGACCGGATCTGGTTTCCCTACGCCCACAGCGCGCTGCCGGTGGCGCACCTGGCCGAGATCCACGCCTTGAAGGAGATCCACGAGCAGACCTACGCCCACCACAACTATCTGTTCGAGCCACAAAGCCGGCAGTACCTGGCGCACGGCGACCTCTGGGACTTTCTCTACATCGAGGCGGCCGCCCGGCCGCAGCGCATCTTCCTGCCGTTCACGCTGGAGATGGGATCGTGGCTGTGGGTGAAGAAGAACCCGCGCCAGCTGTTCTCCCGGCAGGGCATCTTCAATCCCCTGATCGCACACCGCCAGCAGCGTGTCCTGCGGCGCCACCTGACTTGGCTGGACTTCATGGCCCGCGCCGCCAGCGGCTGGCGCAACTGGCTGCCCGCCGGCGCCGAGCGCGAACGCCACCGCGAAATGGCCCTCGACCTATGGTATCGCGGGGCGAAATCATGACGATGTGGGTCTTCCTGCGCGGCCTCACCCGCGAGTGCCGGCACTGGGGAGATTTCCCCGCAGTCTTCCGCCGCGAATTGCCCGACGCCGACATCCACGTGCCGGACCTGCCCGGCAACGGCCGCCTGAACGCGCTGCGCAGCCCGGCCAGCATCGGCGCCATGGCCGAGCATTGCCGCAACGCGTTGCGGGAGCAGGGTTCCCGCCCGCCGTACTTTCTCCTGGCGATGTCGCTTGGGGCAATGGTGGCCGCGGAGTGGGCCGCGCGCCATCCGGAAGAGTTGCGCGGCTGCGTCCTCATCGGCACCAGCTTCGGCGGCATCAGCCCCTTCCACCGGCGCCTGCGGCCGCGCAACTACGCGACCCTGCTCGGCCTGGCTCTGCCCGGGATGAATGATGCCGCCCGCGAGGCAGCCGTCCTGCGCCTCACCAGCAACCTGGCCGAAGACCGCGAGGGGATCGTGCAGGACTGGAGCGCCTGGCGGCGCGAGCATCCGGTCTCGCGTGCCAACGCGCTGCGCCAGTTGTGGGCCGCGGCGCGCTACCGCCCTCAGGCGCAGCGGCCCGTCGTGCCGATGCTGGTGCTCGCCGGGGCCAGGGACGGCCTGGTCGACCCGGCCTGCTCGCGCGAGCTCGTACGCCTCTGGAAAACCGGCTACGCCGAGCATCCCGCCGCCGGCCACGACCTCCCGCTCGACGACGGCGCCTGGGTCGCCCGCCAGGTGCGGGAATGGCTGCAGCGGCTGGAAGAGCGGGGCGCGGCGCCATGAAACCCGTCGTACAATCCTTTGTCCCGATCATCTGGAGGAATACGATGAAGAGCATCCGTCTCGCGATCGTCGTCGCCGCGCTCCCGGCCGCCGCATACGCCGACATCCTCTCGCCCGTCGGCGCCTGGACTACCATCGACGACGAGACCAAGAAACCGAAGTCCGTCGTGCGCATCGTGGAAAAGGACGGCGTCTTTTCCGGCATGGTCGAGAAGATCTTCGACCCGGCCAAGCAGGACTCGAAATGCGACGAATGCGCCGGCGACGACCCGCGCCGCGGCAAGCCGGTGATCGGCATGACCATCCTCACCGGCCTCAAGCCGGACGGCGACAACGTCTACGCCGGCGGCACCATCCTCGACCCCGCCAACGGCAAGACCTACAACGCCAAGGTGACCGTCATCGAGGGCGGCAGGAAGCTGGAGATGCGCGGCTCGGTACTCTTCATCGGCCGCACGCAGACGTGGGTGCGGGCGGAATAGGCTGCCTGCCGATACCCGGGAGAGAAAGAATGCGGATTATTTACCTGATGCTGCTTGTGATGGCGCCCTGTGCCCTGGCCCAGAATGTCCCCAACCAGCCGGCGGCGAACGTCCCGAACCCACCGCTCAACCTGCCCGCGAGAAACGTTCCGGCCATCGAGCAGCCTGGCAGCGCGTTGCCGGTCGCAGAAGGACCCGAAGTCGAGCAACTCAACCTGAGCGCCATGCCGATCGAGGACGCGATCACGATGGTCTTCATGCTCGTTTCGGCCGACGCGCAGGAGGATCTCCAGGACCTGCTGGAGGAGATGGCGGAGTCACGTCAGGAAAGAGAGGCCCTGCGCCGCAAGTACCGGCAGGCGCGGCATGAAGCCCGCCAGCACGACCGCGAACGGCGCGAGCAAAGGCGTGCCCAGCGCAGCCAGATGCGGGACGATGCGCGCGAGCGACGCGAGGAACGGCGCGAAGCGCTGCGCGAGGCGCGCGAGAGAAGCCGGGAAGAAGCCCGCGACCGGCGCGAGAAGTTGCGGGAACAACGCGCGGCGCTGCGCAAGGAGCAGCGTGAAGCGCGCCGCAAGAAGCGCGAGACCCTGCACACCTACTACGAGGCGCGCGCGCGGCAGGGCCTCCTTGCGGCCAGCCTGGTCGCCAGCGTGGTGGATCAGTTCAACGTCCCGGAAGGGCCGCAGCCGCGGCGCGTCGGCATCCTGCTCGACCAGATCGACGCGCAAGCCGTCAAACTGAAAGACCCCCCGCCGGAGGCCAGGCCGGATGAAAAGGCCAGGCGCAATGACGAGCTGCTTGCGGCGCACCTGAGCGAACTGCGCGGCGCCTGGAGAAAATACCTCGCCGCAACCGGCAGCCCCATCGCGCAAATCCAGGACAATCAGGCGGGTCGGGCGCCGCCGCACTGACAGCACCCGGCATGCGCTTTCAAGGCCGCATCACCAGCTGGAAGGACGACAAGGGCTTCGGCTTCATCGCGCCGAACGGCGGCGGCAAGCAGGTGTTCGTCCATGTCAGCGCATTCAGGAACCGGCAACGCCGGCCGGAAGGCGACGAGCTCGTGACCTACGAGCTGGCGGTCGACGGGAAGGGGCGGGGGCAGGCGATGCAGGTTACCTTCGTCGGCGAACCGGCGAGGGGCGACGGAAAGCTTGTCCCCGTCTGGCTGCCGACATCCTTCACGGCCGGTTTCCTGGCCTTCCTGGCGGCGACGGTCGTGGCGGGAAGGTTGCCGATGGTGGTGCTTTGGGTCTATGTGGTGGCGAGCATCGTTGCATTTCTGGCCTACCGCATCGACAAGTCCGCCGCGGAAAACGATCGATGGCGGATTGCCGAGAACACCCTGCACTTGTTCGGCCTGCTCGGCGGCTGGCCGGGCGCGCTGGCCGCCCAAAGAATGTTCCGCCACAAATCGAGCAAGCCATCCTTCCAGGGCATGTTCTGGGTGACCGTCGTGCTCAATTGCTGCGCGCTCGGCTGGCTGCTCACGGCTTCGGGAGGTGCGACGCTTCGCTCCGTCCTGGGAGCGGCCTGAAAAGTCAGTCCCCGCGATACGGCGGGTTTTTCCTCTCTCCCCGCCGGGGAGAGGGCAGGGTGAGGGGGGGATCAGACCTTCTTCAGAAAGCACGCCTTCAGCATGAAGCTGCCGGCATCCATCTTGCAGTCCACCTCGTGGTCGCCGCTGCCGACCAGGCGGATGCTCTTCACCTTGGTGCCCATCTTCAGCGTGGTCGACGAGCCCTTCACCTTCAGGTCCTTGATCAGCACCACCGCATCGCCGTCGGCCAGCACGTTACCATTGGCGTCGCGCACCACCGCCCCGGCGTCGTCATCGGCGCCTGCGACCGCCGCCATCGGCCACTCATGGCCGCAATCGGCGCAAACATAGTTGGCGCCGTCCTGATAGACGTTCTCCATGGCGCATTGGGGGCAGGGCGGGGGGGTGGGCATGGTTGTGTCCTGGCAGGATTCGTTGAGGGCTGCAAGGGTAGCCGGAACTGCCGGAGGAAGGCAATCGAATCGGATGGAAAAAGTCAGTCTGCGTGGTACGGCGGGTATCGGCCAGAAGCCGTCATTCCGGGGCCGCGCAGCGGAACCCGGAATCCAATGCCGTTGATTAAGGCTCCTCAAGGGTTTGTTGTGGGTAATTAGCGCACGGACTACTCCCTCTCCCCGCTCGCGGGGAGAGGGAGATGGAAATCAAACGCCGTAACTCAACACAAGTCGTATGAACCTGTTTCAACGCCGCTGGATTCCCGCGTTCGCGGGAATGACGGCAAAGGGTCGTAAGCAGCCCAATCCCCAGCCGCCTATTTGTCCATACGCCTCATCAACGCCGGCTCCTGCGCATCGGCCGGAGGCTCCGGCGACCTCGGCGGCCTGACGACGGGCCTGTCGGATCTGATCTGGGGGTTGTGTGTGAAGGGACGCGGCCGGCTGACGATCACGGTCTGGCCTGTGCCGGCGCTCGTATCGGCCGACGCCTCCATCCCGCAGGCTTCGTACATCAGGTGCTTCATCTTCTCGGTGGCTTCGGGGGAGCGTGACTCGAGCTCGTAGTTCCGCCGCGCGTCCTTGCATTCCTGGCTGGCGCTTTTCTCGGCGCGCAGGTCGGCCTGGGTGCGGCCCGTGACGGGCTGCGCCTGTTGTTCCTTTTCGGCCTCGGCGATCCACTCCCAATGCTGCGCGGTGACGGCGAGCCCCTTGGCGCGCGGCAGGTCGCGGCCGGCGATGGCCGCCTTGACCGCCGCGTCGAGCTGGCGCATGACCGGCGAGGCGGCGCTGTCGGCAGGCGCCGGGCTGGCTGCGCCGCTCCGGGCCGCGTCCGGCGTGCCGATGCCCGGCGCCTGGCCGCAGGGAAAATCCTGGTAGCTGACCTTGCCCTTGGCATCCACGCACTTGTGGAGCTTTCCTTGTGCGGAGACCGGCGACGGCGCGGCCAGCGAAACGAGGAGCAGCACGAGCAGAAGGGAAAGCGGCAGCTTGACCATGGGGCTTGGCAGGGCGGTTGGCGTTCGGAGCGAGGCTACACCCGGCCCGGAGTGATGGCAATCCGGGCGGGTGGGGATTACTTTTTGCCGGTTTTGGCTTTTTCCAGCAGAGCGATGCCGCGAGCCGCCTTGCCCCGGCCGCGTTCGGCACGCAACTGGAAGCGGGTTTCGGCATCGAATTCCGCCAGCATGAGGGTCGCCATTTCGTCGATCAGGCGATTGACGCTGGTATGGCGGCGCTGGGAGAGTTCCTTCAGGCGCCGGTATTTGTCGTCAGGCAGTCGAATGGTCAATGCGCTCATGGTTTCACCTCTTTCAGGAAATGCGCCGGCGTGACAGCCACCAGTCCGGGAAATTTAAGTTCCTTGCCCTGCAAATCACGCAGGTTGTGCGTCACGATGCGTCTGGCACCGCCCGCCACCGCGAGTTCCACCAGATGGTTGTCGCTCTCGTCCGGCAGATTGGGGCGCCAGCCGAAGTAGATCCGCGTCCATTGGCAGGCGGCGAGGAAGATGTCGAGCAGTTCTTCCCGTTCGGC
>JAEUNH010000199.1 GCA_016791205.1 Rhodocyclaceae bacterium | reverse complement strand
GGGCCGCCGTCGAGCAGCGTGGCGCCGAACTCCTTCTGCGCCACTTCGTAGCTCCAGTCGCGGAAGGCGCCCTCGGTGAACTTCTGGATGTTGCCCTTGTGCACGATGGTCACCGACTTGCGGTCGTTGTCGATGGCGTAGTTGATGGCGGCACGCATCAGGCGCGAGGTGCCCTCGCGCGAGACCGGCTTGATGCCGATGCCGGAGGTGTCCGGGAAGCGGATCTTCTTGACGCCCATCTCGTCCTGCAGGAACTTGATGAGCTTCTTGCAGTTGTCGGTTTCGGCGGCCCATTCGATGCCGGCGTAGATGTCTTCCGTGTTCTCGCGGTAGATCACCATGTCGACCTTCTCGGGGTTTTTCAGCGGGCTGGGCACGCCCTTGAAGTAGCGCACCGGGCGCACGCATTGGTAGAGGTCGAGCTCCTGGCGCAGGGCGACGTTGAGCGAGCGGATGCCGCCGCCGACCGGGGTGGTCATCGGGCCCTTGATGGAGACCGAGTATTCCTTCAGCGCGTCGAGGGTTTCCTTGGGCAGCCAGACGTCGCCGCCGTAGAGCTTGGTGGATTTCTCGCCGGCATAGACTTCCATCCAGTGGATCTTCTTCTTGCCGCCGTAGGCCTTGGCCACCGCGGCGTCGATGACCTTGATCATCACCGGGGAGATGTCCACCCCGATGCCGTCGCCTTCGATGTAGGGGATGATCGGATTGTCCGGCATTGGCTGGCCGGGGACGATCTTGGCACCGCCTTGTGGAACCTTGATGTGAGAATTCGCGCCCATTTGCAACTCCATCTTCAGTTAGTGGTGGGTAAGCTGGATGCCGGCGGCGTGTCGTTGCGCGGGGGTCTCAGGCTGTTCCGAATCCCGGGCCGGCTTATAAATAAATATTATCCGCCATTCCGTTTCGTTTCGCCAGCTTGGGCTTCGACGACGGGGCGGGCTGCTTGGCGGGGGCCGCGGTTTGCCGGTATCCTGCCGGTCTTGCACTGCAACATTGGAAAGAGCCCTCGATGGAAATCCCGGCTGGGGAAAACCCGATCGCCCAGGAAATCGCCCGTACCCTGCGGGACGGCTTCAACAGGCATTACCGGCTGTTCCGCGAATGCAGCGCCCAGGCCAAGACGCGCTTCGAGCAATCCGACTGGCTGGGCCTGCAACAGGCGGTGCGCGAGCGCATCGCCTTCTACGACTCGCGGGTGAGCGAGACCGCCGTGCTGCTGCACGAGCAGCTGCGGGCCGAGCATATCGACGACAACACCTGGCAGCTGGCCAAGCTGCTCTACATTGGACTCCTCACCAACCACAAGCAGCCCGAGCTGGCCGAAACCTTCTTCAATTCGGTGTTCTGCAAGATCATGCACCGGACCTATTTCCACAACGATTTCATTTTCGTGCGACCGGCGGTGTCGACGGAGTTCATCGAGTCCGATCCGCCGGCCTACCGCAGCTACTACCCGAACCAGAACGGCCTGCGGCAGACCATCCGCGACATCTGCCGCGACTACGGCTGGCAGAGCGAGTTCGCCAATATGGAGCGCGACGTCGAGCAGGTGATCGCCGGGGTGGTGCGCCAGATGGGCGGCCGCCTGGCCGCCGCCGAGGCGAACTTCCAGATCCAGGTGCTGCATTCGGCCTTTTACCGCAACAAGGCCGCCTACATCGTCGGCAAGGCCATCAACGGCGACTACGAGTATCCCTTCGTGGTGCCGGTGCTGCACGATTCGCAGGGCCAACTGTTCCTCGACGCCGTCCTGCTCGACTCGGCCCAGATCCGCACCCTGTTCAGCCTGAGCCGCGCCTACTTCATGGTGGACATGGAGGTGCCCTCGGCCTACGTCGATTTCCTCTCCGGGCTGATGCCGCACAAGCCGGCGGCGGAGATCTACACCATGCTCGGGCTGGGCAAGCAGGGCAAGACCATGTTCTTCCGCGACTTGATCGGCCACCTGCGCCATTCCCGCGACCAGTTCGTCGTCGCCCCGGGCATCCGCGGCATGGTGATGGCGGTGTTCACCCTGCCGTCCTTTCCCTATGTCTTCAAGCTGATCAAGGATGTCTTCGCGCCGCCGAAGGAGGTCGACCGGGCCACGGTCAAGGCCAAGTATGTCCTGGTCAAGCAGCACGACCGGGTCGGCCGCATGGCCGACACCCTGGAGTTCTCCAACGTGGCCCTGCCCAAGGCGCGCTTCAGCCCGGAGCTGGTCGAGGAGCTGCGCCGCGAATGCCCCTCGCTGCTGGAGGAGGAGGGCGACGACTTCGTGATCAAGCACGTCTACATCGAGCGGCGCATGAAGCCGCTCAACCTCTACCTCGACAGCGCCGACGAAGAGAGGCGCGAGGCGGCGGTGCTGGAGTACGGCAACGCCATCAAGGAGTTGGCCTACGCCAACATCTTCCCCGGCGACATGCTGTTCAAGAACTTCGGCGTGACCCGCTTCGGCCGCGTGGTGTTCTACGATTACGACGAGATCGAGTACATGACCGACTGCAACTTCCGCCGCATCCCGCCGGCGCCCAATCCCGAGGCGGAGATGTCCGGCGAGGCCTGGTATTCGGTCGGGCCGCGCGACGTCTTCCCCGAGGAATTCGGCACCTTCCTGCTGGGCAACCCGGACACCCGCCGGGTCTTCATGAAGCACCATGCCGACCTGTTGCAGCCGGAGTTCTGGCAGCAGACCAAGCAGAAGATCCTCGATGGCTACATGCCGGACTTCTTCCCCTATCCGGAAGAGATGCGCTTCTGCCGCATGTTCGCCGGCGAGGCGGGCCGGCCGCAGGCCCGCGCCGCCGAGGCGGCGTGAGCCGGGTTTTACTTTTCAACAAGCCTTACGGCGTCCTCAGCCAGTTCACCCCGGAGGCCGGGCATCGCTGCCTGGCCGACTTCATTCAGATGCCCGGCGTCTATGCCGCCGGCCGGCTCGACGCCGACAGCGAAGGCCTGCTGCTGCTCACCGACGACGGCCGCCTGCAGAGCCGTATCGCCGATCCGCAGCACAAGCTGCCGAAGACCTATTGGGTCCAGGTGGAGGGGGAGCCGACCGAGGAAGCCCTGGAACTGTTGAAGCGCGGCGTGGACCTCGGCGATTTCGTCACGCGGCCCTGCGACGCAAGCCGCATCCCCGAACCTGCCGGCCTGTGGCCGCGCGATCCGCCGATCCGCAGCCGCAAGCACATCCCGACCGCCTGGCTGGAGATCGTCCTGCGCGAAGGCAAGAACCGCCAGGTGCGGCGCATGACGGCCAAGGTCGGCCACCCGACGCTGCGCCTGGTGCGGGCCGCGATCGGCCCGTATTCCCTGGCTGGCTTGCGGCCGGGCGAATGGCGTGAGGCCGAGGCAATTTGACATGCGTCAATGACCCTGAATCCACGGCACTCAGAATTGCTGCAATGAAATACGCCGTCGCCGCCGCAGCGCTGGTGATTGCCGCCTCGGCCGCATTCGTCGCCTGGATCGTTGCCGGCATGGCGCCGCGGACGGAGTTCGTTCCTTATGTCGAGCCGAAGCCGGCCGCCGAGCCCAGCTACCTGCAGGCGGTCTACAGCCCGCTGCATTTCCGCCCGGCCATCGACGCGGCCACGGATGCGCAATGCCTGGCCTGCCACCGCGAGGTGCTGGAGGACAAGGTGCGCGCCGCTTCGCCTTCGGGGCTGAAGACCGACAGCCTGCGCGCCGGGTACCAGGAGACGCCGACCTATGCCGGCGAGCAGGACACTTTCCACCGCCGCCACCTCGTCACGCCGCTGGCGCAGCGGCTGATGAACCTGCGCTGCAACACCTGCCATCAGGGCCACGAGCCGCGCGAGGAAGCGCAGGGCGCGGCGGCCGATGCGCCGCCGCAGGCCGATGCCGGCTTCACGCTGCGCAAGCAGGTGAATCCCGAGTCGACTTGTCTGAAATGCCACGGCCAGTTCCCCTGGCAGCTGATGGGCCTGCCCGGGCCGTGGGAGGCGCACAAGGCCGCTTTTGCCGACAACTGCCTGACCTGCCACGCCGCCATCCGCAGCAAGCGGCACGAGGTGAACTACCTGAATGCGGCGGCCATCGAGCAGGCCGGCAAGGAGGGCGCCGACGCCTGCTTCGGCTGCCACGGCGGGCGCAGCTGGTACGGCATCGCTTACTCCTATCCGCGCACGCCCTGGCCGGAGATGCCGGCCGAGGTGCCGGCGTGGGCGAAGGATCGCCCGACCCGTTCCGAGGCACGCTTTATCGGTGGAGCCCGGCCATGAGCCATGACAACGCCAAGCACCTGCTCAATCCGAACCGGCGCAGCTTCCTCAAGACGGCGGCGGTCGGCGGCGCCGTTGCCGCGGCCGGCGGTCTGACGGAACTGACTTTCGGCGGCAAGGAGGCGCAGGCGCACGCCTACGAGCCCTATCCGACCGACGACCAGCTCACCACCGTCGTCACGTCCTGCGACCACAACTGCGGTTCGCGCCACATGCTGGTGGCGCACAAGAAGGGCGATGTCATCGTCCGCCTGTCGACCGACGACGGCCGCTATCAGGCCGGCGGCGCCTTCGGCTTCGAGTCCGAGCAGGTGCCTCAGCTGCGCGCCTGCCTGCGCGGCCGCTCCTACCGCTCGCGCATCTATTCGCCCGAGCGCTTGCTCTATCCGATGCTGCGGGTGGGCGAACGCGGCGAGGGCAAATTCAAGCGCTTGTCGTGGGACGAGGCGCTCGACTTCATTGCGAAGAAGATGGTCGAGCTGAAAAGCAAATACGGCCCGACGGCGATCCTCGACCAGGCCTATGCCGGCACCTCCTACTGCGTGCTGCACAAGTCCGACCAGATCGAGGGCCTGCTGGCGCGCTTCCTCGGCATGTTCGGCTGCCGCAGCAATTCCTGGTCGGTGCCGTCCTATCAGGGCACGACATTTTCCAGCCGCACGACCTTCGGCACCATCGAGGACGGCAACGAGGACGATGCCTTCGCCCACTCCAGGCTCATCATCATGTGGGGCTGGAACCCGGCCTATACCTTCCACGGCGGCAACACCTTCTACTACATGCGCCTGGCCAAGCAGCGCGGCTGCCAGTTCGTGCTGGTCGATCCGCAGTACACCGATTCCGCCGCCAGCTACGACGCTTGGTGGATTCCCATCAAGCCCAACACCGACGCCGCCATGCTGGCCGGGATGGCGCATCACATTTTTTCAAACAACCTGCAGGATCAGAAATTCATCGACAGGTTCGTGCAAGGCATGGACGCCGGCACCATGCCGGACTGGGCCAAGGGCCAGGAGAACTTCAAGGACTACATCCTCGGCAAGTCGGATGGCACCCCGAAGACGCCGGAGTGGGCGCAGAAGATCTGCGGGGTGAAGGCGGACGACATCCGCAAGCTCGCCCAGATGTATGCGACGACCAGGCCGGCGGCGCTGAAGGCCTCCTGGGCGCCGGGGCGCGCCGCCTACGGCGAGCAGTACAACCGCATGGCAGCGGCCGTTCAGGCCATGACCGGCAACATCGGCATCCTCGGCGGCAGCGCCGAAGGCGTCGGCAAGGGCTGGCAGTCCGAGAGCGTGGCCTATCCCTACGACGAGAACGCCAACATCTGGTACGCCTCGATCAAGTCGGATCGCTGGGCGCACTGCGTGCTGAACTACCCGAACGTCAAGCGCGAGGAGGTCGGCCTGTGGCCGCGCACGGACAAGCTCGACGGCGTCATTCCCAACATCAAGGCGATCTGGTGGCACGGCTCGGACTGGTTCAACCAGCTCACCCACATCAACAAGGAAATCGAGGCGGTGAAGAAGCTGGAGCTGGTCGTCTGCCAGGACTCCACCATGACGCCGTCCGGCCTGTGGGCCGACGTGCTGCTGCCCATCGCGACGCATTTCGAGCGCCACGGCGTGGCGCTGCCCTGGTACAAGGGCCACTACTACATCCACCGGCCCAAGGCGATTGAGCCGTTGGGCGAGTCGAAGACCGACTTCCAGGTGTTCACCGATCTGGCCTGGCGGCTGGAGAAGCTCGATCCGGCGCTGAAGGACTTCGGCAAGCGCTACAACCCGCGCGCCGGGCGTGGCTACTTCGACAACCCGGACCCGGTCGACGAGGCCTATCTTGCCGCCTGGTGGAAGGACAAGGTGCAGGCGCGCCAGGGCGTGAAGATGGATTGGGAGGAGTTCAAGCGCCGCGGCGTGTACAAGTTCGAGTTCGCGCAGCCGCTGGTGGCCTTCCGCGAGCAGATCGAGCAGGGCAAGCCCTTCAAGACGCCCTCCGGCAGGATCGAAATCTTCTCGACGACCCTGGCCAAGGTGACCGACTGGACGAAGACGCAGTACGGCTATCCGATCCCCGCCATCCCGAAATGGATCGAGCCCTTCGAGTCGCTCAACCACCCGCTGGCGAAGGTCTATCCCTTCCACATGATCACGCCGCATCCGCGCTGGCGCACCCACTCGATCTTCCACAACATTCCCTGGCTGCGCGAGACCTACCGGCAGGAGATCACGCTGAATGCGGCCGACGCGAAGCGGCTCGGCATCCGCACCGGCGATACGGTCGAGGTATGGAACGGGCGCGGCAGGATCGTGCTGCCGGCCTATGTCACCGAGCGCTGCATGCCGGGCGTGGTGGTGGTGTTCGAAGGCGCCTGGATGGACCGCGACAAGGCGGGCGTCGACCGCGCCGGCAACCCGGATTTCCT
>JAEUNH010000157.1 GCA_016791205.1 Rhodocyclaceae bacterium | reverse complement strand
CTACATCGCCTACGTCATTCTGCTCGCCAAGTTCAAGCCGCATCTGGCGCCGCCGCTCTCCGCCGAGGAGCGCATCGTGCCGCTGCCGCCGCACAACCGGGCGGTGGCCGACGCCCACGGCCGCAAGGCCCTGCCGGCGCTGCTCTCGGCGCTGAAGGGCCGCGTGAATGCCAGCGTGCCCGCCGGCGCAATCCTCAGGCAGCTTGTCATCGTGCTGCTGCCGGCCGCGGTCTGGTTCGGCAGCATGGGACTGGTGTACAAATCCGTCACCCAGCCGCCGGAGCAGGTGGACATCTCCGGCCTGCAGGAGATGGGCAGCGGCGCGGCGATTGCCGCCGAAGAGGGCGCGGAAGAGAAGGCCGAAGGGGTGTCCGAACCGCCCGAGGAGGAAGGGGCGGAAGGCGTCAAGGAACCGCCCGCGGACGGCGCGAAGGAAGCCGCGGCCGAAAAGCCCGCCACGGCTGAAACCGTAGCGGCACCGCCTGAAGCCGCGGTCGCCGCCGAACCGCAGCCGGCCCCGCTCTCCTACTGGATCGTGCTGGCCGCCGGCACCGCCGCCGTGCTGTTCTTCTACTGGGTCTTCGACTTCGCCCGGCTGGAAATCTTCAAGATGCTGTTGGCCTCGTTCTTCCCGCTGGCGATCCTCATCCTCGCCGTGCTCGGCTCTATCGTCTTCGGCCTGGCCACGCCAACCGAGGCAGCGGCGGTCGGCTCCCTGGGCGGCATCCTGCTGGCGGCGGCCTACGGCCGGCTCAATATGGGCGTCATGAAGGAGTCGGTGTTCCTCACGGCAAAGACTTCCGCCATGGTGTGCTGGCTGTTCGTCGGCTCCTCGATCTTCTCGGCGGCTTTCGCGCTGCTCGGCGGGCAGGCGCTGGTGGAACAATGGGTGCTCTCGCTCGACATGACGCCGCTGCAGTTCATGATCCTTGCCCAGTTCATCATCTTCATCCTCGGCTGGCCGCTGGAATGGACCGAGATCATCGTCATCTTCATGCCGATCTTCATCCCGCTGCTGGCGCACTTCAACGTCGACCCGCTGTTCTTCGGCCTGCTGGTGGCGCTCAACCTGCAGACGGCCTTCCTCTCGCCGCCGGTGGCGATGGCGGCGTTCTACCTGAAGGGCGTCTCGCCGCCGCACGTCACGCTGAACCAGATCTTCGCCGGCATGATGCCGTTCATGGCGATCCAGGTGCTGGCGCTGGTGCTGCTCTACGTCTTCCCCGACATCGGCCTGTGGCTGCCGAAGGTGCTGTATAACTGACCGGACCGCATGCAACCGCCTGACTAGGCGCCCGCAAGGGCGCTTCGTTTTTGTATAGTTCGCCCATGAACCTGTTCGAGCGCTACCTCACCGTCTGGGTGTTCCTCTGCATCCTCATTGGCATCGCGCTCGGCCAGCTGCTGCCGGCGCCGTTCCAGGCGCTGGGCCGGATGGAGGTGGCGCGGGTCAACATTCCGGTCGGCCTGCTCATCTGGGTGATGATCGTGCCGATGCTGGTGAAGGTGGACTTCGGCGCCCTGCACGAGGTGAGCCGCCACGTGCGCGGCATCGGCGTGACCCTGTTCGTGAACTGGCTAGTGAAGCCCTTCTCGATGGCCTTCCTCGGCTGGCTGTTCATCCGCCAGCTCTTCGCCCCTTACCTGCCGGCGGAACAGATCGACTCCTACATCGCCGGCCTGATCCTGCTCGCCGCGGCGCCGTGCACGGCGATGGTCTTCGTCTGGAGCCGGCTCTCCAACGGCGACCCACTGTTCGCGCTCTCGCAGGTGGCGGTGAACGACACCATCATGATCTTCGCTTTCGCCCCCATCGTGGGACTCCTCCTCGGCATCTCGGCGATCACGGTGCCGTGGGACACGCTGGTCACTTCCGTCGTGCTCTACATCGTCATCCCGCTGGCGCTGGCGCAAGGGTGGCGGCGTTTCCTGATCCGTAAAAGTCAGTCTGCGTACGACGGCGCCATGGCGAAAGCCGGGCCGTGGTCGATCGCCGCGCTGCTCGCCACGCTGGTGCTGCTGTTCGCCTTCCAGGGCGAGGCCATCCTCCGCCAGCCGCTGGTGATCGCCCTGCTCGCCGTGCCGATTCTGATCCAGGTGTTCTTCAACTCGGCGCTCGCCTACTGGCTCAACCGTGCCGTAGGCGAGCAGCACAGCGTCGCCTGCCCCTCGGCGCTGATCGGCGCTTCCAACTTCTTCGAACTGGCGGTCGCCGCCGCCATCAGCCTGTTCGGCTTCGAGTCCGGCGCCGCGCTCGCCACCGTGGTCGGCGTGCTGATCGAGGTGCCGGCGATGCTGCTGGTCGTCAAGGTGGTGAATGCCAGCAAAGGCTGGTACGAGGCCGGCCGTGGCTGAAATCGTTCTCGAGTCGGTCGAACAGAGCTACGCCGCTACGCGCGCTGCTCGACGCTTTCCGTGCCGAATTCGGCGCGACGGGCTGCTCGGAACTGCTCGGCTGCGACCTTGGCACGCCGGAAGGTCAGCAGGTTTTCCGCGCCCAGCGTCTGGGCGAGCGCCGCCTGCGCTATACCGCCGCCGTGGCGCGGCTTGCCACGGCGCTGGCGGACGATCCGCAGCGGGTCCGCTCCTGACAGCGGCTTTGACTTTCTGAAAATCGGAGCTATATTAGGCATATCTAATACACCGGTGGCTGTTCCGCCGGCCTCTCCCGACTGACAGAAAGGATCGCATCATGAAACGCTTACAGCTTGCATTCGCAGCACTGCTCGGCGCGGCGCTCGCCGCACCCGTATTCGCTCAGCAGGGTCAGGGCATAGGCCCCGGCAGCGGCATGGGCCCCGGCGGCAAGGGCATGCAATACCGCTTCAACAAGGACAACACGCCCGGCTGGAGCCTGATGACGCCGGAAGAGCGCACCGCGCACCACAACGCCATGATGGCGGCGAAGACCTACGAGGAATGCAAGGCCGCCCAGGTGGCGCAGCACAAGCAGATGGAGGCGCGCGCCAAGGAGCAGGGCAAGACCCTGCCCGGCCCGCGCCAGAACGCCTGCGAGCGCATGAAGGCGCGCGGCTTCTACAAGTGATCCGCCGCGGTCCGTCGCCCGGCGGGCCGCCTTTCCGAACCTGAAACAAGAGAAAGAACGATGCCTCCCCCGAAACGCTTCCACCTGGTGTTCTCCTTCATCATGGGCCTGCTGATGATCTCGCTGATGACCTTCGTCATCACCGCGGTGAACGTAGGCTTCGCGCCCGATTTCCTCGGCCGCTGGCTGAAGGCCTTCCTCGTCGCCTACGTGGTTGGCGTGCCGGTGATCTTCTTCATGGCGCCGATCGCGCGCAGGCTGACTGCGCGACTGACCGGCATCGACCCGTGATGCAGACGCCGTCCCGCGGAGACTGACTTCTCCTATGCCACCCGCGCGAGCTCGGCGCGCGCCGCCGCCGGGGTGCAGCTGCTATAGACGTTGAGGTACTTCAGGCAGATCACACGCAGGCACGAGGCGATGTTCTTGTCGTTGGCGACCAGGCAGCCGTCGTGCACCTTTTCGATCAGGCGCGGCAGGGGCATCTTCGATTCGCCGGCCATGTCGTCCAGCACGTTCCAGAAGGCGCGCTCCAGCGAGATGGTGGTGCTATGGCCATGGATGCGGAAGCCGCGCTTCTCGGGGATGAACTCGTTGATCTGCGAGGTCGTGCAGGCGTTGAACATGTGATCGAGCACGTCGTTGACTTCAGTATAGATATTCATTCATCTTCCCTTGTTTCGCGGCGTTGGCAATAATTACCACCACCTGCCCGACCGGGCCAATAGAATCTGCAGCATACAAGAAGAACCCCGGCTGATGCCAGCCGGCCACGGAGGAGACATGAGCCCCCACGCTCACTTATGTTCGCTGCCCCCCGAGGGGGCGCATGCCCCCTTCGGGGCGGCCCATCAGGAGGCATGATGGAGTTCTTCCGCAAGACCCTGGACCCGATCATCGCCCTGGCGGCCATCGCCGTGCTGGACATCTTCCTGTTCCTCGTCGTCGGTGCCTGGACGGTGGGCGGCGGCGAGACCATGATGACCGGGCTGATTGCCCAGCTCTTCCTCGGCGACGAACTGATGCGCATTCCCTTCTGGCAGCTGGTGTTCCCGCCGCACGCCGATTACTGGAAGATCTACATCAGCCTCGGCATGTTCTTCGGCGCCTTCGTCGGCGCGGTGCTGTCGAAGGAGTTCTACTGGCGCCTGCCGCGCCGCGCCTCGGAGTGGCTGATGATCACCCTCGGCGGCCTGCTGATGGGCGTCGGCATCCGGCTGGCCTTCGTCTGCAACGTGTCGACCTTCTTCGGCATGGGCTCGGAGATGAACCTCGGCGGCTACCTGGCCATTTCCGGCATCCTCGCCGGCGCCTGGGTCGGTTCGCTCATCTACAAGAAAATCCTGGAGGGTTGAGAATGTCGCCGGTCGTCGAATGTCTCGTCGCGTTCATGTTCGGCTCCGTCTTAGGGCTGATCATGCAGCGCTCGCGCTTCTGCAACACGGCGGCGCTGCGCGACGCCATCATGTTCAAGACCTACCGCAACACCAAGGCCATGCTGATGGCCATGATGATCCTCACCGTCGGCTTTACCGGCTTCATGAGCCTGGGCGCCGGCAATCCGATGCGCTTCGACGTCGGCCTCAACACCTTCGCCGGCCTGTTCCTCTTCGGCATCGGCATGGTGCTGGCCGGCGCCTGCACGGTGTCCACCTGGGTGAAGACGGGCGAGGGCAACCTCGGCGCGCTGTGGGCGCTCCTGTTCACCTTCGTCGGCATGTTCCTCTTCTCGCTGATGTGGTC
>JAEUNH010000156.1 GCA_016791205.1 Rhodocyclaceae bacterium | reverse complement strand
GATCGGCTTCTTGCCGCCGACCCGCTCCACCTCGCGCTCCTGCAGCACCCGCAGCAGCTTGGCCTGCAGCGCCAGCGGCATTTCGGAAATCTCGTCGAGCAGCAGGGTGCCGCCCTGGGCCTGCTCGAACTTGCCGGCCTGCGCCGCCTGGGCGCCGGTGAACGAGCCCTTCTCATGGCCGAACAGCGTGGCCTCCAGCAGGTTCTCGGGAATCGCCGCGCAGTTGATGGCGACGAAGGGCGCGGCGGCGCGCGCCGAGCGGGCATGGATATGGCGGGCGAACACCTCCTTGCCGGTGCCCGATTCGCCGCTGAGCAGCACCGTGGCCTCGGTCTTGGCCACCCGCGCCGCCAGCGCCAGCAGGTTGCGGGTGCGCGGGTCGGCGGCGATGACACCCTCCTCCTGCTGCGGCCGCATGGCATGGCGGGCCACGTGCTCGATCAGCACCCCCGGTTCGAAGGGCTTGAGCAGGAAGTCGCAGGCCCCGGCGTGCATCGCCGACACCGCCTTGTCCACGTCGCCGAAGGCCGTCATCAGCAGCACCGGCAGGTGCGGGAAGCCCGCGCGGATCGCCTTCAGCAGCGCGATGCCGTCCATCGGCTGCATGCGCAGATCGCTTACCACCAGGTTGAAGGCCTCGCGCTCGAGCAGGCGCAGGGCGGCCGGGCCGTCGGCGGCGCCGATCACGCGATGGCCGGCGCACTCCAGCGTCAGGCAGAGGGCGTCGCGAAGCTGCAGGTCATCCTCGACGACCAGAAGGTTCAGTGGCTCAGGCATAGGACACTCCGTTCGGGTTGTGACTTGATTTCGGAAAAGCCGGCGCAGGCCGGCAAGCTCAGGCTGAAGACGCTGCCGGCGCCCGGCGCCGAGTCGACCTCGAGGCTGCCGCCGTGGGCGCGGGCCACGCCGCGGGCGATGGCCAGGCCCAGCCCGGTGCCGTCGGCACGGGTGGTGAAGAAGGGCTCGAACAGGCGCGCCTGGGTGGCGGCATCCATGCCGCGGCCGTTGTCGCGCACCTGCAGGCGCAGACTGGCATCGGCCTGCAACCGTGCTTCCAGCGTCACCCGGCTGCCACCGGCGCTGGCGTCGAGGGCGTTCTCGAGGAGGTTGATGAGGGCCCCCGAAAGGGCCTTGCGGTTGCCGTTGACCGCGGCGCCGCGGCTGTCGTCGCCGACGATGAGGGCCACCTCGCGGCGGCGCGCCAGCGGCTCGAAGACCTGCGCCGCCTCGGCCAGCAGTTCCGCCACCGGAATCGTCTCGCCGCCGGTGGTCTCGCCGCGGGCGAAGCTGAGCATGTCGCGGATCAGGCGCTCCAGATGCTGCAGCCGCTCCACCACCCGGCCGCCGCAGCGCGCCCGCTCGGCTTCGGGCAGGCGCGGGTTCTCCAGGGCGCCGGCGTAGAGCAGCGCCGCCGCCAGCGGCGTGCGCAGCTGGTGAGCCAGGCCGGCGGCCATTTCGCCCATGGCCGCCAGGCGCTCGTTTCTCGCCGCCTGGGTCTTCATGCGGTGGGCTTCGCTGACGTCGTGGATCAGCACCAGCCGGCCGCCGCTGGCGGCCAGGCGGGTCTCGCTGACGGCGACGCGGCGGCAGCGCAGGCGCGGCATCTCCCATTCGCCCGGCGTCGCCGTCGGCGCCAGGCAGGCGCCGGCGAATTCCTCCCAGACCCGGCCCTCGATGTCGGCCCCGAGAATGCCGGCGGCGGCCGGATTGGCCTGCTCCACCCGGCCGCAGGCATCCAGCACCGCCACGCCGGCGGGCAGGGCATCGAGCAGCCGCGCCAGGCGCTCGGTGAGCGCGGTCTTCTCCTCGATCTCGCGCTTCAGCCGGCCGTTGGCCAGGGCCAGTTCGGCCGTCAGGCCGGCCACCTGCTCCTGCAGGCTGGTATATGCCCCGGCAAGATCTTCCGAGGCCTGGCTGAACAGGCGGAAGGCCTCGGCCAGGCGTCCAGCCTCGATCTGCTGTGCGGGGTGTGCGGCGTTCTCCATGGGCTGCCCCTGTGACGGGATGGCCGCAGATTACGCCCGGGGCAAACCGGCCAAGCCGGCAAATAGGGGGCAAAAATTGCCGCTTATCTCCAGAACGGTTCTTGCATGGCGTGGGCAGAATGCCGCCAGATGCCCGGAGCGGGCCCGCAACGACATGGTGACCCTATGGCCGACACTTCATTCTCGCTGACTGCCTTCATGCGGCTGCCGATGCAGCAGAAGCTGCTCAGCATCATCGCCCTCTCGCTGGTGGCCGCCCTCGTCGTGGCCGCCTGGACCTGGACGCGCGCGCCCACCTTCTCGGTGCTGTTCACCAACGTCTCGGAGCGCGACGGCGGCCACGTCATCGCCGCCCTGCAGCAGATGAACGTGCCGTTCAAATTCTCCGAGTCGGGCGGCGCCATCCTGGTGCCGCAACAGCAGGTGCACGAGCTGCGCATGCGGCTCGCCTCGCAGGGCCTGCCCAAGGGCAGCCTGGTCGGCTTCGAGCTGATGGAGACCCAGAAGCTCGGCATGTCGCAGTTCATCGAGCAGATCAACTTCCAGCGCGCCCTCGAAGGCGAACTGACGCGCTCGATCCAGTCGCTCGCCGCGGTGCAGGGCGCCCGCGTGCACCTGGCCATCCCCAAGCAGACCGGCTTCCTGCGCGACGACCAGAAGCCCTCGGCCTCGGTGGTGCTCAATGTCGCGCCCGGCCGCAACCTCGACCCGAACCAGGTGGCCGGCATCGCCCACATGGTGGCCGCCAGCGTGCCGCACCTGCCCGCCGCCAACGTCAGCGTGATCGACCAGAACGGCAACCTGCTCTCGGCCGAGAAGGGCGCCAGCCGCAACACGGGCCTCGACGCCACCCAGCTGAAGTACCTGCAGGATGTCGAATCGATGTATGTGCGTCGCATCGAAACCCTGCTCACCCCGCTGCTCGGCGCGGGCAACTTCCGCGCCCAGGTCACCGCCGACATCGATTTCTCCCAATCCGAGCAGGTGGCGGAAACCTACAAGCCGAACCCGCCCACCGAAGCCTCCATCCGCAGCCAGCAGGTGAGCGAGGATGGCAGCGGCAAGCCGGCAGCGGCCGGCGTGCCCGGCGCGCTGTCCAACCAGCCGCCGGTGCCGGCCACCGCGCCGATCACCGCCCCGCCCGCCCCCGGCACGCCGGGCGCGGCGCCCGGCGCCACGGCGCCCGGCGCGACGGCCGGGGTCAGCGCCGCCGCCCAGGGCCGCCGCGACGCCACCACCAACTACGAACTCGACAAGACCATCCGCCACGTGCGCCAGCCGGTCGGCGCCATCAAGCGCCTGTCGGCGGCGGTGGTGGTCAACCACCGCAAGGACGTCGGCGGCGACGGCAAGGCCGGCTCCAAGCCGATGAGCGCCAAGGAGATGACCCAGATCAACGACCTGGTGAAGGAGGCCATGGGCTATAACAAGGACAGGGGCGACAGCCTCAACGTGCAGAACACCCCGTTCGCCAGCGGCGACAAGCAGGAGGTGGAATCCACCCCCTTCTGGAAGAACCCGACCCTGATCGGCTGGGTGCTGGAAGGCCTCAAGTACCTGGTCTTCGCCGGGCTGGCCGGCTACCTGTTCTTCGGCGTGGTGAAGCCCTTCCTGCGCAAGCTGATGGAGCGCGCCGCGACCCTCCCCGAGGCGCCGGCCGAAGGCGCCTTCGCCTACGAGGGCGGCCCTGGCGGCCCGGCCAGCTACGACCAGAAGGTGCAGGCGGCGCGCGACCTGGCCCGCCAGGAGCCGAAGGCCGTGGCGACGGTGATCAAGGACTGGGTCGGCGGCAACCAGCCGGCCGGCAAAGTTCAATAAGGATCGATCATGGGAAGCGACGACGGCATCACCAAGAGCGCCATGCTGCTGCTGACCCTCGGCGAGGACGAGGCCGCCGAGGTGCTCAAGCATCTCGGCCCGCGCGAAGTGCAGAAGCTGGGCGCCGCCATGGCGGGGCTGAAGTCGGTGCCGCGCGACAAGGTCGAGGAAGTGGTCAACGAGTTCTACGAGGAGACCCAGCGCGGCGCGCCGGTGGTGGCCGACGAGGAGTACATCCGCGGCATGCTGACCAAGGCGCTCGGCGACGACCGCGCCGCCAACCTGATCTCGCGCATCCTGCAGGGCGGCGACACCGCCGGCATCGAGAGCCTGAAGTGGATGGACGCCGCCACCGTCGCCGACCTGGTGCGCAACGAGCACCCGCAGATCATCGCCACCATCCTGGTGCACCTGGAATTCGACCAGGCCGGCGACATCCTCAAGCACTTCACCGAGCGCCTGAGGAACGACGTCATCCTGCGCATCGCCACCCTCGACGGCGTCCAGCCGGTGGCCCTGCAGGAGTTGAACGAGGCCCTGACCCGGGTGCTCTCCGGCTCCAGCAACATCAAGAAGGCGGCGATGGGCGGCGTGCGCACCGCCGCCGAGATCCTCAACTTCGTCGGCACCGCCCACGAGACGGCGATCATCGACAACGTGCGCGAGTACGACCCCGACCTGGCGCAGAAGATCATCGACGAGATGTTCGTCTTCGACAACCTGATCGACGTCGACGACCGCGGCATCCAGCTGCTGCTGCGCGAGGTGCAATCCGAGTCGCTGATCCTGGCCCTCAAGGGCGCCAACGAGGCGATGCGCGAGAAGGTCTTCAAGAACATGTCGCAGCGCGCCGCCGAGATGCTGCGCGAGGACCTCGAATCGAAGGGCCCGGTGCGGCTCTCCGAGGTCGAGCGCGAGCAGAAGGAGATCCTCAAGATCGCCCGGCGGCTGGCCGACGAGGGCCAGATCCAGCTCGGCGGCAAGGGCGAGGACGAGTTCGTCTGAGCCGCGCCTGAAGCCAGATGTCCAACGCCGTCATTCCCAAGGAGAACCAGACCGCCTGGCAGCGCTGGGAGCTGGCCAGCCTGGGCCCGGCCGCGGCCAGGATCCCGGCCGCCGGAACGCAGACCAAGTCCGCCGCCAAGCTGCCGACCGCCGAGGACATCGAGCGCATCCACCGCGACGCCCACAAGCAGGGCTTCGACGCCGGCTACGAGGAAGGCACCGCGCGGGCCCGCATGGAGGCGCTGCGCCTGCACACCCTGGTCGAGCAGCTCGACGGCGCGCTGGCCGAGTTCGACCAGAAGGTCGCCGAGGAACTGCTCGGCCTGGCCCTCGAGGTGGCCCGCCAGGTGCTGCGCCAGGCCATCGCCGCGCGGCCCGAGACCATCCTCGAAGTCGTGAAGGAAGCGCTGCTGCAGCTGCCGCACCAGCATGCCGCCCTCTATCTGCACCCGGAGGACGCCTCGCTGGTGCGCTCCTATCTCGGCGACCAGCTGGCCCACGCCGGCCATCGCCTGCACGAGGAGCCCGCCATGGCGCGCGGCGGCGTGCGGGTGGACGCCGGCGGCAGCCACCTCGATGCCAGCGTCGAGACCCGCTGGCGGCGCGTCATCGAGAGCATGGGCGCCGCCTCGGAGTGGATCGAGAACCCATCGTGAATCCGCACCACGGTAAATGGGGCGGCTTCCTCGGCGATTGCCGGCGCCTGGCGGCCGAGGCCCAGCCCTTCCAGCTCAGCGGCCGGCTGACCCGCATCAACGGCCTGGTCATGGAGGCGGCCGGGCTCAAGCTGCCGCTCGGCTCCGGCTGCCATGTCTCGCTGCCCGGCGGGGCCGCCGTCGAGGCCGAGGTGGTCGGTTTCTCCGGCGAGAAGCTGTTCATGATGCCGACCGACGACGTCTACGGCCTGGCCCCCGGCGCGCATGTCCTGCCCCTGGAAAGCCGCACCCCGCTGCCCTCGGTCATCGAGCGCCTGGCGCCGAGCCGGCGCCTGTCCGACCGCGCCAAGCACCTGCCGGTCGGCGAAGCCCTGCTCGGGCGGGTGCTCGACGGCGCCGGCCGACCCCTCGACAGCCTCGGCCCGCTCCACACCAAGCACAGCCGCTCGCTGCAGAGCCGGCCCTTCAACCCGCTGCAGCGCGCCCCCATCGCCAGTTCGCTCGACGTCGGCATCCGCGCCATCAACGCGCTGCTCACCGTCGGCCGCGGCCAGCGCCTCGGCCTGTTCGCCGGCTCAGGCGTCGGCAAGAGCGTGCTGCTCGGCATGATGGCGCGCTTCACCGCCGCCGAGGTGATCGTGGTCGGCCTGATCGGCGAGCGCGGCCGCGAAGTGAAGGAGTTCATCGAGCACATCCTCGGCCCGGCCGGCCTCAAGCGCTCGGTGGTGGTGGCCGCCCCGGCCGACACCAGCCCGCTGATGCGCCTGCAGGGCGCCGCCTACGCCACCAGCATCGCCGAGCACTTCCGCGACCAGGGCCGCCACGTGCTGCTGATCATGGATTCGCTGACCCGCTTCGCCATGGCCCAGCGCGAGATCGCCCTGGCCATCGGCGAGCCGCCGGTGACGCGGGGCTACCCGCCTTCCGTCTTCGCCCGCCTGCCGCAGCTGGTCGAGCGGGCCGGCAACGGCCCCGAGGGCGGCGGTTCGATCACTGCCTTCTACACCGTGCTGGCCGAGGGCGACGACCAGCAGGACCCGATCGCCGACGCCGCCCGCGCCATCCTC
>JAEUNH010000097.1 GCA_016791205.1 Rhodocyclaceae bacterium | reverse complement strand
CGCCGAGAAGCCCGGCTCGATGTGGCTGCGCATGATCGCCGCCGGCGGCGGCGGCGGACTGACTTTCGAGCAGCCCGAAGTCAACATCGTGCGCGGCGCCTACTATGCGTTGATCTCGGCGCTGTCGGGCACGCAGACCATGGCGCTTTGTTCGTATGACGAGGCCTACACCATCCCCACCGAGTACTCGGCGCGCATCTCGCTGCGCACCATGCAGCTGCTGATCGAGGAGATGGGCCTGACCGAGACGGTCGACCCGCTCGGCGGCTCGTTCTACGTCGAGACCCTGACCAACCAGATGCGGCAGAAGATGGAGGAGATCATGGCCGAGGTCGATGCCCAGGGCGGCATCGTCAAGCTGGTCTCCGAGGGCGCCATCCAGTCCAAGGTCTCCGCCCAGGCCTACCGGATGCAGCGCGACATCGAATCCGGCAAGTTCCGCAAGGTCGGCGTCAACTGCTACCGCAACGAGCAGGAAGAAGAGCATCCCGTCGAGTTCCACCCCTACAACGAGGAGGACACGCGGGTGCAGGTCGCCGGGCTGAACAAGATCCGCGCCGAGCGCGACCAGGCCAAAGTGTCACAGGCGCTGGCGCGACTCTCCGCCGACGCTTCCGCCGGCCGCAACGTCATGCCGTCCCTGGTCGAGGCCGTCAAGGCCTACGCCAGCGTCGGCGAAATGACGAATCAACTCGTGAAAATCTTCGGCCGCCACCAGGAACCCATACGCTTCTAGAAGGAAATGCAATGACCGCACTCGACAACTACGTGGCGCCCACCAGCCTGGAACAGGCCGTGGTGCAGCTGCAGGAACTCGGCGAGGTGACCATCCTCGCCGGCGGCACTGATCTGATGCCGCAATCACACGCCGGACGCGTGAAGTTCAAACGTACCCTGATGAACATCCGCCGCATCCCGGAGCTGCGCGGCATCAGCCGCGAAGGAGACGAAATCCGCATAGGCGCGCTGACCACCATCACCGAGATGATGGCGCACCCGCTGGTGCGCGAGCATTTGCCGCTGCTGGCGCAGGCAGCCGACCATTTCGCCAGCGACCAGATCCGCAACGCCGGCACGGTCGGCGGCAACATCTGCAACGCCTCGCCCGCCGGCGACACTCTGGTGCCGCTGATGGTGCTGGGCGCCCACGTCGAGCTGGCCTCCAAGCCCGACGACACGCTGTTCCGCCGCAGCATGCCGCTGCCGGAGTTCTTCGTCGGCCCCGGCAAGACGCGGCTCGCCCCGGCCGAACTGCTCACCGCCGTGCGCATCCCGATTCCGCCAAAGGGCTTCGTCGCGCGCTTTCACAAGTTCGGCACGCGGCCGGCGCTCGACATCTCGGCGATCTCCATCGGCGTCGCCGGCGTGCTCAAGGACGGCAAGCTCTCCCAGGTGCGCGTCGCCTTCGGCGCGGTGGCGCCGACGCCGGTCTGCGGCTGCGCCACCGAGGAAGCCCTGGAAGGCAAAAAGCTCGACGCCGCCACCATCGCCGCCGCCGCCAAGGCGGCGCAGGACGAAGTGCATCCCATCTCCGACGTGCGCGCCAGCGCCTGGTACCGCAAGGAGATGATCCACAACATGACGAGAAGGATCCTCGAAGATGTCTCAGCAAACCATTAATTTCACCCTCAACGGCGTGCCGACCCGCGTGTCGGTGCCCGTGCAGATGAGCGCCCTGGAGATGATCCGCAACGTCGCCGGCCTCACCGGCACCAAGTACGGCTGCGGCGAGGGCGAGTGCGGCGCCTGCACCATCATCCTCGACGGCGTCTCGCTGAATTCCTGCCTGCTGTTCGCCGTCGAGTGCGACGGCCGCCAGGTCACCACCATCGAGGGCCTGGCCGCCGATCCGGTCGGGCTGCGCATCGAGAAGGCCTTCGTCGAGGCCGGCGCCGTGCAGTGCGGCTTCTGCACGCCGGGCATGGTGATGCAGGCCAGACAGCTGCTCGAACAGAATCCGCACCCGAGCCGCGAGGAAATCCAGCGCGGCATCGAGGGCAACCTGTGCCGCTGCACCGGCTACGTGAAAATCATCGATGCGATAGAGGCCGCGAGCAAGGAGTAATCAAATGCCCGAAACCATCCAGAAGGATTCCCTCATCGGCAAGCGCATCACCAAGCTCGATGCGCCGGAAAAAGCCGGCGGCAAGACGCGCTACATCCAGGACCTCGACGTGCAGGGCCAGCTCTACGGCAAGATCCTGCGCTCCACCCGGGTGCATGCGAAGATCAAGTCCATCGACACCTCGGCGGCGAAGGCGCTGTCCGGCGTGCATGCGGTGATCACCGCCGCCGACGTGCCCTGGCAGCGCCCGATCGGCGTCGCCAAGGACCACTTCCCGCTGAAAACCGACCGCGTGCGCAGCCTGCGCGACGAGATCGCCGCCGTCGCGGCGGAGTCGGAAGCCATCGCCGAGGCGGCGCTGAAACTGATCAAGGTCGAGTACGAGGACCTGCCGGTCCTCTCCGACCCGAACGACTCGCTCAAGCCGGGCGCGCCGCTGATCCACCCCGAGCCGCACGGCGCCAGCGCGAAGCACGACCACCTCAAGCAGGCGCAGGGCATCGCCTACGCCGGCAAGCCCGACAACATCGCCATGACCTTCGATTATCAGCAGGGCGACGTGGCGGCGGGCGAGCGCGAATCCGACGTGGTGTTCGAGGACACCTTCCACCTGCACTACGTCACGCACTGCTGCATGGGGGTGTCCGGCATCATCGCCGAGTTCGACTCCTCCGGGAACCTGCTGATGTACTCGAACACCCAGGTGCCCTTCCTGCACAAGCGCGAGTTCGCCGAGATCCTCAACATGGACCCGGCGCGCATCCGCATCATCCAGCCGCCGATCGGCGGCGGCTTCGGCTCCAAGCTCGACATCTATCCCTTCGAGCCGATCACGGTGTTCCTCGCCAAGGCCAGCGGACGTCCGGTGAAGCTGGTGTTTACGCGCGAGGAGGAGTTCCTCGCCTCGCCGACGCGCCAGCCGGTGATCCTCACCCTGCGCTCGGGCTGCAAAAAGGACGGCACACTGACCTTCCGCACCGTGAACACCCTGCACGACAACGGCGCCTACACCTCGTGGGGCGCGACGACGCCCTTCGTCATGATGCAGACCATATCGTCCCTCTACCGCGTGCCGCACTGCCTCTATCACACCAAGGCGGTGTACACGAACAACCCTTACGCCGGCTCCTTCCGCGGCTACGGCAACCTGCAGGCCACCTTCGCCGTCGAACAGCACATGGACATGATGGCCGAGGCGGTCGGCATGGATCCCCTCGCCTTCCGCCTGAAGAACGCCCAGGACGCCGGTGAAGTGACGCCGCAGGGCATGCACTTCAAGAGCTGCGGCCTGAAGGAATGCCTGACCACCGCCGCCGAGGCGAGCGGCTTCCTGGCGAAAACCAAAGCCAACGCCGCCGAGCGCGGCAAGCCGGGACGCTTCAAGCGCGGCATCGGCATCGCCTCCATGCTGCACGTCGGCGGCGGCGCCAAGATCTACCCGTCCGACGGCTGCGGCACCATCCTCAAGATGGACGACTTCGGCTCGGTGACGCTGATCACCGGCGCCTCCGAAATCGGCCAGGGCTCCGAGACCGTGCTGGCCCAGCTCGTCTGCGAGGAGCTGGGGCTGCCGATGTCCGCCGTGCGCGTCGTCAACAACGACACCGAGATCACGCCGTGGGACGTCGGTGTGCACGCCTCGCGCACCACCTTCATCGCCGGCAATTCGGCGATCGGCGCGGCCAGGAAGGCACGCGGCAAGATCCTCGCCGCGGCCGGCAAGATGGCCGACCTGAATCCGGACGAGCTCGATCTGCGCGGCAGCCACATCGTCGAAACGAAAAGCGGCAAGGTGGTGATGACCCTGGCCAAGCTGCTGCGCCAGCTGCACTTCAGCGACAAGGCCGAGCTGGTGATGACCTCCTTCTACTACGAGCCGCCCTCCAAGCACCAGGACAAGCACTTCAAGGGCGACGTCTCCGCCGCCTACGCCTGGGCGACGCAGGTGGTCGAGGTCGAGGTGGATACCGACACCGGCATCGTGCGCCTGCTCAAGGTCACCGGCGCCCACGACGTCGGCCGCATCCTCAACCGCCTCGGCCTCGAGGGCCAGATCGAGGGCGGCATCGTCATGGGCCAGGGCTATGCGCTGACGGAGGAGCTGATGGTCGAGAACGGGGTCGTGAGGAATCCCGGCTTCCGCGACTACAAACTGGTGACGGCGCCGGAGATCCCCGAGATGGACGTGCGCTTCATCGAGACCATGGACGGCGAAGGGCCGCAGGGCGCCAAGGGCGTCGGCGAGGCGCCGGCGATCTGCATCGCCGCGGCCACCGCCAACGCCATCGAGAACGCCACCGGGGTGAGGATCATGGCGCTGCCGTTCACGCCGGAGAAGGTTTATCGCGCCCTTCACGCGGCTCGAAAGGAAGCAGCGTGATGGCGCAGCCTTTCCCCCTCTCCCCCAACCCCTCCCCCGCGAGGGGGGAGGGGAGCGTCGTGCGCGCCGTAGGCGCGTCTATATGAAACGCCGCACCGTCCTCTCGATGGAGCAGGCGCTGTCCCTGCCCTACGCCACGCTGCGCTTCGCCCAGCTCGGCTGGCGCGTCATCCGCATCGAGTCGACGCCGGCAGGCGACGGCCTGCCGGGCGATCCCAACCGCTACATCGGCGGCAAGGTGGTGGACGACGACCGCCGCACCTATTTCATCGCGCCCAACGTCGGCAAGGAAGCCATCGCGCTGAACCTGAAGGACCCGCAGGGCCAGGCGCTGCTGCGCAAGCTGCTGGTCGAGCTGGATGTCGACGTCTTCTGCTGCAACACCGTGCCGCGCCGCTACAAGCAGCTCGGCATCGACTACGAGACGCTCGCCGCCGCCAAGCCGGACCTGATCTGGGCCGGCATCTCGGCCATGGGCCCGGAGTATCCCGACGCCCCCGGCTACGATCCGGTGATCCAGGCCATGGCCGGCTACATGGAGCTGACCGGCCCGGCCGACGGCCCGCCGACGCTCTCCGGCGTGCCGCTGGTCGACCTCAAGGCCGGCGACGAGGTCTACGCC
>JAEUNH010000090.1 GCA_016791205.1 Rhodocyclaceae bacterium | reverse complement strand
GTTCGGCCTGGGCGAAGAGGTCCATCACCACCCAGTCCGGGTCGGTCAAACCGTCGGCGATGATCAGCACTTCCGAGGGACCCGCCACCATGTCGATGCCGACCACGCCGAAGACGCGCCGCTTGGCGGCGGCGACATAGGCGTTGCCGGGGCCGACGAGCTTGTCCACTTGCGGGATGGTCTGTGTGCCGTAGGCCAGCGCGCCCACCGCCTGCGCGCCGCCCAGGGTGAACACCCGGTCGACGCCGGCCAGCGCGGCGGCGGCCAGCACCAGGGCGTTCTTTTCGCCGCGCGGCGTCGGCACGACCATGATCAGTTCGCCGACGCCGGCCACCTTGGCCGGAATGGCGTTCATCAGCACCGAACTGGGATAGGCCGCCTTGCCGCCGGGCACATAGAGGCCGACGCGGTCGAGCGGCGTCACCTTCTGGCCGAGGCGCGTGCCGTCGGCCTGGGTGTACTCCCACGAAGCGGCCAGCTGCTTCTGGTGATAGAGGGCGATGCGCGTGGCGGCCTGCTCCAGCGCCTCGCGCTGTTCGGCGGGCAGGTTGAACAGCGCCGCCTCCAGCTCGCGCTTGGGCAGTTCCAGTTCGATCATCGCCTTCGCATCGAGGTGGTCGAAGCGTCGCGTGTACTCCAGCACGGCGGCATCGCCGACGGTGCGCACCGCCGAGAGGATCTCGGCCACCGCCCGCTCGATGCCCTCGTCCTGGGCATTCTCGAAGGCCAGCAACGCGGCGAGCTGCTGGGTGAAATCCGGGTCGCGGGTGGTCAGGCGCTTAATCACGCTGCCTCCGCCGGGCCGCCCCAAGGAGGCAGCAAGTCAACAACCGGAAGCCGCGCAGTTTGCGGCTGAACCTGCGTCACCCCCTTCCTCGGGAAGGGGGGCGGGGGGATGGTTCTCATTTTACCGCTCCGGCAAAGGCATCGATCACCGGCTGCAGCAGGTCGCGCTTCATCTTCAGCGCTGCCTGGTTCACGATCAGGCGCGAGGAAATCGGCATGATGTCCTCCACCGCCACCAGATTGTTGGCCTTCAGAGTGTTGCCGCTGGAGACGAGGTCGACGATGGCGTCGGCCAGCCCGACCAGCGGCGCCAGTTCCATCGAACCGTAAAGCTTGATGAGGTCGACATGCACGCCCTTGGCGGCGAAATGCTCGCGCGCCGTCTGGATGTACTTGGTCGCCACACGCAGGCGGGCGCCGCGCTGCACCGCCGCGGCGTAGTCGAAGCCGTTGGGCACTGCCACCGCCATCCGGCAGCGGGCGATTTTCAGGTCGAGCGGCTGGTAGAGGCCGGCGCCGCCGTGCTCGATCAGCACGTCCTTGCCGGCGATGCCGAGGTCGGCCGCGCCGTACTGCACGTAGGTCGGCGTGTCCGAGGCACGCACGATGACCAGGCGCACATCGGCGCGATTGGTGCCGAGGATGAGTTTGCGCGAGGTTTCCGGATCGTCGGCCGGCACGATGCCCGCCGCCGCCAGCAGCGGCAGGGTTTCCTCGAAGATGCGGCCCTTGGAGAGGGCGATGGTGATGCCGGTCACGGCGGGCTTTCAGTTTCTAAAGGCAGGATTTTAACGCAGATAAAAAGTCGGTCTCCGGAATACGGCGATCCTGCTCAATGCACCCGGCGGATGCGCGCGCCGAGCTGGGAGAGCTTCTCCTCGATGTGCTCGTAGCCGCGGTCGAGGTGGTAGATGCGGTCGATCAGGGTCTCGCCGCGCGCCACCAGGCCGGCAACGACCAGGCAGGCCGAAGCGCGCAGGTCGGTGGCCATGACGCTGGCGCCGTCGAGACGCGGCACGCCCTTCACCACCGCGGTATTGCCGCTGGTCTCGATGTCGGCGCCGAGGCGGCGCAATTCCTGGGCATGCATGAAACGGTTCTCGAAGATGGTCTCGGTAATCATCGCCGAACCCTGCGCCACGCTGTTCAATGCCATGAACTGGGCCTGCATGTCGGTGGGGAAGGCCGGATAGGGTGCGGTGCGCAGGCTGACCGCATTCAACGGCCCTTCGGCCGAGATCTCGATGGCGTCGGCCTGAGGGTCGATCTTCGCCCCGGCCTCGCGCAGTTTTTCGACCACCGCATCGAGGATGCCGCAGCGGGTGCCGTTCAGGCGCACGCGTCCGCCCGTCACGGCCGCGGCGACCAGGAAGGTGCCGGTCTCGATGCGGTCGGGCATGATCCGGTGCCGCGCACCGGAGAGCCGCTCGACGCCTTCGACGGTGACGATGTCGCCGCCGGCGCCGCTCACCCTCGCCCCCATGGCGTTCAGGCAGTGGGCAAGGTCCACCACCTCCGGCTCGCGCGCCGCGTTCTCGATGACGGTGACGCCGTCGGCCAGCGCCGCCGCCATCATCAGGTTCTCGGTGCCGGTGACGGTGACCAGATCGCAGAAGATCCTTGCCCCGCGCAGCCGTTTGGCCTGCGCCAGGATGTAGCCGTGCTCGACGCGGATCTCCGCGCCCATGGCCTGCAGGCCGCGGATGTGGATATCCACCGGACGCGCGCCGATGGCGCAGCCGCCGGGCAGCGACACCCGCGCCCGCCCGGCGCGCGCCAGCAGCGGGCCCAGGGTCAGGATCGAGGCGCGCATGGTCTTCACCATGTCGTAGGGGGCCTCCGGCTTGTTGAGGCCGGCGGCCGACAGCACGATGCCGTTCCTCTCGTCGAGCGTGACGTCCACGCCCATCTGCACCAGCAGGCGCAGCATGGTCGAGACATCGTTGAGGTGCGGCACGTTGCTGAGATGCAGCGGCTGGTCGGTGAGCAGCGCGGCGCACAGCAATGGCAAGGCGGCGTTCTTGGCGCCGGAAATGCTCACCTCGCCGGAGAGCGGCACGCCGCCTTCGATCAGCAGCTTATCCACGCTGCGCTTCCCATTCCGCCGGCGTCAGGGTGCGCATCGAGAGGGCGTGGATCTCGCCGCTTTCCATGCGCCCGCCCAGCGCCTTGTGGACCGCCTGCTGGCGCTGGATGCGGCTCAGCCCCTCGAAGACGCTGCTGACGATAATCGCCTCGAAATGCGCGCCGTCGCCGTCGACGGCGAGATGCGCGCAGGGCAGCCCCTGCGCGATGTAGCCCTGGATGTCTGCGGGTGAAACCATGTCCGTTCCTTATGCGCGAAGCTTGTAGCCTATCCTGAGCAGCCACAAGGTGAAAAGAGAGAGGGCAACGAAGCAGCCCGACACCACGCCCAGGCTGGTCCACGGCGACACGTCGGAGACGCCGAAGAAGCCGTGGCGGAAGCCGTCGATCATGTAGAAGATCGGGTTGAAATGCGAGACCCGCTGCCAGAAGGGCGGCAGCGAGTGGATCGAGTAGAACACCCCGGAGAGGAAGGTCAGCGGCATGATGATGAAGTTCTGGAAGGCCGCCAGCTGGTCGAACTTGTCGGCCCAGATGCCGGCGATCACGCCCAGCGCGCCCATGATGGCCCCGCCCAGCAGGGCGAAGGCCAGGATCCACAGCGGCGCCTGCCAGCCCAGGTCGACGAACCACAGGGTCACCAGCAGCACGCCCAGCCCGACGACGATGCCGCGGGCGATCGCCGCCAGCACGAAGGCGGCGAAGAACTGCACATAGGAGATCGGCGGCAGCAGCATGAAGATGATGTTGCCCGTCACCTTGGACTGGATCAGCGAGGAAGAGCTGTTGGCGAAGGCATTCTGCAGCAGCGACATCATCACCAGGCCGGGCACCAGGAAGGAGGAGTAGGTCACCGACTCGTAGACCCGCACCCGGCCTTCCAGCACGTGGGTGAAGATCAGCAGGAACAGCAGCGCGGTCAGGATCGGCGCCGCCACCGTCTGGAAGCTCACCTTCCAGAAACGCAGGATTTCCTTGTAAAGAAGGGTCAGGAAGCCGTCCATCTCATTGCCTGCTGTTCATGACCCGGACGAAGACCTCTTCCAGATCGGGCTTGCCGACTTCGACGTCGTCGAGGCGGCAGCCGGCCTCCCGCAGGCTGGCCAGCACCGGCTCGATGTCCTCGCAGCGCTCCAAGGCCAGCACATGCTCGCCGCCCGCATCTCCCGACAGGCGGGCGCGCAGCGCGTCCGGCAATGCCGCGCCGGGCGCCAGGCGCAGGCGCAGCGTATGGCCGGAGAAGCGCCGCAGCAGGTTGGCCGTGGTGTCGAGGGCGACGATGCGCCCTTGCTTGAGCATGGCGATGCGGCCGCACAGGCTTTCCGCTTCCTCCAGGTAGTGGGTGGTCAGCACGATGGTCTGGCCGTCGCGGTTGAGCCGGCGGATGAAGTTCCACAGCCCCTGGCGCAGTTCGACATCGACCCCGGCGGTCGGCTCGTCGAGCACGATCACCGGCGGCCGGTGCACCAGCGCCTGAGCCACCAACACCCGCCGCTTCATGCCGCCGGACAACTGCCGCATATTGGTGTCCGCCTTGGCGCCCAGGTCGAGGTTTTCGATGATCTCGTCGATCCATGCGGCGTTGTCACGGATGCCGAAATAGCCCGACTGGATGCGCAAGGCTTCGCGCACCGTGAAGAAGGGATCGAAAACCAGCTCCTGCGGCACCACGCCCAATTGCCGGCGGGCGGCCCGGTAATCGGACAGGACATCGCAGCCCATCACCGCTAGCCGGCCGGCGTCCGGCCGCACCAGCCCTGCCAGGGCCGAGATCAGCGTGGTCTTGCCGGCCCCGTTGGGACCGAGCAGGCCGAAGAACTCCCCCTGCGCCACCTCGAGATCGACCCCGTCGAGCGCCTGGACGCTGCCAAAGCGCTTGGTCACGCCTTCGATGCGTATCGCGGAACTCATCGGGGAATGCTACAACGCCGGCTAGGCCAGCGGGAGAAGCTCGGTGACGCCGTAGAGCCGGGCCAGGCTGAGCAGGTTTTGCGGGGGATTGACGATGCTCACCGGCTTGCCCAGGCGCTGCGCCGTTCGCACCCAGCCAAAGATGACCGTCAGGCCGGAGGAGTCGACTTCGTGAACCGCCGACAGATCGAAACGGGCCTGCGGCCTGCCATCGAGATGCCGGCAGCCTGCTTCCAGCATCTCCCTGGCCTGGCCCAGCGTGAGGGCGCCGGAAACCTCGAGCCGATCTCCGCCGGTATCTCGGATCATTACTTGGCGGAAGCTTCCAGGCTCTTGTTCTTGGCCTGCAGGGTCTTGACCAGGCCGTCGATGCCGCCGTTGCGGATCTCGGTGGCGAAGGTGGAACGGTAGTTGGTCACCAGGCTGACCCCGGCGACCACCACGTCATAGACCTTCCAGCCCTTGGCGGTCTTCTCCAGGCTGTAGTCCAGGGTGATCGGCTGCTTGGCGCCCGGCTGGTGGATCTGCGTGCGCACCGTCACGTCGGTCTCGCCGGCCTGCATCTTGAAGGGCCGGTAATCGACGGTTTCGTTCTTGTAGGCGATCAGCGCATTCGAATAGGTGCGCACCAGCAGCTCCTTGAAAGCCTCCGTCAGAGCCTTCTGCTGTTCCGGGGTGGCCTGGCGCCAGTCCCTGCCGACGGCCAGGGCGGTCATCCGGCTGAAATTGAAGTGCGGCAGAACCTTGTGGTCGACCAGCTCAATGGCCCGCTTGGTGCTGCCGGCCTTGATGTCCTTGTCCTTGCGGATGATATCGAGCACTTCATTGGTGACGTTCTTGACCAGCACGTCCGGGGCGGTTTCCTGCGCCTGAACGCCAGGCGACAGAAGAAAGCTGGCGACGGACGCCAGCATCAAGGCGAATAGCTTCATGATTTACCGGAAAACAGATTGATCAGTTGCGTGTTGCCACTTGCGCCGCGCTTGTTCCCTCCTGGGGCGCCTCCGAGACCTTGCCCTCCTGCGAACCGGAGTACGGATCGAATTTCGGCGGATTGCCGTCATGGATCAGGCTCTGGCGGCGCTGCAGATAAGCGTCGCGGACGTAGGAGTACTTGTCCAGCGCGGCCTCCTCGATGACCTTGTCGGCCTTGAGGAACTGGGCACGGTCGCTGATGACGCGCACGGCCAGCAGGGTATTGCGGGAGGGAATGTGGTCGATATGCGAGACCGGATCGGTGGCGACATCGAAAACCAGGCCAATGGTGTCCCTGGCGGTGCGAGGACCGAAGAACGGCAGGACGACATAAGCGCCATCGCCCATGCCCCAGCGGCCGAAGGTCTGGCCAAAGTCTTCCTCATGCTTCTCCATGCCCATCGTGCTGGCGACATCGATGATGCCGAGGAAACCCATGGTGGTATTGACCAGTACCCGACCGGCGTCCGAGGCGGCCTGGGCCGGCTTGCCCTGTATCAGGTTGTTCACGCCGATCATCAGGTCGGCGATGTTGGAGAAGAAGTTCGACACACCGGTCTGCAGAGGCGAGGGCAGCACGGCCTCGTAGCCGGTCGCGACCGGTTTGATGATGACTTTGTCCAGGCCTTCATTGAAGCCGAACATGGCGCGGTTGAAGCCCTCGATCGGATCCTTCGGGTTTCCGCTCGTGGCGCAGCCGCCCAGCAGGCCGGCGGCAGCGACGACGATCGCCAACTTGCTGATTTGCCTTGAAAGTCCTGTTTTCATCGAATCGCCTCTTTATATTATAGTCCCGCTCTTATAACGTCACTTCTTGTCTTTTCCTTCAGCCGCCTTGTCGAAGAGGAACTGGCCGACCAGATCCTCCAGCACCATGGCCGACTCCGTCTTCTTGACGGACTCGCCCGGCTTGAACAGCTCGGTATCGCCGCCAACCGCCAGGCCAATGTACTGCTCGCCCAGCAGGCCCGAGGTCCGGATCTTGGCGAAGGTGTCGCGCGGGAACATGAACTGGCTGCTGATGTTCATCGTCACCACCGCCTCGTAGCGCTCCCCGTCAAGGCGGATATCGCTCACCCGGCCCACCACGACACCTGCGCTTTTCACCGGCGCACGTACCTTCAGGCCCCCGATGTTATCAAAATTTGCTTTGAGTACATAGGTTTCGCCGGTATTTGTAGAAGCCAGATTACCGACCTTTAGTGCTAAAAACAACAGTGCCCCCAGGCCGATGGCCACGAACACCCCTACCCATAGATCTAAAGTCATACGGTTCATTACGCACCCCGGAACATGAAAGCCGTCAAGACGAAGTCGGCGGCAAGGATCACCAGTGAAGAAGTCACCACGGTTCGCGTCGTCGCACCGGACACGCCTTCCGCGGTGGGTTCTGAGTCATAGCCCTCGAAGACGGCGATCCACGACACCAGAATGCCGAACACCGCGCTCTTGATGACGCCGTTCACGATGTCCTCGCGGAAATCGACCGAAGCCTGCATCTGCGACCAGAACGAGCCCTCGTCCACCCCGATCAGCACCACCCCGACCAGATAGCCGCCGAAAATGCCCATGGCCGAAAACAGCGCCGCCAGCAGTGGCATCGAGATCACCCCGGCCCAGAAACGCGGCGCGACCACGCGGGCGATGGGATTGACCGCCATCATCTCCATCGCCGAAAGCTGTTCCGTCGCCTTCATCAGGCCGATTTCGGCTGTGATGGCCGAGCCGGCGCGGCTGGCGAACAGCAGGGCGGAAACCACCGGGCCCAGTTCGCGCACCAGCGACAGGGCCACCAGGATGCCCAGCGCCTCGGAAGAGCCGTAGCGTTGCAGCGTATCGTAGCCCTGCAGGCCCAGCACCATGCCGACGAACAGGCCGGAGACCAGGATGATGATCAGCGACAGCACGCCGGTGAAGTAAATCTCCCTGACGGTCAGGAAGAAGCGGCGGAAACTGGGGCCCGAATACAGCAGCGTCGCCAGGAAGAAGCGGCTGGCGAAACCCAGGCGCCAGAGGCGGGAGGTGACCCGGCTGCCCAGGCCGCGCAGGGCAGTGGCTGCCCGATCAAGCATGGGCCGCTCCGTAGATCTGCTCGCGATAGGGCGCCGAGGGGTACTGGAAGGGCACCGGGCCGTCCATCTCGCCCCAGACGAACTGGTGCACATAGGCCTTGTCGGAGGCGCGGATCTCGTCCGGCGTCCCCTCCGCCACCACCTTGCCGTCGGCCATGAAGTACACGTAGTCGACGATCTGCAGGGATTCCTGCACGTCGTGGGTGACGATGATCGAGCTGCCGCCGAGGGCGTCGTTGAGCGTGCGGATCAGCTGGCCGATGATCCCCATGGTGATCGGATCGAGCCCGGTGAATGGCTCGTCGTACATCATCAGCAGCGGGTCGAGCGCGATGGCCCGCGCCAGCGCCACCCGCCGCGCCATGCCCCCCGACAGTTCCGAGGGCATCAGGTCCTGGGCGCCGCGCAGCCCGACCGCGTTCAGCTTCAGCAGCACCAGGTCGCGGATCATCGCCTCCGGCAGATCGGTATGTTCGCGCATCTGGAAGGCGACGTTGTCGAAGACCGAGATGTCCGTGAACAGGGCGCCGAACTGGAACAGCATGCCCATCCGGCGGCGCGAGGCATAGAGCCCGTCGGTGCCCAGTTCATGCACCACCTTGCCGGCGAAGCGCACCTCGCCCTGGGTCGGCCGCAGCTGGCCGCCGATGAGGCGCAGGGTGGTGGTCTTGCCGCAGCCGCTCTGCCCCATGATCGCCACCACCTTGCCGCGCGGGATGGTCATGTTGATCCCGGTCAGCACCGGCCGACGGTCATAGGTGAAATTCAGGTTGCTGATCTGGACCAGGGGCTCTGACACGGAAACTCGACCCGGCTGTTTTCGGAAAGGCGGCATTCTAGCAGAGCCGCGGCAGCCGGCATGATATCGGTCTAGGCCGATATCGACCGTGAAATCGGTCACGGCCGCTTATGCCCCGTTGGCGGGTCTGATATAGTTCGGCCATGGATGCATCGGGCAAGCGCTGGCATGACCAACCCTGAATCCCGCAAGCCTTCCCTCCTGATCGTCGATGACGACCCCCTGATCATCGACACCCTGAGTTTCTTCCTCGGCCGCGAATTCGACATCAGCACCGCCGGTTCCCGCAGCGACTGCATCGACCTGCTGCGCAGCCGCGGCAGCCCGCCCCGCCTGGCCCTGGTCGACCTGGGCCTGCCGCCGCGGCCGCATCAGCCGGACGAAGGCTTCGCCCTTATTTCCGACCTGCTGGCCCATTCTCCGGACATCAAGATCGTGGTGCTGTCGGGCCAGAACGATGATGCCAACGCCCGCCACGCCCGCGCGCTCGGGGCGATCGATTTCGTCGCCAAGCCGGCCGACCCGGAACAGCTGCGGCGGGTATTGCAGAAAATTCTGGCCTACCCGTCGGCAGCGCAGGCCGCCGAAGCCACCGTCGCCGAGGACCCCTGCGGCCTGCTCGGCAACAGCGTGCCCATGCAGAAGCTGCGCGCCCAGATCCGCCAGTACGCCGATTCCCCCTTCCCGGTCCTCGTCGAGGGCGAATCGGGCAGCGGCAAGGAGATCGTCGCCAGCTGCTGCCTGCACCGGCTGACCGGGCGCCGCGACAAGCCCTATTTCGCGCTCAACTGCGCCGCCATCTCGCCCAATCTGGTAGAACCGACGCTGTTCGGCTATGCCAAGGGCGCCTTCACCGGCGCCGTCCAGGCCAAGTCCGGCTATTTCGAGGACGCCGAGGACGGCACCCTCTTCCTCGACGAGATCGGCGAGCTGCCCCTCGACCTGCAGCCGAAGCTGCTGCGGGTGCTGGAGAACGGCGAATTCCAGCGGGTCGGCGAAACCCAGCAGCGGGTGAGCCGCGCCCGGGTCATCGCCGCCACCAACCGCGATCTGCGCCGGGAGGTCCGCGAAGGACGCTTCCGTGCCGACCTGTTCCATCGTCTCTCGGTGTTCGCCGTAGAAGTGCCGCCCCTGCGCGAAATGGGCGACGACAAGGGGCTGCTGCTGCGCCATTACCGCGACGTCTACGCCCGCCAGGCCGGCCAGCTGCCCTTCGAACTCGACGACGCCGCGCTCGAACGCTGGCAGGCCTACGGCTTTCCCGGCAACGTCCGCGAACTGCGCAACATCGTCATCCGCCTGGCCACCAAATATCCCGGACGCAAGGTGACGCCGGCCGAGCTCGAGGACGAGCTGGACACCGGCGAGGAGCGCGGCCCCGACTCCTGGCTGCCGCCGCGGGACATCGGCGAACTGGCCGAAATCGCCCTGCGCCAGCTGCAGCAGCGCGGCCAGTTCAAGCTCGACGACACCCTGCTGCGCTGGGAATGGGGCTACATCCAGGCGGCCCTCAAGCTGAGCCACGGCAACGTCAGCCAGGCCGCCCGGCTGCTGGGCGTCAACCGCACCACCCTCTACAACCGCATGGAAGTGCTGGAGCGGGACTTGGGCGCTGCGACGAACACGGGATAACAGGGAGAGACCACCGCACCATGTATCTGGATCATTTCGGCCTGGGCGAGGCGCCGTTCCGCATCACCCCGCACACGGATTTCTTTTTCGAAGGCGCCAATCGCGGCGCCACCCTCGAGGCCCTCCTCTACGCCATCACCCACGACGAAGGCATCGTCAAGGTCAGCGGCGAGGTCGGCAGCGGCAAGACCATGCTCTGCCGGGTGCTGATGGAGCGCCTGCCCGAGAACGTCGAGACCCTCTTTCTCGCCAACCCCTCGCTGTCGCGCGACGAGATCCTGTTCACCCTGGCCGACGAGCTCAAGGTCGATCTCGCCACCAACCGCGTCAGCGCCGTCATGCGCGCCCTGCAGGAACACCTCATCGAGCGCTACGCCCAGGGGCGCCAGGTGGTGGTGCTGATCGACGAGGCGCATGCCATGCCGGCGGAAACCCTGGAAGAGATCCGCCTGCTCTCCAACCTCGAATCGAACCGCCACAAACTTCTGCAGATTGTCCTTTTCGGCCAGCCCGAGCTCAACGACGTCCTCAACCGCAACGAGATGCGCCAACTCAAGGAGCGCATCACCCACAACTTCACCCTCGAGCCGCTGGTGCGCGCGGACGTGGCGCAATACGTCAATTTCAGAATGCGTGCCGCCGGCTACAAGGGGCCCGACGTGTTTTCCCCGGCCGCCCTCAAACTGATCGCCAGCGCCTCGCTGGGGCTGACCCGGCGCATCAATATCCTCTGTGACAAGTCGCTGCTGGCCGCCTTCGCCGGCAACACCCACCAGATCACCGCCGCCCACGTCAAGGCCGCCATCCGCGACGCCGAGTTCCGCCGCGCCAGCGCGCCGCGCCTCGGCCTCTGGCTGGGCGGCGCGGCGGCGGCCCTGCTGATCGCGGCGGTGCTGGCCTATTTCCCCTTGAGCGGGGCGCTCCCGCCGGAGCCAGCCGCCGTGGCCGCAGCGCCTCCCGCTGCGGCCCCGCCGCCTGCGGCCAGTCCTGAACCCTCCCCGGCCGGCCAACTCGCAACCGCCCCGAACAATCCCGGCGACGCCGTCCCGATCGCCAACCCTGCCCCCCCAGCCCCTGCGGAAGCCAGTCCGCCGGCAACCCAGGAAAACCCTCCGACCGAGGCCGCCGCCAAACCCAAGGAAACCAGGCTCGCGCTGGGCCCCCTCACCCGGCAGCGCCTCACCGAAACCCAGGCCTGGCTCGCCAGTGCCGAGGGCCAGATCTGGTTCATCCAGCTGCTCACCACCGACGCGGGCAGTGCCGGCCACGTGGAAGGTTTCCTGGCAAATGCCGCGAAAAGCGTTGACCCGGCCGCAATACGGGTCTATTTAGTAGAGGCGAATGGGGGCAAGCGACTCGGGATCATCTATGGGGAATATTCCTCCCGGCAGGCGGCCAGCCAGGCCCTGGCCAGCTTGCCAGGGCCGCTCAAGGTCTATGGTCCCTATCCCCGTCAGGTGCGGCGCCTGAAGGATTGAAGGGGCAAAAAAACAACAAAATACTGGCTGGCTATTAAACCGATAAATCAGGCAGTTGCAAAATAATGTTAATGTGCTATGCTCGGATCGCCCGACCTCGGGATTGAGGTGCTACCGCGTGGCTCGCTATGACTGCTAGAACGACGACTTCATCACTGCTGGCTGCAACCCTCGTGGCGGCCTGCGCCGCACCGCCGACCAAGCCGCCCTCCAGCGGCCACCTCGGCACCGACAGCGTAGCGGCCCCTGCCAAATCCAGCATCCCCCAGCCCGTCCAGCAGGCCGCCGCGCCGCCCAAACCCAAGGCCGCCGCCAAGACCGAGACTTACAGCGTCGTCGTCAAGGACGTGAAGGTCGAGGAACTGCTCTTCGCACTGGCTCGCGACGCCAAGCTCAACGTCGATGTCCATCCCGGCATCCGCGGCACGGTGACCCTGAATGCCATCGACCAGACCCTGCCGCAGCTGCTCAGCCGCATCGCCAAGCAGGTGGACATGCGCTTCGAACTCGACGGCCCCAACCTGGTGGTGATGCCCGACACGCCTTACCTGCGCACCTACAAGGTCAATTACGTCAACATGTCGCGTGACACCAGCGGCAACGTCGCCATCAACACCCAGATCGCCAGCATCAGCCCCACCGCTGCCGGCGCCGGAGCGGGCGCCGCCGCCGGGGGCACCAGCGGCAACGTCTCCTCGACCAAGGTGGACAACAACTCCAAGAACCGTTTCTGGGAAACCCTGGAAAAGAACATCAAGGACATCCTGCGCGAGACCGACAAAGAAATCATCGTCAAGCGGCGCGTAGCGGAAGCGCAGGAGCAAACCGCGGCAGCGGCCGCAACGCAGCCCGGTAGCGCGACTCCCGGCGCAGCCGGTGCAACGGCGCCAGCGCCGATTCAAGTGCAAATCGCTCCGCCACAGCCCCAACAATCCCAGGCTTCGAAGGAATATGAAACGCTGCAGGCGGCCTCCGTGATGGCCAACCCCGAAACCGGCGTGGTGCTCGTGCGCGCCACCTCGCGCCAGCATGAAAAAATCCAGGAATTCCTGGACCAGGTTCTGTCCTCGGCGAGAAGGCAGGTACTGGTCGAGGCCACCATCGTCGAAGTCCGCCTCAACCAGAACTACCAGCAGGGCATCGACTGGCAGCATTTCAGCCAGGGCAACGCCTGGACGGCGGTCGGCCAGGGCGCCACCACACGCAGCCTCAGGGTCAACCCGACCACCGGCGCCTTCGAGGCCACGACCTCGACCTCGACCCTGCCGTCGGCGGTCGGCAACACCCTGTTCAGCCTGGCCTTCCGTCGCGCCGACTTCCTCACCGCCATCAAGCTGCTGGAAACCTTCGGCACGCTGCGGGTGCTGTCCAGCCCGAAGCTCTCGGTGCTCAACAACCAGACGGCGATCCTCAAGGTGGTCGACAACTTCGTCTACTTCCAGGTCAAGTCCGACACCAGCCAGGGCCAGACCAGCACCCTCACCAACCTGACCACCACCCCGCAGTCGGTGGCGGTCGGCCTGGTGATGAGCGTCACCCCGCAGATCAGCGAGAACAGCTCGGTCCTGCTCAACGTGCGGCCGACCATCTCGCGCATCACCGGCACCAAGCGCGACCCGCATCCGTCCCTGACGATCCCCAACCTGGTGCCCGAGATCCAGACCCGCGAGATGGAGTCGCTGATGAGCGTCAACGACGGCGACATCGCGGTCCTCGGCGGGCTGATGCAGGACCAGGTGAACGACACCGACGACGCGGTGCCGGGCGTCTCCAAGATTCCCATCCTCGGCAACCTCTTCACCTACCGCAACGACACCACCACCAAGACTGAGCTGGTGGTGTTCCTGCGTCCGACGGTGGTCCGCGACGCCAGCATCCAGGGCGACTACAGCAGCTTCCGCAGCCAGCTGCCGGACAAGACCTTCTTCGAGAACAAGGGCGGCCTGCAGCCGGTGCCCGAGTGGAACGTCGGAGGCGGTCGGCAGTGAGCCTGCTGATGGACGCGCTGAAGAAGGCCGAGGAGGCCAAGCGCCTGTCCGAGGCGGCGGCCAGGGTCGAGCCGCAGGAGTCGCCGTCCGTCGAAGCGCCAGCCGAAGCGGGCGAACCCGCTGCCGCGAGCACCGGATCGCGCGGCCTGCCCGAACTGCCCACCCGGCTCGAACTGCTGGATGCCGAATTCCACACGCCTGCGCCGAAAGCGCCTGCCCAGCCCGAACCGGCACCGGCCGCTACGAGCCAGGCGGCCGCGCAAAGGCGCGAGCAGGCGGCGGCGCAGAACCTTTTCGAAGCCAAGCAGCCCGCCTCGCGCAAGTCGTTGCCGCTCATTGCCGGCCTGGCGGGCCTGGTTGCCGCCATCGGCATCGGCATTTATTTCTGGTGGCAGCTGCAGCCCAGGAGTTCGCTCGCCCCCGCTGCCGCCGTCAGCCGCCCCATGCCGCCGCCCGCGCCCATCGCTGCGGCACCGGCGCCGCAGCCTTCCCCGGCTGTCCCGGCCGCGGCGGCGGAGGCCGTCCCGGTCGCGCCGGCGCCGCAGACCGCGCCCGTCGCCGCGGCACCCGTCATCGCCGCCCCGAACCGGCAACGCGAAACACCGACTGCGGCGAGCGCCAAACCCGCGGCCGCGGAAACCGACAGCCTGATCCGCATCACCAAGGTCAAGCTGCAGGTGCACCCGCAGGTCAGCAGCGGCTATGCCGCCTTCCAGGCCGGCGACATGGCCGCCGCCGAGCGCGACTACAAAGCCGTGCTGAAGAACGAGCCGAAGAACACCGACGCCCTGCACGGCCTCGCCGCCCTCAGCCTGCGGCAGGGACAGTATGACAATGCCGAAACGCTGTACCTGCGCATCCTGGAAGCCGACCCGAAGGACAGCGCCGCCCAGGCCGGGCTGATCGGCTTGCGCGGCCAGGTCGATCCGATACAGTCGGAGAGCCGTTTGAAGAACCTTTTGGCCGCCCAGCCCGATTCGCCCCAGTTGAATTTCGCCCTGGGCAATCTCTACGCGCAGGCCGGCCGCTGGAACGACGCGCAGCAGGCCTACTTCCGCGCCTTCGCCGGCGACGGCGACAATCCCGACTATCAATTCAACCTGGCGATCAGCCTCGACCAGTTGCGCCAACCCAAGCTCGCATTGCAGTATTATCAAGGGGCGCTGGCTGCCGCCGTGCAGCGGCCCGCCGCCTTCGACAAGAGACAGGCCGAAAGCCGCGTCAGCGAACTGCAAAAATAACGCTGCGCCCCTGGCGCCATGGAGATGAATTCGCCCGCTCCGCATAGACGGCCGCTTGGCCAGATCCTGATCGCCCAGGGAGTCATCAGCGAGGACCAGCTGCGCATCGCGCTGCTGGAGCAGATGAAGTCCAACCAGCCGGTGGGCAAGCTGCTGGTCTCGCTGGGCTTCATCTCCGAGGCGACCCTGCGCGACGCGCTCGGCGAGAGCCTGGGCAAGAAGAGCGTCGACCTCACCCACGCCATCATCGACCCGGCCGGGCTGCGCCTGGTGCCGCAGGACCTCGCCAAGCGCCACCGCCTGCTGCCGCTCGACTACAACCGCAGCCAGCACCGCATGACGGTGGCGATCGCCGACATCAACGACATCGTCGCCCTCGACAAGCTGCGTTCGCTGACCCACGACGACCTGCAGATCGACACCGTGCTGGCCGGCGAGTCGGAGATCGCCCGCGCCATCGACCAGTACTACGGCCACGAGCTCTCCATCGACGGCATCCTGCACGAGATCGAGACCGGCGAGATCGACTGGCGCAGCCTGGCCGCCTCCAGCGACGAATACAGCCAGCCGGTGGTGCGCCTGATCGACGCCATCCTCACCGACGCCGTCAAGCGCGACGCTTCCGACGTGCACTTCGAGCCGGAGCAGAACTTCCTGCGCATCCGCTACCGCATCGACGGCCTGCTGCGGCAGATCCGCGCCCTGCACAAATCCTACTGGCCGGCCATGGCGGTGCGCATCAAGGTGATGAGCAACATGAACATCGCCGAAACGCGCGCGCCGCAGGACGGCCGCATCTCGCTCAACATCAGCGGCCGGCTGGTGGATTTCCGCGTCTCGGCGCAGCCGACCATCCACGGCGAGAACGTGGTGCTGCGCATCCTCGACCGGCAGAAGGGCATCGTCCCGCTCGACCAGGTCGGCCTCGACGACGCCCAGCTCGACCAGCTGAAGCTGATGATCGCCCGCCCCGAGGGCATCATCCTCGTCACGGGACCTACCGGCAGCGGCAAGACCACCACCCTCTACTCGGTGCTCAACCACATCAACGAGGAGGGCATCAACATCATGACCCTCGAGGATCCGGTCGAGTATCCGATGTCGATGATCCGCCAGACCTCGGTGGCGGAGGCCGCCAAGCTCGACTTCGCCAACGGCGTGCGCTCGATGATGCGGCAGGACCCCGACGTGATCCTGGTCGGCGAGATCCGCGACGCCGACACCGCCGAGATGGCCTTCCGCGCCGCCATGACCGGCCACCAGGTGTATTCCACCCTGCACACCAACTCGGCCATCGGCGCCATCCCGCGCCTGCTCGACATCGGCGTGCTGCCCGACATCATGGCCGGCAACATCATCGGGGTGGTCGCCCAGCGCCTGGTGCGCAGGCTCTGCCCGCACTGCAAGAAGCCCTACGGCGCCGAGTCGCACGAGATGCGCCTGCTCGGGCTGGCCGCCGACGTTCCGCCGCCGACGCTCTACCGCGCCAGCGGCTGCGAGCACTGCGAGTACCAGGGCTACCGCGGCCGCCAGGCCATCATGGAGCTGCTGCGCATGGATGCCGACCTCGACGAGCTGGTGGCGCGCCGCGCCACCATGCGCGACATCAAGCAGGCGGCGCTGGCCAAGGGCTTCCGCAGCCTGGCCGAGGACGGCCTGCGCCGCGTCCGCGAGGGCTCCACCTCGCTGGAAGAAGTCGGCCGGGTGGTCGACCTGACCGAGCGGATGTAGCGTGGCCCTGTTCAGCTACAAGGCGATGAACAGCGGCGGGCGCATGGTCCATGGCCAGCTCGATGCCATCAACCTGGTCGACCTGGAAATGCGCCTCAGGCGCATGGAGCTCGACTTCATCAACGGCAACGAGGTCCGCCGCAGCGGCCTGTTCAGCGGCGGCGCCATCCCCAAGCGCGAACTCATCAACTTCTGCTTCCACATGGAGCAGCTCACCCGTGCCGGGGTGCCGATCCTCGACGGCCTCACCGACCTGCGCGACAGCCTGTTCCATCCGCGCTTCCGCGAGGTGATCGCCAGCATGATCGAGTCGATCGAGGGCGGCCGCACCTTCTCGCAGGCGATGGGCGAGCACCCGAAAGTCTTCAACAAGGTCTTCAGCAGCCTGATCCTGGCCGGCGAGAACACCGGCAACCTGCCCGAGGTGCTGAGGAGCCTGAGCGAATCGCTGAAGTGGGAGGACGAGCTGGCGTCCCACACCAAGAAGCTGTTCATGTACCCGGCCTTCGTCGGCACGGTGGTGCTCGGCGTCACCTTCTTCCTGATGATCTATCTGGTGCCGCAGATGGCCGGCTTCATCAAGAACATGGGCCAGGCCCTGCCCACCCAGACCAAGATCCTCATCGCCACCTCGGCCTTCGTCAAGCAGTTCTGGTACCTGTTCCTCATCGTGCCGGCGCTGGTCGTCGTCGGCATCAAGCTGGCGGTCGAGGCCAACCCGGCCTTCCGCTACCGCTTCGACGAATTCAAGCTGCAGCTGCCGGTGCTCGGCCCGATCCTGCGCAAGATCATCCTGTCGCGCTTCGCCAGCGTGTTCGCCATGATGTACGCCTCCGGGATCGCCATCATCGACGCGGTGCGCTCCACCGAGGACGTGGTCGGCAACGCCGTCATCCGCGACGGCCTCAAGCGCGCCGGGCAGCTGATCGCCGAGGGCCAGAACGTCACCGTCGCCTTCCAGAACATCGGCCTGTTCCCGCCGCTGGTGATCCGCATGCTGCGGGTGGGCGAGAACACCGGCGCGCTCGACACCGCGCTGCTCAACGTCTCCTATTTCTACAACCGCGACGTGAAGGAATCGATCGACAAGGTGCAAGCCATGATCGAGCCGGCCATGACCCTGATCCTCGGCGCCCTGCTCGGCTGGGTCATGCTCTCCGTGCTCGGCCCGATCTACGACGTCATCACCAAGCTGAAAATCTGATGCCCCAGCGACGCCTGCTCTATCTCGACGCCAACCAGCTCCAGGCCTTCCTCTGGCAGGGCGGCTCGCTCGCCGAGGAGGGGCGCTTCCCGCAGACCGACGACGGCGTGGAGGCCTTCTCCGAATACCTCTCGAAGCATCGCGGCAGCATTTTCGCGCTGCTGGCCGACCTCGCCGACGAGGGCTTCCAGATCGAGAGCCTGCCCTACACCCAGGGCGCCGACCGCCAGGCGCTGCTGTCGCGCAAGCTCGGCCAGTACTTCTACGGCTCGCCCCTGGCGACCGCCCTCTCCTTCGGCCGCGACAAGGGCGGCCGGCGCGACGAGAAGTTCCTGTTCACCGCCCTGACCCGCCCCCAGCAGGTCGAGCCCTGGCTGGCCGCCCTGCGCGCCGTCGAGGCCCCGCTGGCCGGCGTGTACTCGCTGCCGCTGCTGGGCGGCGCGCTGCTGGCCAAGCTGCCGAATGCGGCCGACAATTGCCTGCTGGTCTGCGTCTGCCACGGCGGCATCCGCCAGAGCTTCTTCGAAAACGGCCAGCTCAAGTTCAGCCGCCTGACGCAAATGGCGGCCTCCGACCCGGCCGAGATCGCCGCCGGCTGCGCCGCCGAGGCGCTGAAGATCAAGCAGTACCTGCTCGGCCAGCGCCTGCTGGCGCGCGGCACCGCGCTGACGGTGCACGTGCTGGTCCATCCGGCCCACAACGGCGCCTTCATCGACCACTGCCGCAGCAACGACGAGCTGCAGATCGTCCTGCAGGATCTGCACGGCCTGAGCAAGTCGATCGGCCTGAAGACCCTGCCGCGGGACTCCTACGCCGAGACGCTGTACCTCCAGCTGCTCGCCGCCAAGCCCCCCTCGGACCAGCTCGCCCAGCCCGCCGAGCGGCGCTTCTACCGGCTCTGGCAGACCCGCTTCGCCCTGAACGCCAGCGGACTGGTGATCTTCGGCGCCTGCCTGCTGTATGCCGGCAAGCAGACCTTCGAGTCGCTGCAGTTGCACGAGCGAGCGGCGCAGACCCAGGCCCAGGCGGATTCCGATGCCCAGAAATACCAGGCCATCCTGAAGACCTTCCCGCCGATGCCGACCGGAACGGAGGCCCTGCGCGAGGTCATCAACCGCTTCGAGGCGCTGAACAAGCGCAGCGAGCCGCCCCTCAATCTCTACCTGGCGATCAGCCGCGCCCTGGAGCAGGTTCCCCGCGTCGACATCGAGCGCCTCCAGTGGCAGCTCGGCGCCAGCCCCGAGGGCAGCTTCCAATTGCCGCAGGACGCCCGCAAGACCGCCGCCGCGCCGTCCGACAAGGCCGGCGGCATGTACGCCAATGCCGCGGTCCATGGCCTGCTGCCGGCGGCGCTCGCCGCCGACCAGCGCGGCCAGCTCGACACCGTCAATGCCTTCGCCGACGCGCTGCGCAAGACGCCCGGACTGGAGGTCTCGGTCCTGCGCATGCCCTTCGACATCGAATCGGGGAAATCCCTGAAGAGCTCGGCCGCCGCCGAAACCGCCGCGACCCAGCCGAAGTTCATCCTGCTCGTCAGCCGGAAGCTGTGACTATGGCCACCACCTTCAGCAAAGACGACTTCCGCCGCATCCGCCTCAACCTGGCGGCCATGCTGGTGATGATCGCCCTCGGCGCCGCCGCCGTCTATGCCTCGCAGCAGCTGCTGCAGGCCGGCAGCAAGAGCCAGCAGGCGGCCCAGGCCAGGCTGCAGGAGCATCGCAGCCGCCTGGATCGGGCGCGCGACGAGGAACAGGAACTCAAGCAGAAGATCGCCCGCTACAACCAGCTCGCCGCCCGCGGCTACTTCGAGCAGGAGCAGCGGCTGGACTGGATCGAGCTGATCCAGGGCATCAAGAGCAACCGCAGGCTGATCGGCCTCGAGTACGAGATCGCCCCGCAGCAACCGGTGGACGCCAACCTGCTGCTCGTCGCCGGCAGCGCCGCCGGCAAGCATGAGTTCCTGGCCAGCCCGATGAACCTCCGCCTCAAGCTGCTGCACGAGGGCGACCTGCTGGCCTTCATCGACGACCTCAACGCCTCGGCCCGCGCCTACCTGCGGGTTCGCAAGTGCGACGTCGAGCGCCTGCCCAAATCGCCAGGCGACAACGCCGCAGTGCCGCCGCAGCTCGGCGCCGAGTGCACCATCGACTGGATCACCATCCGCGAAAGGAAAGGGGCATGATGCGCCGCACCCTCCCCGGCATCCTGCTCGCCGGCCTGTTGACCGTCGCCGCCGCGGCCCCGCCCGCCGCCGCCGAGGAACTGGGCCGCCTGTTCTTCACCCCCGAGCGGCGCACCGCGCTGGACCGCCAGCGCCAGCTCAACATCCGCGAGGCGCAGCCGGTCATCGAGGGCGCCACCCTCAGCGTCTCGGGCGTGGTCCAGCGCAGCAGCGGCAAGACCACCGCCTGGGTCAACAACACGCCGCAGGACGAAAGCAGCGAGGGCGCCGTGCGTGTCCAGGTCGACCGCGCCAATCCGGCGAGCGCCACCGTGGCGGCGGGCGAGGAATCGCCGGCCCGCCTCAAGGTCGGCGAAGCCATCAACCGCGCCACCCGCGAGACCACCAGCGGCGTGGGCGAAGGGCGGATCAGCGTCAAGCGCGAAGCTTCGAAACAGGCCAGATAAACGCCTCATCGGCGATTGGCCGCGGGAGGTGCCCCCGTAACCCTGTCACTGCGGGAGTATACTTAGCCATCGATCATAAGGGACCGGGTCATGCAGATACTTGTCGAAGTGCCTTCGAACGTGCCGGATGCCACCCAGCGCAGCCCGCAGGAGTTCGCCCGGGAAGCCAAAATGGCGATGGCGGCAAAACTGTATGAAATGAAGCGGATCTCCTCAGGCATGGCAGCCGCCATGGCAGGCATGGGGCGTGTCGAGTTTCTTGGCGAACTGCATCTCTACGGGGTTCCGGTTATCGATCTGAGCGATGCCGACCTTGAAAACGATGTCGCCAGCGCCTAACAACCGCTCCATCGTCATCGACACAACCCCCTTGATAGCGCTTGCTGCGGCAACCGGCAGCCTGGAAATACTGAAAGCGCTCTACGGCAGGATTGTCGTGCCGTTCGAAGTCCGGGAAGAAATGCTGGCCGCCGGCCGGGACGCTACCGGTGTCGCCGAATTCAAGCAGGCCACATGGCTGGACTGCCGCGACAAGCCGATCGACATCTCACCCTTCATAGCCAATTCGCTGGACCGGGGGGAGGCATCCGTAATACAAACGGCAATCCACGAAAGAACGGACCTCGTCTGTATCGATGAAACGGTCGGGCGGCGCATCGCCAGGCTGAGCGGCCTGGCGCTGACCGGCTCCATCGGCATACTCATCAAGGCCAAGCGCCAGGGTTATTCCCTGGCAATGCCTGAAGCCCTCGAAAAAATGCGACAACACGGAATCCGGCTAAGCGCCGAGGTGGTCCGCTTCGCGCTATCGCAAACCAGGTGATTTGCTTTCAACCCAGGATGCAACGACGCAGCAACGGCAAAAAATGAAGAAGCGGGAAAAGTCGGTCTCGCCAGGACGGCGAATCGCCCCGCCTGCCCGCCGGCAGCGCGGCGCGGCGCTGCTGATCTTCCTGCTGCTGGTGGTGATGGGCGCGCTGGTCTATCTGATCGGCGGCTTCGGCCCGGACTTCAGCGAGGCGGCTCGCACCCAGCAGACCCAGGACGCGCTCTCGAAGGCCCGCGATGCGCTGATCGGCTATGCCCTGCGCTACCGCGAGGACCAGCGCGCCCAGGGCCAGCCCGACAGGATGTACGGCTATCTGCCGCTGCCCGACCTGGGCAGCACGCGCAACAACAATGCCCCGGCCTGCGCCCTGGAAGGCTGCGATGCCGCCAACTTCGCCGGCAACGCCCTCAACGCCACGGTGATCGGCCGCCTGCCCTGGCGCACGCTCGGCATCGAGCCGCTGCGCGATGCCGGGGGGGAGTGCCTCTGGTACCTCGTCTCCGGCGGCCACCAGCGCATCCAGCTGATGGCGCCGATGAACTGGGACAGCCTCGGCCACCTCGACGTGCGGGTGGCCGACGGCACGGCCGCGCTGGTCTCGATCCTGGCCACCGCCCACGACCGGCCGCTGGCCATCGTGTTCTCGCCCGGCCCGCCGCTGCCCGGGCAGAACCGCGGCCAGGTCGGCGGCGACCTGGTCGACAACTGCGGCGGCAACTACGACGTGGTCAACTACCTCGATCCCGTCAACGCCGCGGCGCTCGGCGGCGTCACCAACTACCTGGCCGGCACCAACAGCGCCTACGGCGTGACCGGCGACGCCGACCTCAGCAACGACCCCGACGCGCCGAAGGCACTGTCCACCCGCGGCAAGGTCTTCGACCCGGGCGGCGCCTTCCTGCCCCACGCCTGCCAGGGCGCCAACTGCAACCTGCTCGCCAACGACGGCGGCCTGGAGCTGACCGGCGATACTCTCTTCGGCGCCGTCCGCAAGCACGCCTACTTCCGCACCGACATCAATTCCCTGCTCGACCGCAGCACGGATTGCCTGCGCGACGAGATCGCCGCCGGCGGCGGCCCGGCCGGCTACGCCCGGATCGCCGGCGCCGACAACAACGCCTGCTACGGCTCGGGCGTGGTCCCGCTCGGCTACTACCCGAACTGGCGCGACCAGATCTTCGTCGGCCGCGGCGCCATGAACGTCAACGGCGTCGGCGGCGCGAACTGTCCGGCCGTCCTGCTGTTCTCCGGCCAGCGCGGGCCCGGCCAGTTGCGCCAGTCCCTCGCCAACCGCAACCTCGCCGCGAACTATCTGGAAGGCATCAACCTGGCCAGCTACACCGGCGCCGGCACGCTGTTCTCCGGGCCGGAGCTGTTCGAGCGCGTCTCGCCGACGCAGACGCTGTTCCAGGACATCGTCCGCTGCGTGCCCTCGACGCCGAGCTTCGTCACCACCAGCTCGCCCGGGCTGGCACTCGCCGGCCTGCCCCAGCTCGCCAACTACTCGCCCGCCACCCGCATCCTCACCCTCGGCCAGCCGGTGGCGGCGGCCCTGCCCGGCAGCGTCAACAACTTCCTCTACGGCTGCGCCTGGCGCGCCGAGAGCCACACCCTGGGCGGCGGCCTGCGCAGCTATTTCACCTTCCGCATCAACGATACCGGCGGAGCGACCTGGCCGACCATGGGCATCACCTTCGCCATGGTCGACGGCGACAACAACGCCACCGACGCCTGCGGCGCCGCGGCCCAGCACCTGGGCTACTCCGGCAACAACACCGAATCGCCCTTCATCGTCCAGCCGAAGATCGCCTTCGAGGTCGACCCGCGGCGGGAAACCGGCTTCAACGCGTCCAATCCCGACCATCTGCTCAACGGCCGCAACGACCCGGCCTCCCCCGCCTATACCGGCGGCCATGTCGCGATCAGCTACTGGGGCGGCGAGGCGGCGCTCAATACGACTTACACCAATCCGACCCCTCCGCCCGTCTGCCCGCCGCCTTTCTACCAGACCATCTTCTTCTGCGCCTTGCCCCAGGAGGAGGACGACAATGTGCATGGCTGGCCGACCCCGCTGCTGCCCCAGGTACGCACCGGCTACCCGCCCCCGCCGACCAATCCGGCGGTGCCCGCCACTGAGTTGTCGGTGCCGCCGGATGCTCCGATGGGGGCCTACAAGCTTGACACCGACCTCACCGCAACGCCGGTCAACAAGGATTTCCACGTTCGTGTGGAGCTGACTCGCACCACGGCTCCCAACGTACGAGTATCGACAGCCGCCAACCTGAATCTCGCTTCGCCCGGCAATCCCGTCAACGGCGTGACGCTGACTGCCGGAGACCGGGTCTGGGTCCGTCAGCAGACGGTCTCTGCTGAAAACGGCTTCTATGTCTGGAATGGGGCGGGCATTGCCATGACCCCGCTGTCGGCGCCCACCGCGGAATCGGCTTCCAACTTCAGCCTGCCCCGCGTGCGGGTGGCCACCACCGGCCCCATCGACACCAACCTGCCGGGCGACACCCTCGACGGCGTCTACCTCTTCGACGGCGACCGGGTGCTGGTGAAGAACCAGGCCGCCTCGGCGCAGAACGGCGTCTACGTCTGGCACGCGGCGGCCCTGCCCATGACCCGCGCCGAGGATGCCGACAGCGCCGCCGAGCTGGCCGGCATGGTGGTGGAAGTGCGCCAGGGCGCCAGCCACGCCGGCAGCATCTGGCGCCAGAACACCACCAATCTCGTCCTCGACACGACCGCGCTTTCCTGGAGCAACATCCGCGTCAAGCTGGCCGTCGATCCGCCTCCGGCCATCGACGTCAATAGCCCCGGCGTCTCGCTCGACGGCATCCGCATGAAGCTGGGCGACCGGGTGTTCATCAAGACCAAGGGCATCTACATCTGGAACGGCGCCGCCGTGCCGATGACCGCGGCGCCGGCGCCCGACAACGCCGCCGGCGGCATCGTGCAGATCCTGCAGGGCTCGGAAGCCTCCTCCTGGTGGCGCTACGACGGCGCCGCCTGGACGCGCCTGTCGGTGCGCGTCGCCGCGCAATCGAACCTGACCCTCGCCGCCCCGGGGGCGATCATCGACGGCGTCGCCATGGCGGCCGGCGACCGCGTGCTGGTGAAGAGCCAGACCAATGCGGCGGAGAACGGCATTTATGTCTGGACCGCCCCGGCCGCCGCCATGACCCGCGCCGCCGATGCCGCCACCCCGGCGCTGCTCGCCGGCGCCCTGACCCAGGTGCTGGCCGGCAGCGACGTCGGCCGGGCCTTCCGCCAGACCACGCTGGCCGCCAGCGGCACCATCGACGTCAGCCCGGTGCAATGGGCCGCGCTCGACCGCTCGACCAGCTACCTGCTGGAGATCTGGATCCTGCTCGACAGCGTCAGCTACACCGACAAGATCGCCGCCATGAAGGACACCACCCGCGCCATGAGCCTGCTCTACCCGGGCTTCACGCCGCATTTGCAGGACAGGCCGGTGATACCCTATTCTTTCCGCAACGCGCGCCCGGGCTTCACCATCGGCCAGCGCACTTCCGTCAACGACCAGACGGTATCCATCATGAATTCGTTCACGACATGGCTCGAATGACCGCCGTCCCGCGCAGACCGACTTTTGCCCGCGGCTTCACCCTCACCGAAATGGCGGTGGTGCTGGTGATCGTGGCGCTGCTGATCGCCGGCCTGGTGATTCCGCTGGCCACCCAGCAGGACATCCGCGCCCGCCAGGAGACCGAGAAGACGCTCAACGACATCCGCGAGGCGCTGATCGGCTTCGCCATCGCCAACGGGCGGCTGCCGCGGCCCTCGGCCCTGGCCGGCGGCGCGCCCGACGGCACCGAGCGGGCCGCCTGCGCCACCGATGCCGACTGCCACGGCTTCCTGCCCTGGGCCGTGCTCGGCATGCCGCGGCAGGACGGCTGGGGCAAGTTCATCCGCTACAGCGTGACGCCGGCCTTCGCCAATGCCGGCTTCACCCTCACCACCGTCGCCAACCGCACGGTGCAGACCCGCGACGGCGGCGGCGCCGCAGTCTTCCTGGCCGGCCAGGCCGCCTGCAACACCGCCAACCAGTGCGTCCCGGCGGTGATCTTCTCGCAAGGCAAGCTGAACTGGGGCAGGAACGACGGCGGCGACATCCCCGACGGCTCGGCCACCAACGCCGACGAGGACGTCAACGACGCCGGGCCGACCAACTACTTCAGCCGCCTGCCGGTGATCGACACCGCCGCCGCGGGCGGCGAGTTCGACGACGTCGCGATCTGGCTGCCGACCGCCATCCTCGCCAACCGGATGATCAGCGCCGGCCGGCTGCCCTGAGATTCCGCAAGTTGCGGCTATGCCGCCATCCTTGCCAGCGCGCCCCATTCCTGCGAAACTTCGCTGAAAGGCGGGCCCACCCGTCGCAACCCTTACGGAGACCCGCATGACGGGTGGCTCAACCAGCCTCCTCGACAGACTGCGCACCGCCGGCATCGATCCGAGCGACAGCGACGATCTGCGTCTGAACAAGTCGCTGCTGATGTTCGCCACCGGCCTGGCCAGCGTCGCCTCGATGCTCTGGCTGGTGATCTACTGGAGCCTGGGGCCGCAGCTCTCCTCGAACCTGCCCTTCGCCTTCCAGATGCTGCTGGCCATCAACCTGGCCGTCTACATCAAGTGGGGCAACTTCAACTTCTTCCGCCTCAGCCAGCTTTCGCTGTTCCTGTTCTTTCCCTTCGTCGTGCAATGGAGCATCGGCAACTTCATCACCGCCAGCGGCATCACCATCTGGGGCCTGCTGGCGCCGGTCGGGGCGATCCTGTTCTTCGGGGTGCGCGAGGCCTTCGCCTGGTTCATCGCCTACCTGTTCCTGCTGCTGATGTCGGGGTTCTTCGACTACCACCTGGCCTCGCTGGAAATGCAGACCAAGTCGCTGGTCCCCATCCGCACCGCGGTGGTGTTCTTCGCCCTCAACTTCGCGGCGGTGTCCACCATCGTCTTCCTGCTGCTGCGCTTCGCCACCATCGAGAAGCAGCGGGCCCAGGAGCGGCTCTCCGATGCCCACCGCCTGCTGCAGATCGAGCAGGAGCGCTCGGAGCGCCTGCTGCTGAACATCCTGCCCGGCACCGTGGCCGAGCGCCTGAAGAGCAGCAACCAGACCATCGCCGACGGCTTCGCCGACGTCACGGTGATGTTCGCCGACATCGTCAACTTCACGCATGTCGCCGAGGGCATGGCGCCGACCCAGGTGTTCGCCATGCTCAACCGGATCTTTTCCTCCTTCGACGAGCTGGCGGAAAAATACGGACTGGAGAAGATCAAGACCATCGGCGACGCCTACATGGTGGCGGGCGGGCTCAACGACGGCGAAGTCGATTACTCCGACGCCATCGCCGACATGGCGCTGGCCATGCGCGACCTGCTGCGGCGCGACTTCTCGGTCAACGAGGCCCATCTCGAAGTGCGCATCGGCATCGGCACCGGGCCGGTGGTGGCCGGCGTGGTCGGCAAGAAAAAGTTCATCTACGACCTGTGGGGCGACACGGTGAACATCGCCAGCCGCATCACCTCCGAGGGGGTGCCGGGGATGATCCAGGTGGACACGACCACCTGGCGACGCCTCAAGGACCGCTTCGACTTCTATGAGCCCCAGACCATCTACCTGAAGGGCAAGGGCGACACCGAAGTGCATCGCCTCGTCGGCCGCAGGCAGGCCGGCCAGCAGGCGCTCAGCCCACCGTAGCGGAATCGGCCTCCGCCGGCCGGCCCAGTTCGAAGCACACCCGCCCCGGCTCATTGCACATCACCCTCAGTTCATAGCCATAGAACTGGGCGTGCCGGGCGGTCTGGTAGAGGCCGATGCCGAGCCCGGCGCTCGAGGCCACCGGCTCGCGCAGCAGGGTTTCCCTGACCTCGGCGGGAATGGCGGCGCCGTCGTCGCAGACCGTCAGCGTCGGCTGCGGATCGAGGCCGAGGCCAACGCTGATCTGCAGCTTCGGCGCATCCTTCTTCTTGGCGAGGGCGTTTTCCAGCAGGTTTTCCGCGGCGCTGTTGAACAGCGTCGCCGGCAGCGGTTGCTCCGAATCGAGGCGCGCCGGGATGAAGCTGATCCCCTCCCGGGCATAGCGCGACTGCAAAGCCTCCCACCAGCGCCCGGCGGCCAGCAGCTGGGCGCCCTCCAGCTCCGGGCGGCGGAGCTTGTCCATGGTCTGCTGCAGGCGCTGGGCGATCACCGGCAGCTGGCGTCGGAGCAGGGCCTGGTATTCGGGCGAGGGCGACTCGCCCTCGCTGGTGGCCGCCAGGCAGAGCGCGTTCAACGACTGCAGCAGGTTCTTCACGTCGTGCGTCAGGCGGGCGCCGGTCTGGTGGATGGCCTTGACGTAGCTGATCTGCTGCAGCTCGGCGGCGCGCAGCTTGGCCTCGTAGAACTCGGCCAGCAACTGGGCCAGCAGGTCGAAATGCCAGATGAGGGCCGGGCTGAGCGACTGCTGGGTGAATATCGCCAGCCGAAGCTGGCCGCGCTGGAATTCGCTGCGCTGCCCCTCCGGCCTGCCGTTGCTGCCCCTGCCGCCCGGCACCTGCCACTCGCAGCCATTGACCCAGGGCAGCAGGATCATGTCCTCCAGCGAGGCCGCCAGGAATTTCTCCGGCTCGTCCTCCCGCTGCAGATTGTCGGCGAGGTTGTGCAGCCACTGCTCGAAGGGCAATCCGACCGACAGCAGGTAGCGGGAAAAGAACACGTTCAGGCCGGCGAAGCGCATCCGCGGATTCCAGGCCCAGGCCATCACCAAGAGGACGGTGGACAGCACGATGATCGTCACCACCAGCGACTCGAAATAGCTGCGCTTGAGCAGCAGCATCGAGGCCAGGCCGCCCAGCACCAGCACCGCCAGAAGCAGGAAGATGAAGGCGCTGTAGACGAAATCGATCACCTCGGCCCCGCTCTCCGCCTCCCGCTCGGCGGGCAGCAGCAGCATCACCGGGAACAGGGCCGGCAGGACGTACTTGGCCAGCAGCAGGTATTCCACCGAGCGCACCAGCGGGCTGGGCAGCACCTGCGGCACCATGACGAAGAGCAGCAGGCCGATCAGATAGCCGAGAACCAGAAGATAGAAGACCTTGGCGCCGCGCTCGGAGAAGAAGAACACCTTGCCGCCGATCATGCCGGCCAGCGCCATGATCCAGAGGATCAGCAGCCAGCCGCTGGCCCAGTAGAGGGCCGCCGCGACCCCGGCCAGGATCGCCGCCAGCTGCAACCCGCTGAGCCGCAGCTCGGCGCGGATGAAGGGCTGCCAGAGGATGAACAGGCCGATATGCACTGCCAGCAGGGTCCGTCCGACTCCGCTCTCGATGCCCTGCAGGACCAGCAGATGCAGCAGGCCCAGAAAGCTCAAGAGGACCCAGCGCCGTTGCTGCTGGGCAAACCGGGCGAAGGCGGATCCCGTGGGCTTCATGGATTTTCCTGACGGCATGGCGACAGTATTGTCGAAACTCCGACAAGCTTCCGTGAAATATTCACCATATATGCCCTAAGTTATAGAAAAAACCGCATGGAACGCGATTTGCTTGGCTATGGTCGCAGGATCATTACTCAGGAGAATACCGTGAGACAAAAACAGCTTGGTTTCACCCTGGTCGAAATCGCCATCGTGCTGGTGATCATCGGCCTGTTGCTCGGCGGCGTGTTGAAGGGCCAGGAATTGATCAACAGCGCGAAGGTCAAGAATATTGTGAACGACCTCCGCTCGGTGTCGACCTTCATCTACGCCTATCAGGACAAGTTCAAGGCCCTGCCCGGCGACGACCCGCTGGTGGTCAACCACGTCGGCGCCACCGCCACCGCCAACGCCACGCTCTGCAATGCGCCGAACCCCAGCCCTTGCGCCGGCGATGCGCGCATCAACGGCGCCTGGAACTCGGCTGCCGGGACGGAAAGTTTCCTCTTCTGGCAGCATGTGCGCCTGTCCAACCTGGCCAGCGGCACGGCCAACACCGCCGATGCGGAATACCTCCCCCGCAACGCCGACGGCGGCCCGCTGGGCATCACCGGCGATCCGGTGTCGACCGTCGTCCCCAATCCCTGGCCGGCCAACTTCTACGTCTGCACGGCAGGGGTGCAGGGGCGCTTCGCCCGCCAGATCGACACCACCATCGACGACGGCAACACCACCACCGGCACCGTGCGGGTGCTGGGTACGGCGGTCGGCGGAACGCTGGCCACGGCGGCCGCATTCTACGCGGTCACCCCGGCCGACGATGCCACCCTGTATACGATCTGCATCGCCAACTGAAAACTCATCTTTGCGACTTCAAGCCCGCCCTCCGGCGGGCTTTTTTATCCCTTCAGCAGCCGGTTCTCCCCCGCCGCCAGCCCGTCCGGCAGGCCTGTCAGCGCCTCGGTCTTTCCCGTTGCCGGAAAAAAGTCTGTCTCCGCAGGACGGTGGCAAATTCTGGCCACGACGCCAAACCATCTAGGCCCATAGCGCCTCGTCGGCAAGATCGGGGGCGATCCGCAGCATCGCTTTCCTCCCCTGCTCGGCACGCGAGCGCCACCCCCGGCCTCGTCCGCGGGCATCGCGCCAGGCTGCGTTGAACACCTCGGCCTGCCCCTGCGCAAGAAAGTAGCTCGCGATACTGGCCGCCTGCAGCAAATCCTTGACGGCCTTGGCGCGTTCGCTCATCGGCCGCTCACCATGGACGATGAGCTTGTGGACCGCAAAGCGCTCGGGGGCCGGCAAATTCACCACGCAGGCGCCGAGATTCGAGAACACGCACCCCTGGGTCGTCTGTTCCAGCGAGAACTCCATGAACTTGAGCGGTTCCAGCGCAAGATTCAGATCCTTCATGACCACGAAACGATGGCCGCGCGCCTTGCTTGTGACGAAGTCCAGCCGCAGTTCCTGATCCCGGGGATTGCGGTACTGCGCTCCCGCCCTGCCGTCGAATTGCATGATGGGCAAGAGGCCCATCTCCAGCGACTCAAGCGCGCCATGGACATCGATTCTGAGGTTGGCAGGCAAGGCAACGGAAATATTGCGGCCGGCATGGGCGAGATCCACATCGAGGGTTGCCGAACCTTCCTGCCAGCGGACGCCGAGCATATTGCCCATGGCAAGAAATGCATGCGTGCCGACAAGAATGCCGCCGGCGCGAAAGAAACCATAGTCGGCGAGACGCTTGATGATGCGGAAATGCTTGGGCGCCGCCGGTGCGCATCCTGCGGCAAAGGCCATTCGTGCCGGCGGCACCAGCGGCTTGTCCTTGAGGACCTGCTCGAACTTGCCCACCAGGGCCCGGACCCTCTCGCTGTCGGGACCGACATAGACCATGCGCAATTTCCGGTCGATATCCCGATAACCGAAATACCAGTAGTCGCGGCCCTTCAGCTCGCGCCTGTGAAATGCCCCCGTTAGACCGGCCAGGGCATTGGTCATTTCGAATCCCTGCGCCTGGCTGAACAGCTCGGCATAGGCTGTCTGTGCCGACAGCGGCAGATTGGCAAATCGCATGACGGCCCCTAGTTACTATACTTCACATGATTTGTATAGTAACCAAGCTGGCAAATCATGGCAAATCCGGCCCATCACCCCTTCAGCAGCCGGTTCTCCCCCGCCGCCAGCCCGTCCGGCAGGCCCAGCAGCACCACCACGTCGCCCGCCTCCAGGCGCGCTTCGGGGGCCGGGCTGACGGCGCGGATGCCGCGCCGGCGAATCAACGACACCGTGATCTGGAAGCGCTCCAGTCCGAGCTCGCCGATGGTCCGGCCGATGCCCCAGGCGCCGGGGTTGAGCACCACCGAGTGCAGGCGCGGCTGTCGCGCCTCGTCGAGGTCGTCGGCGGCGTCGGTGGCGCCGTGGAAGAAGCCGCGCAGCAGGTCGTAGCGCTGCTCGCGCACCTCGCGGAAGCGCCGCACCACGCGGTTGATCGGCACGCCGAGCAGCACCAGGGCGTGGGAGGCGAGCATGATGGAGGATTCCAGCGTCTCCGGCACCACCTCGGCGGCGCCGGCCAGCGACAGGCGGTCGAAGTCGCTCTCGTCGGCGGCGCGCACCACCACCGGCAGTTCGGGCCGCAGCTCGCGCACCATGGCCAGCACCCGCAGGGCCGAATCCGGATCGGCATAGGAGACGATCAGCACGCTGGCGCGCATCAACCCGGCCGCCACCAGCGCCTCGCGCCGGCCGGCGTCGCCATACACCACCGTGTCGCCGGCGGCGGCGGCCTCGCGCACCCGCTCCGGATCGAGGTCGAGGGCCACGTAGGAGATGCCCTCCTGCTCCATGAAGCGGGCCAGATACTGGCCGCTGCGGCCGTAGCCGCAGATGATGGCGTGCTTGTCGGTGGCCATCGAGCGGGCGGCGATCTGGGTCAGCTCCATGGCGCGCAGCATCCATTCCGAGGCGCAGAAGCGCATCACCAGCTTTTCGCTGTGCATCACGATCAGCGGGGCGCAGAGCATCGAGAGCACCAGCGCCGCCGTCACCACCTGCAGGGCGGCACCCGGCAGCAGGGGCAGATCCTTGATGTGGGAGATCAGCACGAAGCCGAACTCGCCGCCGGCGCACAGCCACAGGCCGCTGCGCATGGCGGTTCCAGGCGTGGCGCCGAAGGCCCTCGAGAGGCCGGCGACGAGCACGAATTTGCCGGCCAGCAGCAGCCCCAGCAGGCCGGCCACCCAGGGCCACTGGCCGGCGATCGCCCGGACGTCGAGAAACATCCCGACGGTGATGAAGAACAGCCCCAGCAGCACGTCGCGGAAGGGCTTGATGTCCTCTTCCACCTGGTAGCGATACTCGGTCTCGGAGATCAGCATGCCGGCGAGGAAGGCGCCCAGCGCCAGCGACAGTCCGGCCAGCTCGGTCAGGTAGGCCAGTCCGAGCGTGATCAGCAGGACATTGAGCATGAACAGCTCGGCCGAGCGGCGCCTGGCGACGATGTGGAACCAGCCGCGCATCAGGCGCTGGCCGAAGACCAGGATCAGCGACAGCACCACGGCGGCCTTCAGCGCCGCCACGGCCAGTGTCCCGGCCATCGCCTCGGGCGACTGCGACAGGGCCGGCACGAGGATCAGCAGCGGCACCACGGCCAGATCCTGGAACAGCAGCACGCCGATGATCTCGCGGCCGTGCTTCGATTCAAGCTGCATGCGCTCGGCCAGCATCTTGACTACCAGCGCAGTGGAGGACATGGCGAGGATGCCGCCCAGGGCGATGCCGGCGGAAAAAGTCAGTCCCGCCAGCACGGCGACCGGGATGTTGATGAGGAGGGTCAGGCCGACCTGGGCCAGGCCCAGGCCGAACACCGTGCGCTTCATGCTGTAGAGGCGCGGCAGCGAGAACTCCAGGCCGATGGAGAACATCAGGAACACCACGCCGAACTCGGCCAGGTGGCGGGCCGCCGCCGAATCGGGCACCAGGTCGAGGGCGTGCGGACCGATTGCCGCGCCCACCAGCAGGTAGCCCAGCACCGGCGGCAGGTTGAGCGAACGGAACAGCGCCACCACGAGCACGGCCGAGGCGAGCAGGACGAGCACCAGCTGAAGCGTGGTCATAAGAAAGGGTGCGGGGCGCTTTGATATACTTTCGCCACAGTCTAATCATTTCGCCTCCATGAACCAAATCCGCGATGCCGCAGCTACCGGCGAAAGGGCGCTCGAAATGGCCGCCAGGGTGTTGCGCATCGAAGCCGGCGCGGTCTCCGACCTGGTCGCCCGGCTCGATGCCCATTTCGCCCGGGCGGTGGCCCTGATCCTGGCCTGCCACGGCCGGGTGATCGTCATGGGCGTGGGCAAGTCGGGGCACATCGGCCGCAAGATCGCCGCCACCCTGGCCAGCACCGGCACCCCGGCCTATTTCGTGCACGCCGCCGAGGCCGCCCACGGCGACCTGGGCATGATCACCCGCGAGGACGTGCTGATCGCCCTCTCCAACTCGGGCGAGAGCGACGAGCTGCTGACCGTGGTGCCGTTCATCAAACGGGAGGGCGGCCGCCTGATCGCCATCACCGGCAACCCGGCCTCCTCGCTGGCCCGCGAGGCCGACGCCCACCTCGACGCCGGCGTCGTCGAGGAGGCCTGTCCGCTCAACCTGGCCCCGACCGCCAGCACCACCGCGGCGCTGGCCCTGGGCGACGCCCTCGCGGTGGCCCTGCTGGATGCGCGCGGCTTCGGCGCCGAGGACTTCGCCCGCTCGCACCCGGGCGGCACCCTGGGCCGGCGCCTGCTGACCCATGTGCGCGACATCATGCGCGGCATCGAGGCCGTGCCCTGCGTCGGCGAACAGGCCTCCATCGCCGAGGCCGTGCTGGCCATCACCCGCGGCGGCATGGGCATGACCGCCGTGGTCACGCCCGCCCGCGGCGTGGCCGGCATCTTCACCGACGGCGACCTGCGCCGGGCCCTGCAAAGGAACGTCGACCTCAAGGGCACGCCGGTCGCCGAGGTGATGACGCGCAACCCGCGTGTCATCGGCCCGGAGCGCCTGGCGGCCGAAACCGCGCAGATGATGGAGGAATACAAGATCAGCCAGATCCTGGTGGTCGACAAGGGCGCGCTGATCGGCGCGCTCAACACCCACGACCTGTTCCGCGCCAAGGTCATCTGATGCAGCGCTTCGGACAGGGCCTGTTCCCGATCGCCATCCTGACGCTGCTGGTGGGGCTGACCTTCTGGCTGCAGAGCGCGACCGAACTCAAGTCGACCGGCAGCGACAGCCTGTTGCGGCACGACCCGGATTTCTTCGTCGAGAATTTCAAGCTGCGGCGCTTCGCGCCGACGGGCGAGCTGCACAACACGCTCGTCGCGGAAAAAATGGTACATTACCCGGACGACGAGACCACCGTGGTGTACGAGCCGCGCATGACCTTTCTCAAGGGGCCGCGGCCGACCCGGCTCGATGCCCGCCAGGGGCTGGTGGCGCCGGATGCGCGGGAGGTCGAGCTGGTCGACGATGTGCGCGCCGTCCGCGAGGCGACCCGGACCGACCCGGAAATCGTGTTCACCAGCAGCCGCCTGACGGTGTTTCCCGACGACGAAATCGTCCGCACCAGCGCCCCCGTGACCATGGTCCAGGGGGCATCGGTGATCCGCGGGGTCGGCCTGGAGGCCGACGGCAAGACCCAGATCTACCAGCTGTTGAGCCAGGTCAACAGCACCATCGAGAAGAAACGCCGCTGACCGCCATGAAGCCCGCCCGAACCCTGACCCGCCTGCTGCTCTGCGCAGCGCTGCTCGCCGCCGCCATCCCGCTCTGCCGCGCCGAAAAGGCCGACCGCGAGAAACCGGTGAACCTCGAGGCCGACCGGATCACGGTCGACGACATCAACAAGGTGCACATCTTCGACGGCAACGTCAGCCTGAGCCAGGGCACCCTGCTGATCCGCGGCGACAAAATCGTCGTCAAGCAGGATGCGGAGGGTTTTCAGAGCGGGGTGGCCACTGCCAACCCCGGCAACCTGGCACGCTTCCGCATCAAGCGCGACGGCAAGGACGAGTTCACCGAGGGCGAGGCCGAGCGCATCGAGCACGACGCCAAGACGGAGATCACCCGGTTTTTCAACCGCGCCTGGGTCAAGAGCGGCCTCGACGAAGTGCGCGGCCAGTACATCGTGGTCGACGGCCTGAAGGAAAACTACTCGGTCACCAGCGGCCCGGCCGGCACGGTGGTGCCCGGCCGCGACAACCGCGTGCGCGCCGTGATCCAGCCGAAAACCAAGGGCAAGGACGCGGAGCAGGCGGCGGCCGGCCCGGCAGTGAAGCTGCAGATCGCCCCCAACATCGCGAATCCCCGCTAGGACGGACATGGCCTACGAGAACATCATCGTCGAGACCCGCGGCAAGGTCGGGCTCATCACCCTCAACCGCCCCAAGGCCCTCAACGCCCTCAACGACGCGCTGGTCGACGAACTGGGCGACGCGCTGGGCCGGTTCGAGGCCGACGAAGCCATCGGCGCCATGGTCATCACCGGCTCGGAGAAGGCCTTCGCCGCCGGCGCCGACATCGTCGCCATGAGCACCATGGATTACATGGACGTCTACAAGAGCGACTTCATCACCCGCAACTGGGAACGCGTCAAGACCTGCCGCAAACCGGTGATCGCCGCGGTGGCCGGCTTCGCCCTGGGCGGCGGCTGCGAACTGGCCATGTCCTGCGACATCATCATCGCCGCCGACACGGCCAGGTTCGGCCAGCCCGAGATCAAGCTCGGCATCCTGCCCGGCGCCGGCGGCACGCAACGGATGCCGCGCGCCGTCGGCAAGGCCAAGGCCATGGACCTCTGCCTGACCGCGCGCATGATGGACGCCGCCGAAGCCGAGCGCGCCGGGCTGGTCTCGCGCGTGGTGCCCGCCGACAAGCTGCTGGAGGAAGCGCTCGCCGCCGCCGAGACCATCGCCGGCTTCTCTCTGCCGGTGATCATGATGGTCAAGGAATGCGTTAACCGCGCCTACGAAAGCGGGCTGGCCGAAGGCCTGCTGTTCGAACGGCGCACCTTCCACGCCGCCTTCTCGCTCGCCGACAAGCAGGAAGGCATGGCCGCCTTCGTCGACAAGCGCAAGCCGGACTTCAAGAACCGATAGTCCGTTACTTCCGAACGGCGATCGCCACGCCTGCCGCGGCGATCGCCATGCCGCCGATCCCCGGCAATCCCATTCTCTCGCCGAACACCAGCCAGGCCAGCAGCGCCGTGGTCGGCGGGGTCAAATAGAACAAAGCCGAAACGCGGGTGGCCGCGCCATGCCGGATGATCAGGTGCAGCAGGGAGATCGCTCCCAGCGACAGCACCACGATCAGCCAGCCCAGGGCGAACACGAACTGCCCGCTCCAGACGACGCGCATCGTCTCGAAGGCCAAGGCAAAGGGCAGCAGCGCCAGTGCTGCGGCGACGAACTGGATCACCGAGCCGCTCCACAGGTCCAACTCGGCGCAGAAGCGCTTCTGGTAGAGGGTGCCCAGGGTGATGCTGCCCAGCGCCATGGCCGAGAGGGCCAGCCCGGCCGGGCCGATGCCGGCCAGGCCCAGTTTCTCCCATACCACCAGCGTCACGCCGCCGAAGCCCAGCACCAAACCCGTCCATTGCCGGCCGCTCACCCGCTCGCCCACCATGGAGTTGCTCAGGAAAGCGGTCAGCAGCGGCTGGATGCCGACGATCAGCGCCACCACCCCGGCAGGCATGCCGCGGTGGATGGCCAGGAACACGCCGGAAAGATAGCCGCCGTGCAGTAACACGCCCGCAACGGCGATGTGGAACCATTGCATCGGGCGGTGCGGCCAGGGCCTCCGCAGGGCCCAGGCCAGCGTGCCCAGCAATCCGATCACGCAGGCAAAGCGGACCAGCAAGAAAGTCAGCGGCTCGGCAAAGGGCAAGCCCAGCTTGGCGCCAATGAAGCCGGTGCTCCAGAGCAGCACGAAAAGCCCCGGAGCCAGGAACAGCAGCCACGGCCTCGATTCGAATTTTTCAGTCATTTAATTGCAGAAACAAAGGTTGCAACGCCGCATTGAACTCCAGAAATGGCACTGAGTTAAGTGCTTACTAACATTCAATTCCATGTTTTATTTGAATTTTATATTTTACAGAATTTTATTGTGCTATGCACAAAAAAGTTCTTGACTTAATCCCGGCTGACCCTATAATTGAATCATGCTGCAACGCACCAATTATTTATTTTGATCGTTTTGCCATTTCACTATTGAAGGAGAGGAAACATGTTTACTACCCCTGAGCAACTCGCCACCGCCAACAAAGCCAATGTCGAAGCCATGCTGACCCTGGCCAACACCGCCTTCGCCAGCGCCGAGCGCTTCGCCGCCCTGAACCTGAACACCGCCCGCGCCGTCCTCGAAGACAGCGTGAACAACGCCAAGACCCTGCTCGGCGCCAAGGATCTGCAGGAAGTCATTTCCCTGCAGGCCACCCTGGCCCAGCCGTCCGTCGAGAAGGCCGTCGCCTACTCGCGCAGCGTGTATGAGATCTCGGCCCAGACCCAGGAAGAGTTCTCCAAGCTGGTCGAGGCGCAGTTCGCCGAAGTGAACAAGAACGTCGCCTCCTCGCTGGACAAGGCCGCCAAGTCGGCCCCGGCCGGCTCCGACGTCGCGGTCGCCGCGGTCAAGTCCGCCATCGCCGCCGCCAACTCGGCCTACGACACCATGAGCAAGGCTGCCAAGCAGGTCGCCGAGATCGCCGAGGCCAACGTGGCCGCCGCGACCAACGCCACCGTCAAGGCCGTCGGCGCCGCCGCCACGACCAAGGTCAAGAAGGCCGCCTAAGCAGTTTGCAACCTCCTCCTCCCGCCCCGCGCAAAGCGAGGCGTTTCGAACCCCGGCTTCGGCCGGGGTTTTTTTATCCTTTTTCCTCCGACTCGAAACCGAGTCGCGACACTTCGGCACGAATCTCCACCATCGCCTGCCGTACCGATTCGGGTTCCCCGCGTACGCCCAACTCGATATGCCGGCGCACGCCCTCGCCACCGAAGGAAGGCAGGCTGAACAGGGCCGCCTTCGGGTAGTCCCGCACGATGCGGTCCATCAGGTCGAGCAGCGCCGACTCCGGCGCCTCATAGACGATGATGGCCTGTTCCTCGCGCGGCACGGCATGGTGAAGGTGGGCGAGCCGCGTGTCCAGCACCCACTCCAGCATCGGCCAGGCCATCACCGGAAAGCCCGGAAAGAAGTAGTGGCTGCGGATCGAAAAACCGGGAATGCGGTTGTAGGGATTGGGGATGATCCCGCTGCCGACGGGAAATTCGCCCAGCATCAGGCGCTGCGGCGTGGTCTCTTCGCCGAAACGGCCGCGGATTTCGCGCTCGGCGTCGGGATGCAGGGCGATGCCGACGCCCAGGGCGGCGGCGGCAGCCTGGCGCGTGTGGTCGTCGGGCGTGACGCCAATGCCGCCGAAGCTGAAGACGACATCGCCGCCCGCCAGACTGCGCCGCAATGTTTCCGTCAGGCGCGCCCGGTCGTCGCCGAGGTAGTGCGCCCAGTCGAGCGCCATGCCGCGCGCCTTGAGCAACTCGACGACCTTGTCGAAGTGCTTGTCCTGCCGCTTGCCGGAGAGGATTTCGTCGCCGATGATGATGGCGCCAATTGCCACGGTCACACCGCCTTTCTTGCCCGGCGCAGCGCCTCCAGGCCGTAGTGGATGAAGGCCAGCCCGGCATAGGCCGGCGCGATCAGGTTGAGCACCGGCACGAAGGCCAGCAGGCCGGCGACGACGCCGGCGAGGTAGAGCCCGCCGCGCTCGCGCGCCAGCACGCCGTCGAGCTCGTCGGCGCCGGCATGCGCCGACAGCGCGTCGTAACTGTAGCCGCGGTAGTTGAGGTAGCCGGCGAGCAGCACCGGCAGGACGATGCCCATGCCCGGGATCAGCCACAGCGGCAGCGTGACGATCCAGCCGAAGAGGAAGACGAGCACCGCCACCAGGGCGTTGCCGATGCTGCCGGCCAGCGTGCCGCCGTTGTACCGCTCCAGTTCCGGGTAGTCCTTGGCCGCCACGCGCTCCAGCATCAGCGGCAGGGCGAACACCGCGACGATGAACATCGCTGTGCCGTAGATGAGCGGAATCAGCAGCAGGCCCAGCACCACCTTGACGAAAATCGCGCCGGCCAGCGCCGAGGCCTCCCAGCGCTGCAGGATCCAGTTGAGCCAGCTCACTTCGAGGAACAGCCGCTCGACGCCGGCGCCGACCGAGTCCCAACTCATCCAGGCGACCGCGATCCAGAACGCCACCGCCAGTACGGTCGGCCACAGCAGGTGCCAGAGGATGCCCGGCGTGAGCAAACTCTTCAGGGCGCGCAAATAGGCTTTCAGCACTTCCGTCATTCAGTTCCTTCGTCATTCCCGCGAAAGCGGGAATCCAGGCATTTCGCGAGATCGTGGATTCCCGCTTTCGCGGGAATGACGGGCGCTAGTGCCGCGGCCGGCTTTCCCAGGCCTTCTGCAATCTCTTCACCGACACCGGCATCGGCGTCTTCAGTTCCTGCGCGAACAGCGCCACGCGCAGTTCCTCCATCATCCAGCGGAAATCCTCCAGCCAGGGGTCGGGCGCGCCGCTCTTGCGCCGCGCCAGCCGCTCGCGTTCCCAGGGTTTATACAATGCCGCGAACTCCTGCGCCAGCCGGGCGTCGCGCGTCGGGTCGGCGCGCAGCTTGTCGATGCGCAGCGACGCCGCCTTCAGGTAGCGCGGGAAATGGGCCAGGCGCTCGAACGGCATCGCTTCGACAAAGCCCTTCGGCAGCAGTTCGGCGCACTGGGTCTTGATGTCTTCCGCCACGGCCGGTAGCGCCTTCAACTGCGCCAGCTTCTTTTGCAGCGCGGCGTGCTCCATGAGTATCGCACCGATCAGGCGCGCGATCTCCTGCCCGACCAGGCTGATCCGCGCACGCGCCTCGTCCTTGCGTTTTGCGAAGGCGGCGGCATCGGCCGGCAGGGGTTCCAGCATGCAGGTGCGCTCCAGCGTTGCCGCGACAATCTGGCCTTTCAGCTCGGCTTCCGTGCCCCAGGCCATGAACAGCAGGCCCAGCTCGCGCGGCAGGGACTTCTCGACGAATTTCACCTGTTCGCGCAGTTCCAGCGCGAACAGCCGGCGCA
>JAEUNH010000051.1 GCA_016791205.1 Rhodocyclaceae bacterium | reverse complement strand
CTCGGCGAGCAGGGCCCGGCGCACGCGCTTGTCGGTCTTCATGGCGAGCTCGAGGTTCTCGAACACCGTGTGGTTCTCGAAGATGGTCGGTTTCTGGAACTTGCGGCCGATCCCGGCGTGGGCGATCTCGGCCTCGGACATCCGGGTGACATTCATGGTCTGGCCGAAGAAGGCGGTGCCGGAGTCAGGCCGCGTCTTGCCGGTGATGACGTCCATCATGGTCGTCTTGCCGGCGCCGTTGGGCCCGATGATGCAGCGCAGCTCGCCGGCGTCGATGGCCAGCGACAGGCTGTTGAGCGCCTTGAAGCCGTCGAAGCTGACGCTGATGTCTTCCAGGTAAAGAATGACGCCGTGCGAGAGGTCGACTTCGCCCGGCTTCACCAGGTGGGCCATGCCGGTGGAGATGCCCTCGCGGCTTTTCTCCTTTTCCTCCAGCTTCGCCTTCAGCTCGGGCGGCGGCAGCACCAGGCCGGGCGGCGCGATGCCGAAGGTCGGCGGAATGAAAAAGTCTCGCCACCTCATGACTTGCCTCCCCGCGCGCGCAGGCGGCGCCACAGGCCGACCACGCCGTCGGGCAGCCACAGCGTGACTGCGATGAAGAGGAAGCCGAGGAAGAACAGCCAGTACTCGGGAAAGGCCACGGTGAAGAAGCTCTTCGCCAGGTTCACGATGACGGCGCCGATCACCGCGCCGATCAGCGTCGCGCGCCCGCCCACCGCCACCCAGATGGCGATCTCGATGGAGTTGGCGGGGCTCATCTCGCCCGGGTTGATGATGCCGACCTGCGGCACGTAGAGCGCGCCGGCCACCGCGCAAAGCATCGCGGAGAGCGTCCAGATCGCCAGCTTGTACCAGAGCGGGTTGTAGCCGATGAACATCACGCGACTCTCGGCGTCGCGCACCGCCGCCAGCACGCGGCCGAAGCGCGAAGTCACCAGGTAGCGCCCGAGCGCCAGCGTCGCCATCAGCATCAGCGCCGAGAGGGCGAACAGCGTCACGCGCATCTCGGGCGAGGTGATCGAATGGCCGAGGATGCGCTTGAAGTCGGTGAAACCGTTGTTGCCGCCGAAGCCGGTCTCGTTGCGGAAGAAGAACAGCATGGCGGCGAAGGTCATCGCCTGGGTGATGATGGAGAAATACACCCCCTTGATGCGCGAACGGAAGGCGAAGTAGCCGAAGAGGAAGGCGAGCAGCGCCGGCACCACCAGCACCAGGACCGCGGCCCAGAGGAAGGAATCCGAGCCGGCCCAATACCAGGGCAATTCCTTCCAGTCGAGGAACACCATGAAGTCCGGCAGGTCGCTTTGGTAGGAGCCGTCGCGGCCGATCTGGCGCATCAGGTACATGCCGAAGGCGTAGCCGCCCAGTGCAAAGAACAGGCCGTGACCAAGCGAGAGGATGCCGGCGTAGCCCCAGATGAGATCCATCGCCACCGCGACGATGGCGTAGCACATGATCTTGCCGCCGAGGGTGATGAAATAGTCGGAGACATGGAAGAAGCTGTCCTTCGGCACGGCGAGGTGCAGCAGCGGCACCAGCACCAAAGTCAGCGCGGCGAATACGGCGAGCGCCGTCGCGCCCTTGGGGCCGAGCGCACGATACAGGCGAACGATGAACGGAGTATGCATTTATCGAGCTTCGAAGAAGAGACTGCCAACATCAGCCGTAGCAACGTCATTCCCGCGAAAGCGGGAATCCAAGGCGCCTATCCTTTCGCGGATGGGTCCCCGCTTTCGCGGGGACGACGAATACCTGCCAGGCATTTGCTCGATTCTCACTAGTCCAAAACCCGGCCCTTGAGGGCGAACAGCCCCTGCGGCCGCTTCTGTATGAAGACGATGATGAACACCAGCACGACGATCTTGGCGATCACCGCGCCGGTCCAGCCCTCGAGGAACTTGGTGAAGACGCCGAGGCCGAGGGCGGCCCACACCGCGCCGGCGAGCTGGCCGACGCCGCCCAGCACCACCACCATGAAGGAGTCGACGATGTAGCCCTGCCCCATGTCGGGGCCGACGTTGCCGATCTGCGACAGCGCCACGCCGCCCAGCCCGGCGATGCCGGCGCCGATGCCGAAGGCCAGCGTGTCGACTCGCCCGGTCGGCACGCCGACGCAGCCGGCCATCGGCCGGTTCTGCGTCACGGCGCGCACGAAGAGGCCGAGCCGCGTGAGATTGAGGATGGCCCACATCAGCGCCAGCACGCCGACCGAGAAGGCGACGATGGCGATGCGGTTCCACGGCAGCATGGCACCGAACAGCTCGACGCCACCGGACATCCAGGACGGGTTGGCCACCTCGACGTTCTGCGCGCCGAAGAGCGTGCGCGCGGCCTGGATCAGCATCAGGCTGATGCCCCAGGTGGCGAGCAGCGTCTCCAGCGGCCGGCCGTAGAGGTGGCGGATGACCAGGCGTTCGAGCGCCATGCCGACCAGCGCGGTGGCGAGGAAGGCAACCGGGATCGCCGCCAGCACGTAGGCGTCGAGCAGGCCCGGCGCGTAGCTGCGGAACAAGCTCTGCACGGCGAAGGTGGCATAGGCGCCGATCATGAGGAACTCGCCGTGCGCCATGTTGATGACGCCCATCACGCCGTAGGTGATGGCGAGGCCCAGCGCCGCCAGCAGCAGGATACTGCCGAGCGAGAGGCCGGAGAAGACGCGGCCGACGTTCTCGGCGGTGCCGAGGCGGGATTCGACGCCGCGCAAGGCGGCGGTGGCGGCGCGCCGCACCTCCGCGTCGGGCTCGGCCCAGGCGTCGCCGTTCTTCGCCAGCACGCCGAGCAGCAGGGATTTGGTGTTCGGACTGTCGCTCGATGCCAGCGCCTGCACCGCGGCGAGGCGTTTTTTCGCATCGTCGGATTGCAGGCTGGCCTGCGCATGCGACAGCGCCAGCAGCTTTTTGATGCCCTCGTCGGTTTCCTGCGCGAGGGCCTTTTCCAACAGCGCCACGAGGCGCGCATCGGCGCCGGACTGGAGCTCCTTGACGGCCGCCAGGCGCACGCCGCGATCGGCGTCGAACAGCCGCAGGCTGGCGAGCGCGGCGGCCAGCTCGCCGCGGATGCGGTTGTTGATGGTGATGTCCTCGCCCCTGGCATCCTTCAGGCTGCCGTCGGCGAGCGCCTGCAGGAGCTTAATGGCCTCGGCGGGCTGATCGCCCTGGGCCAGGGTCCAGATGGCGGCGATCCTCTCGTCGGAGTCCTCGGCGGCGAGCTGCGCGACGGCCTTGGCGTCCAGCGCGGCCTGCGCCGGCGCAGCGAGGAGCGCGGCGAGCAGCAGAAG
>JAEUNH010000257.1 GCA_016791205.1 Rhodocyclaceae bacterium | reverse complement strand
CCTCTCCCTCGGCTTCTCGCTCCTCTCGCAATACAAGTCCGGCGCCTGCAAGGGTTTCGACTACGAGAAGTTCTGGGGCGGCTCGCTGGCCTGCGGCATCGCCTTCCAGGCCCTGACCCTGCGCAACCGGGCGGCCCAGCCCGAAGAGGCCTTCTCCGTCGGCCTGCTGGCGCGGGTCGGCGAGCTGGCGCTGGCGACGCTCTACGCCGAAGACTATGCCGGCCTGCTGCGCACCCTCAGCAAGAACCCGGCGGCGGACCTGGCGGCCCTGGAAACGGAGAAGTTCGCGGTGAACCACCGCGGGCTGACTGCCGCCATGCTGGCCGACTGGGGGCTGCCGAAGATTTTCTGCGAAACCGTCGAAGGCCACGAGACGTGCGAGAAACTGCCGATCGGCGAGGGCGACCGCCAGGCCCGGCTGCTGCATTCCCTGGCGCTGGCGCGCCACATCGCCGCCATCTGCGTGGCGGCGGACGAGGCTCGCGCCGCGCTGATGCCGCGGCTGCTCGAATTCGGCGCGCGGCTGTCGCTGGAGAGCGAGGCCTTGCTGGAACTGTGCGACGGCGTGGTGCGCGACTGGAAGGAGTGGGCCTCGCTGCTCAGCGTGGCCGCGCCGGCGATGCCCGGCTTCGGCGTGCTGGCGCAGTCGCTGCCCGAAGCGGCGCCGGTCGCCGAGGCGGCGAACACCGAGCTGCCGGCCCGCCTGCGGGTGCTGGTGGTCGATGACGAACGCGCCGTCCGGCTGGCGGTGCGGGCCATGCTGGAGGATGCCGGCTACGACGTCTTCGAGGCGGCCGACGGCCAGGAAGGGCTGCGGCTGGCGCTGGAATGCGAGCCGCACATCCTGGTGGCCGACCGGGTGATGCCGCACCTCGACGGCATCGAGATGATCCGCGCCCTGCGCGAGACCCGGCTCGGCCGCAATCTCTACATCCTGATGCTGACCAAGATCGACGAGGAACACGGCGAGATCGAGGGCCTCAAGAGCGGCGCCGACGACTACCTGCCCAAGCCCTTCCACCAGCGCCTGCTGGTGGCGCGCCTGAAGGCCGGCGAGCGGATGGTGCGCCTGCACCAGGACATGGAGCGCGACCGCGAGGAGCTGCAGCGCTTCGCCGCCGACCTGTCGGTGTCGAACCGCCGCTTGCAGGAGGCGGCGCTGACCGACTTTCTCACCGGCCTGCCGAATCGCCGCTACGCCATGGACCGCCTGCTGCAGGAATGGCAGGGCGGCCAGCGCGGCCGCCGTCCGCTGGCCTGCATGGTGATCGACCTCGACGAGTTCAAGCACATCAACGACGCCCATGGCCACGACGTCGGCGACGCCTATCTCAAGCAGATTTCGGCGGCGGTGCGCAATGCCCTGCGCGCCCAGGACGTGCTGTGCCGCACCGGCGGCGACGAGTTCCTGGTGATCTGTCCCGACACCGCCCTGGCGGCGGCGCTGGCCTGCGCCGAGCGCATCCGCGTTGCCGTGGAGCGCTGCGTGGTGGCGGCCGGCGACCTGCGGCTGAAGGGCAGCCTCAGCGTCGGGGTGGCCGAGAAGCGCGAGACCATGGCCGGCGCCGATGCCCTCGTCAAGGCCGCCGACGAAGGCGTCTATCTGGCCAAGCAGCTCGGCCGCAACCGCATCGCCAGCCCGCAGGACGCGCCATCCCCTTGACGAAAAAGCGTTAATTTTTTCACGTCCGGACCCTCAAGTTTCCACTTCGACGGCCGTAGACCGGTCAACCCCGGACTATGGCTTTCGAACGGATAAAAAAGGTGATGGAACGCGCGAACATGAGCACCCTGTTGCGGGAGCAGCCCATCAACATGCTGGTGGTCGACGACTCCGAGGACGACGCCTTCCTGTTGTTTTCCGAGCTGGCGACCCGCGGCGCCAAGGTGGATTACATCCGCGTGGACAACGCCGTCGACATGCGCGAGGCGATGCAGAGGCGCGACTGGGACCTGATCATCTGCGACCACTCCATGCCGGGCTTCGACGCCCTGACGGCGCTGCAGATCCTCAAGCAGAGCGGCAAGGACATCCCCTTCATCATCTACTCCGGCCACATCAGCGACCAGACCGCCTACTCGGCGATGCGCGACGGGGTGAACGACTACATCCAGAAGGGCAACTACGAGCGCCTGCTGCCGGTGATCGAGCGCGAGCTGAAGGGCGCCGAGGCGCGCCGGGCGGTGCGCCAGGCCGACAACCGCATCATCGAGCTGGCCTACTTCGACAAGCTGTCGAGCCTGCCCAACCACAATTACTTCTGCTCCCGCGTCAGCGAGCTGATCGCCGAATGCGAGCAGCTCGGCAAGACCGCCTGCGGCAGCCTGCTCTACATCGACCTCGACCGCTTCCTGCGCATCAACAGCTCCTTCGGCTACGAGGCCGGCAACGGCATCCTGCGCCAGGTGGCGGCGCGCCTGAAGGAGTGCGCCGTCGAGTCCGGCGCCATCCTGGCGCGCTTCGGCGGCGACGAGTTCGGCATCTACTATCCGGGCCTGACCGAGCGGAGGGCGGTGAACAATTTCGCCGAGTGGCTGAAACAGGCTTTCGAGGCGCCTTTCCTGCACGACGGCATCGAGCTGTACCTGACCTGCTCGATCGGCGTGGCGATGGTGCCCGAGGACGGCCGCCAGGTGTACGACCTGCTGATGAACGCCGAGACGGCGATGGCCAACGCCAAGCGCGCCGGCGGCAACGGCCACCGTCTCTACGTCAAGGAGATGAACGCCAGTTCGGCCGAGCGCATCGCCATGGAAAGCGAGCTGCGCCATGCCGTCGAGCGCGACCAGCTGTTCCTGCAGTTCCAGCCCTGCATCGACGCCGCCGGGCTGCACACCACCGGGGTCGAGGCGCTGGTGCGCTGGCGCCATCCCGAGCGCGGCCTGATCCCGCCCGACCGCTTCATCCCCATCGCCGACGAGTCCGGCCTGATCGTGGACATCGGCGAGTGGGTGCTGCGCAAGGCCTGCCACCAGGCCAAGGCCTGGCACGACCAGGGCTATGCCGACCTGAGCGTCTCGGTGAACGTCTCGGCGGTGCAGTTCGGCCAGCCGCGCCTGCTCGACGTGGTGAACCGGGCCCTGGCCGATTCCGGCCTGCGGCCGCAGGCCCTGACGCTGGAGATCACCGAGTCGGTGGTGATGCACGACGCCGAGACCGCGGTCGGCATGCTGCGGGCCTTGAAGCACATGGGCGTCAAGCTCTCCATCGACGACTTCGGCACCGGCTATTCCTCGCTGTCCTACCTCAAGCGCTTTCCCATCGACATCCTCAAGATCGACAAGTCCTTCGTCCGCACCCTGGGGGTGAACGAAGAGGACACCGCCATCGTGCACGCCATCATGGCCCTGGCCAAGAGCCTGCGCCTGACGACCATCGCCGAGGGGGTCGAAACCGAGATGCAGATGCAGTTGCTGCAGAAGGAACAGTGCGACCGCTTCCAGGGCTTTCATTTCAGCCGGCCGGTCGATAGCGAGGTCCTGACCGAGAGGCTGGCCCGCGAGCAGATTGGCCGCCAGGCCCACTTGCACTGACAAGCTCCTGAATCCAATGGGGGAAATATTTTTGCCGAAAGGCCTAAAGTTTCCCGGCCGCCTGCCGTAAAGAAAGTCGAGGAGGCATTGACCCGGCCTTGTAGGCGGAATTCCTACAAGGATGTCCGGCGTTTCTGCTACGCAAAATACCGAAAGCCGCCGATTCAGGAATCCGGCCGGCCTGTTCACAATGCGCTCACACCTTGCAGAGGAGCGAACCATGAACAGCGCCGACATCTACAACGAGATCAAGGAACTCAACCTGTCCTACCTGATGCTGGCCCAGCAGCTGATCCGCGCCGACCGCGAAACGGCGCAGTACCGCCTGGGCATCGGCACCGACATCGCCGAGGTGATCGACCGCCTCACCCCGGGCCAGGTGCTGAAGATGGCCGGCTCGAACATGGTGCTGTGCCGCTTCCGCTTCGACGACAAGCTGCTGCTGGGCCTGCTCTCCGGCCACGAGCGCGACCGCGGCACCAGCCAGACCCACGCCGCGATCCTGGCCTCGGCCCGGCCGGTGGAAGCCGTGGCCTGAACGGAGCGGCCCCCATGCGCAACAAGAGCGTCGTCACCGAAGCCCAGGAAATCCAGCTCGCCGCCGAGCTGATCCGCCTCGGCGCCCGCCTGCAGCTGCTGGAGGCGGAAACCAATGTCTCGCGCGAGCGCCTGCTCAAGCTCTACAAGGAGGTCAAGGGCGTCTCGCCGCCGAAGGGCATGCTGCCCTTCTCGACCGACTGGTTCCTCACCTGGCAGCCCAACGTGCATGCCTCGCTGTTCATGTCCTTCCACCGCTTCATGCTCGACAACACCGGCCTGCGCGGCCTGCAGGCGGTGATCAAGGCCTATCGCCTGTACCTCGAGCACATCGAGCTGCACGGGCTGGAATGCGTGCTGTCGCTGACCCGCGCCTGGACCCTGGTGCGCTTCTTCGACGCCGGCATGCTCAAGCTGGCGAGCTGCCGCGAATGCGGCGGCCACTACGTCGCCGACGCCTACGACCTGACCGCGGACTATGTCTGCGGCCTGTGCCACGTGCCGGCGCGGGCCGGCAAGACCCGGCGCAGCGCGGAGGCCGCCGCGGCGCTCTGACCCTCTGACCTCCTCCTTGCTCCGCAAGGAGACTCCAGCCGCCCGGTTCTTCCCTTTCCGGGCGGTTTTTTTTTGGCCATCCGTCCGCCTCAAGTTCGCCCGGGCCGGGCCGATAACCATCCATGCCTGTCAAGGCCATCGTCTCCCAATTGAATCGTATGTCATTGAATAACAGAGAGATGCCAGCATGTTCGTGATCGTCGGCTATGTCGTGGTGTTGGGTGCGGTGTTCGGCGGCTTCATCATGGCCGGCGGCCACATTGCTTCGCTGTTCCAGCCGGTCGAGCTGCTCATGATCGGCGGCTCGGCGCTCGGCGCCTTCTTCGTCGCCAACACCCCGAAGACCGTCAAGGCCACCCTGAAAGCCCTGCCCAGCCTGCTCAAGGGCTCGAAGTTCTCCAAGGCGCTCTACATCGACCTGCTGTCGATGCTCTACGAGATCCTCGCCAAGGTCCGCAAGGAGGGCCTGATGTCGATCGAATCCGACGTCGAGAACCCCGAGGCCAGCCCGATCTTTTCGAAGTACCCGAACATCCAGAAGGACCACCACGCCATGGAGTTCCTCACCGACTACATGCGCATGATGGTCGGCGGCAACCTCAACGCCTTCGAGATCGAGAACCTGATGGACAACGAGATCGAGACCCACCACCACGAGGGCGAGGTGCCGATCCATGCCCTGGCCAAGCTGGCCGACGGCCTGCCGGCCTTCGGCATCGTCGCCGCGGTGATGGGCGTGGTGCACACCATGGAGTCGGTCGGCATCCCGCCGGCGGAACTCGGCAAGCTGATCGCCGCCGCCCTGGTCGGCACCTTCCTCGGCATCCTGCTCTCCTACGGCTTCGTCGCCCCGCTGACCTCGCTGCTGGAGCAGAAGCTGCACGAGTCCACCAAGATGTTCCAGTGCATGAAGGTCACGATGCTCGCCAGCATGAACGGCTACGCCCCGCAGGTGGCCGTCGAGTTCGGCCGCAAGGTGCTCTACTCGACCGAGCGGCCCGGCTTCCGCGAGCTGGAGGACGAGGTCAAGGCCAGGAAAGGCAAATGAACGCCATCAACGGCAGGGAGCCGGCCGCGCCGCCCGCCGGGCCGCCCCAAGGGCGGCGCAGTCAACACTTGGAGCGGGCGCAGCCCGCGAACAACCGTCACCCCCTTCCGCGGGAAGGGGGATGGGGGGAAGGTAGTCATCCATGAGTGACGACTCGCAACAGCCCATCGTCGTCAAGCGCATCAAGAAGAGCGGCGGGGGACACCACGGCGGCGCCTGGAAGATCGCCTATGCCGACTTCGTCACGGCCATGATGGCCTTCTTCCTGCTCATGTG
>JAEUNH010000232.1 GCA_016791205.1 Rhodocyclaceae bacterium | reverse complement strand
TCGCATGGTGGTCGTCTCCTCTGGATATAGGCGATGTTTTTTGTCAGCGAATGCGCGGGGATTGTGCTGGCCGTGCCGGGCGATGTCAATAAAAAAGCCAGCCCGGAGGCTGGCTTTCAAGCGAACCGGCTTCGCTTACTTGGCGGCGAGGACCCAGGCCACCAGTTTCTTGATGTCGGCGTCGGAGACGGCCGGGTTCGGCGGCATCGGCACGGTGCCCCAGGCGCCCGAGCCGCCCTTCTTCACCTTGGCTTCCAGCTTGGCGGCGGCGTCGGCCTGGCCGGCGTATTTCTTGGCGACGTCCTTGTAGGAGGGGCCGACGACTTTCTTGTCGAGAGCGTGGCAGCTCATGCAGTTCTTGGCTTTTGCCAGGGCTTCGTCGGCGGAGGCCTGGCCGGCGATGAGCAGGCCGGCGGCGGCCAGCAGCAGGGATTTCAGCAGTTTCATTTGTTCATTTCCTCGTGGCGTGGTTGAAAGCGCCGATACTCTAAATCAATTCCGGGGTCTTGCAAACCCGTTCCAGGCAAGACCAATCGTCTATCGGCTCGAGGCATTTAACGCCCGAGCAGACCCAGGCGTTGACGCCGGGGCGGAGGGGTTTGTCCAGTGTCGCCGGCAGGCTGCAAAGACCGGTCGGCAGCGCCACCGCAAATACCCAGGGACGATAGGCTTCCGACAATTTCTTTTGCCAGTCAATCAGTTGCTGCTTTTCGCCGCGCAAGACCACGATGCCGGGCGGGTTGAGGACCTCTTCCAGCGCCATCAGCAGGCTGGCATGGCCGCCGGGCTGGCGCTGCATCTCCGGGCCGTACAGCCTCAGGCAACGCTCGGCGGCCGCCTGATAGCGCGGCTCGCCCGCCAGATGACCCAGGCGCTGCAGGGCGAAGGCAGCCACGCCGCTGCCCGAGGGGGTGGCGTTGTCGTGGCCGGTCTTGACGCGGTGGATCAGCGCCTCGTGGTCGTGGCTGGTGAAGAAGAACCCGCCGGCCTCATCCTCGAAGCGGGTCAGCAGGGCATCGCCGAGGGCCTGGGCGAAAGCCAGCAATCCGGGATCGAATTCCGCCTGCAGCAACTCCTGCGCAGCCTTGAGCAGATAGGCGTAATCGTCGAGATAGGCGTTGAGATGGGCGCGGCCGTCCTTGCAGGTGGCGAGCAAGCTGCCGTCGCGCCAGAGCGTGCTGCGGATGAAGTCGAAGGCGCGCCGGGCCGAGGCCAGCCAGTCTTCGCGCCCGCAGAGGCGGCCGGCATGGGCCATGCCTTCGATCATCAGCGCGTTCCAGGCGGTGAGGATCTTCTCGTCGCGGCCGGGACGGACGCGCTCCGCGCGCGCCGCCAGGAGCTTGGTGCGCGCCGAGGCCAGCAGGCGCTCGCATTCTTGCAGCGGCCTGCCCAGTGCGGCGGCGACTTCCGGAAGCGGCCGGGCGACCCGCAGGTGCCAGTGCGCGCCCTCGAAGTTGGCCGGCCGGTCGAGGCCGTAGTGGGCGGCGGCGACCGCGTATTCCTCCGCCGTGGTACGCAGACCGACTTTTTCCGGCGACCAGACGTAGAACCTGCCCTCCTCGTGCTCGGAGTCGGCGTCGAGCGAGGAGTAATAGCCGCCTTCCGGCGACTGCATTTCGCGCACGACCCAGCCGGCGGTTTCCTCGGCGACGCGCAGGAACAGGGTGTCGCCCGTCAGCCGCCAGGCATCGGCGTAGAGGCGCAGCAGCGGGCCGTTGTCGTAGAGCATCTTCTCGAAGTGCGGGATCTCCCAGCGCTCGTCCACGCTGTAGCGGCAGAAGCCGCCGCCGAGCTGGTCGTAGAGGCCGCCCTCGGCCATCTTGCGCAGGGTGAACAACGCCATCTCGCCGCAGCGCGCCTCGCCCGTCGCGGCGTGCCGCCGCAGCAGCAATTCCAGCTCGGCCGGGTGCGGGAATTTCGGCGCGCCGCCGAAGCCGCCATGCTCGCTATCGAAGGACTGCGCGGCGCGTTCGACGGCGAGATGGATCGGCGCCGCCGACAGCTCGCCGTCGAGAGGTTGTCCGCCGGCGCTGCTGCCAAGCGCCTTCAGGAGTTCGGCGTTCTGCTGGCCGATTTCGGCGCGCTTGTCGCGCCAGGCTTCCGCCACCCGCTGGCACAGGTCGGCGAATCCCGGCAGGCCATAGCGCGGCGTCCTGGGGAAATAGGTGCCGCCGAAGAAGGGCGCGCCGTCCGGCGCCAGGAACATGGTCAGCGGCCAGCCGCCGGCGCGGCCGTTGAGCATTTGCTGGGCCGTCTGGTAGATCTGGTCGAGGTCGGGCCGCTCCTCGCGGTCCACCTTGATATTCACGAACAGGCGGTTCATCACCGCCGCCGTTTCGGCGTCCTCGAAGGATTCGTGGGCCATGACATGGCACCAGTGGCAGGCGGAATAGCCGATGGAGAGCAGGATCGGCTTGTCCTCCCGCCTCGCCAGTGTGAGCGCTTCCTCGCCCCATGGATGCCAATCCACGGGGTTCTCGGCGTGCTGCTGCAGGTAGGGCGAGGTCTCGGCGGCGAGGCGGTTGGGCATGCCCAAGTTTAATGGCGGGCCGGGTAGAAGTCGATAAAAATCGTCAACTATTCAGCAGATCCAACTCGCTCACCGGCGCAATCGCGCACCACCGCCATGACAAGCGCGAATGCCGGAGGTGGGGGAGGCCCGCAGCCTCTCGCATCCGGCCGCGGCATCCGGCGTGGCGCAACTGTATTCCCCGCTTCTGCCGGGGACGGCAGTGCAACCCGGCACCTGCGGCAGGGTCGACAGGCCGGGGTTGACCGGTGCCATTTGCGGTGCGGGCGCGGACAGGGCTGGAGCCGGCCTGCCCGGCGGGGCAGAGGTGGCCGGCATCGGCGATCCCGCCGCGGGGGCGCCCAATACGGGCGGCGGCGCCATCAGGTTCGCCTTCCCGCCCCCGCCGCCTCCCCCTCCGCCACTCGGCGGCGGCGACACGGGGGGCAGCGGCTGGTTCGAGTCGATGACCGGATTCTTGTCGATCACCGCCTTGAGCGGCGGCTCCGTCAGCCGATAGGCATAGGCATCGCTGCATATTTCGCCCGAAACCTCGACGGTCAGGCAGGCCCTTATTGTCAGCCACTCGCCCGTCTCCGGCGGCAAAACGAGCGGCGCGCTCATTTGCGCCCAGCCGCCTTGGCTTGTCGCGCCGGAGAGCGAGAGGGATTTGGGCGATATCTTGTCGACCGGTTTCGGCCATGCCTTTTTGTTGCTGGCCAGGTCGTGCGAGTCGTATTTCAGCGTCACCAGCTTGCCGGGGCTCTTGGAGAGCACCTCGTCCTGCACGCTGACGCCGATCGAATTGCCGTGCCTCGAAAGCTTTTCCCAGTTATGCGGCAGGCCGGCATGGGGCGGAGAGACGATCTTGATCAGCTTGCCGGCATTCATCGCGACCAGGTCGATGCCTTCCACAAAGGCAGTGACGCAGTCGTCGGACTTGTGATTGTGGCCGGGCGGCTGCCAATTGACGCAGGCCGTGACTTGCCACTGCTTGTAGCTGCCCTTGGCGAAGCTGATTGGAACGCTCGCCTCGCCGCCGGCGCCGAGCTGGGCCGAAGCGGGGCCCGGCGGCGGCATGTTCCAAACCTGATCGGTTCCTTGAAAACCCTTCCACATGAGCGTCACCGCCTTGGTCTGCGCCAGGACATTTGAGGCGGCCTTGATCGCCATGTTCGAGCCCGACGCCAATGGAACCTCCCACACCACCGTGCCGCCGGCGTTCTTCTTAGTGGCGGGACTGAAGCTGAGCGACAAGGGTTCCGCGGCGAGCGCCTGGGCAAAGCACAGCCAAGCCAGCGCGCCCGTCCATCCTTGCAGACGCAAGTGATCGCTTGCCCGTGGAAGCCTCGGTGTCGATTTGCGCATACAGCCCTCCGTTTCAAAGTGGCGCCGCTGCCGGGCCATCAGGGCGATCCAAGCGGTATCTGGATCGGCCAGCTGTCCGACTTGGCGCAGGATCCCGACGCCAGGCCATTCGGCTTGCCGGTGTCGACCGTTGCAGCCGACAGGCTTGCGGACAGGCTGCCCTGCCCTCCCCAGTAGAGGATTTTCCAGTGGTCGAAATTGAACTTGGGATCGTAGTCTCCCGGCACGTCGACGGGCGCCATCTTGCTGAAGATCACCGTGACGTCGACCGATTTGCCCGGCGCCAGCTTGGGAATGGATGAGCTGGCGGGCAAATAGGCCCATCCGGCGACGTTTGCCGCTTGCAGGTTCTTGCCGCCGAGATAGCCGCCCTTGAACGTGTTCTTCAGGAACAGCGAGGCGCTGACGCTGTCGCAGCCCTTGACGTTGGCTGGCGCTGCTTTCTTGCGCGTGACGCGCACCTTGACGGTCGCAGGCTCATACACGGAACCCTTGGCGGGCTTTATCGCCATGCCGGGAACGTCGCTGAAGCAAGGCAAAGGCAGCAAGCCGTGCTCGGCGGCCGTGGCCGCATCGCCGCAGGCCGGTTCGTGGGCCGCATGCTTCATCTGGGTTTCGAGCTGCTTCTGCAGTTCGTCCAGGCCCTGCTGGTAGTACTTCTTCAACTGCTGGCGCATCGCCGGCGTGCAGCTGCCGCCGTTGCTCTCATAGGTCTGGCAGGTGAATTCCACCGCGGCGTCGGCGATCTTGCCCTTGCCGGCCTCGCTCAGGGCCGTGAGATCGGGCAGGCTGGGCGGCAGGCCCAGCGCGGCCAGTCCGGCGGAAAGGGCGGCCCCGACCATCTGCTCCACCGCGCCCTTGCATTCCTTCTCGAGTTTCTTGCCCAGCAGCTCGCAGGGGAACTGGCTGGCGATCTGGTTCGCGATCCAGGCCTTGGCGCCGTTGTAGTAGCCGGACAGCTTGTTCCAGCCCAAAGCCCAGCCTTCGATGCTGCCCTGCACGTATTTTTCGCCCCAGCCCTTTTGCTGGTACTTGGGATCCACGGGAGGGCAGTGCTCGCCGGGCGGATAGCTGGAGAGGGGATGGGGGGGCTTGTAGGGATTGGCGACGACCACGACGCAGCCCCAGCGGTTGGGATCGGGGAAGATCGCGCGATCGAAAGCCAGAATCCTGATGTCGTAGCTGTCCTCGGCCTTTTTCACCAGCGCTGCGGCGTCATGCTGGTTCTTCGATGCCTCGGCGAGCGGCTTGAACGACTCATCGAGCGGCTTGACGGGAACATAACGGGCGATGACCGTGTTCGAGACGGTCCCGGTCGCCTTGCCTTCCTTCAGCGCGATCAGCCGGATGTGCAGCTTGGTCGGGACCGGCACCGCCGGCAGCGTCTGACTGCTGTCGATGGCGGCGGCCGGGCTTCCCTTGTCGAGGACCGTCTGGCCCGGCGTGGCCGGAGACGATTTCTTCTTGTAGGG
>JAEUNH010000230.1 GCA_016791205.1 Rhodocyclaceae bacterium | reverse complement strand
TCCAACACGGCCCACCATCTCTACCGCGAGGTGCTGCGCGACCTCGCTGGGCCAAAGGCTTTGCAATGGAAGCAGTCCCATAATCCCTTGGTCGTTGGTTCGAGTCCAACACGGCCCACCAAGTATTGCCCTTCAGTGCAGATTGAAACGCTGCGGATCGGTCAGTGGATCCCACATGTCCCTTGTCCGATCCTTTCCCAGATTGTTTCGCACATAGGTCGCGACGCCTTCGTCCTCGATAAAACCCGCGGAAGACTCGGCCAACAACAGCTTGTTCGGTTCCTGCGGCGGGGCGATAGCGTACCCTTGGACATAATCAACCCCAATTTGCGAAAGCGCTTCGATGGTGGCGCGGTCTTCCGCCCACTCGGCGATGCTCTTCATGCCCAGATTTCGAGCCAGTTCCACTATGGCCTCGACGATGGCCAGGTTGGCCGGATGTGCATTCACTCCCCTAACGAAGGCGCCATCGATTTTCAGGGCATCCGCCGGAAGTTCCTTGAGGTAGGAAAATGAGGTATACCCCGCGCCGAAGTCATCAAGCGCGATCTTTGCCCCGTAATTGCGCACGCCGTCGATGAAGCGCCGCGTGTTGTCGAGGTCGTGCAGTGCGACGCTTTCCGTGATCTCGATGCACAGGCGTTCCACCGTGCGCCCGTGCTCGGATAGTATAGAAAAGGCGTCCTGGATAAACTTCTCGTCGTTGAGCGAGCCGCCGCTCAGGTTGATACAGACGAAGCGCGTGTTCTTGAGGAACTCCTGGTGGATATTCAGCCACTCGAGCGTCCTTGTCAGGACCCACTTGTCGATCACTGCGATGCGTCCATTGCTTTCCGCGGCCGCAATGATCTTCCACGCTGGCGTGATCGATCCATCGGGCTCGCGCAGGCGCAGCAACATCTCGAAATTAAGTGAATCGTAGGGCGCGCGCAGCGACATGATGGGCTGCATCACTTGGAACAGGCCCTCCGGTGCAACGTTCGAGCCAAGCCGCTCGATCAGGTGCAGTTCCTCCTCGCGCTCTCGGAACACCGGCGAGGATCCGTCGTACACGACCGGATTGCCATGGTTGCCGCTCTTCGCCTCGCGGCAAGCCCGGTCTGCCACGGAAATGGCGTCCTTCACCCGCATGCTGCAGCCGATTTCGATCAGCCCGATAGAGCCCTTGACCTGGAAGGCGCGTTCTCCGATCTGGTAGGGCAGAGTACCGATCCGGTCGACAATGCCGCGGCAAATCCACGCGGCGGACTGGATCGGCGTGCCCTTGAAAACGATGACGAACTCGTCCCCGCCCACCCGACCCATGCATTGCCCCTCGGTCAGCATGTCCCCTACGCGATCACAAACCTGCTTCAGCACTTCGTCCCCCGCCATATGGCCGAACAGATCGTTGATCAGCTTGAAGCGGTCCAGGTCCAGATAGGCGAGGGACATGGCATTTCCCTCGCCAAGCAAGGCTGCTGCCTCGTCGAATTCCTTTTCAATGCCGCGCCGGTTGAGGATACCGGTGAGTGGATCGTGCTCTGCCAAGAAGCGCAGCCGCTCGGTCGCCTTGACCTTGTCGGTGACGTCCTGCAGGGATCCCTCGATTTTCTCCTTGGCCAGTGTTGCCTTCACCATGAACCATTTCTGTTCCTTGCCGCGCCGTGCCTGGCTTCTGATTTCCATCTCCTGGCCGGCCCCGCTCAACACCAGTTTCTGCAGGCGATCCCAGGCGCCCAACTCGAAATGATCGCTCCAGTGATCCCGGTGCACCGCGCGCACGCCAAGCATGTGCAGCAGTGACGGATTGCCCTGGATGAACTGGCCTTGCGCGCTCAGGGTGAACAGGCCGATCGGAATGGCCTCGTAGGTATTGTGCAGCTCGGTCTGTGCCTTGACGCGCGCCTCCCGCTCCAGCCTCATCTGCTCTGCAATGGCGAACGCCGCCATCAGGCTAGAGGACAGCGCGGCAGTGACGCTGTTGACGGTGCCGATCAGCCCCTTGAGGCCGAGCGCCGCCGAGATGACCTCGTAAAGGTTGGCGAAGATCGCAATGCCAAGGGAAGCGCCATACCACATGGCGACCTTCGAGCGCGTCTCGTGCAGAATTTGCAACAGGATCAGGACGAGAGCCAGAACGCCGGTCGCTGCGGTCAGCCACATCGGCTGAAGGAAAAGGCGGAATGGCAGTACTAGCGCGTAGCCAATGATCAGCAGGCAGGTCCACTGCGCCACGTTGAGTAGGCGAGTCGGGGCTATTTGCCGCAAATCCTCCCCGAACAGCCGCCGGAACAGGGCATACGTCAGGGTGTAGTAGGCGGCGATGGTCAATTTACGCATGAGCGCCACCCAGTCCGGCGGAATGCTTCTTTCCAGCCACTGGGTGTCCCACCCTGCGGAGAGGGCCCCTAGACGCAGATTCGCTACCAGCCACGCCGCAAACAGGACGTACATCCATTCCCGGTTGATGATCGCGGTCACAAGCACGAAAAGCGCCAGCACAATCAGTCCGCCGTCGAGCAGGCCGGCATTGCGGTGGAATTTCTGCACGGAAATTTCAAACTGCGAATACGGCCATTGCAATACCGTAATACGCGCGGGGCCGCTGTGACCGGACTTGCACAGGATCTTCATTTCGGCCTGCGGCCGACCCAATTCAATCGCGAACCCAGTCTTCTCTTCCCTCAGCGCGCCGGATCTGGTTTGGCGGTCAGCTCTGCCGAGAGCGCTCATTGTCTCGGCATTCCAGCATTCGAGCTCGGTGCCATGCCGGGAGGGAACTTCGAGTATCTGTGCCTCGCCGGAGGAAGGAGGCAATATCTTGAAGCCTAGCCAAAAGGGCGCCTCGGACAGCCTGGTGTCCTCATGGCTAACCGGGACCTTGCGCTGCAGGGCCTGTAGCGCGTCTTCGGGGGTCAGCGGCTTGCTGGCCTGCTCCTCCAGCACGCGAAAGAGGATGGCTCCTTGGCCCCCGAACGGATATTGGCTTTCCAGGGCAAGAAACGCATATAGCGAGGCCAGTCCGATAGCGATCGGAACAGCGTAAAGGGACAAGCCATACAGAAGGGAATCGAGCCAACTGTCCAGCCCCCAGCGTTGCCGCCGGCTTCGTTGATTTCCACGCATCATTTAACGAGGGGGCGGCATGTGCGCACCCCGCGACAATTGTTGCCGAAATCACGCCACCCGCTCTTCCGGCATGGCTTGCACTTCTGACACCGACGGCGAACAGTTCCCATTCGATCGTTTACGGCACGACAGCCAAGGGATTAAGGCCGGAATTCCGGTATATCTCCGGCAACCTGGCCACGGCCGCCCGGGTCGGCGCATCGCTGACGGCGAGCTGCATATCGGGATGTTGGGTCTTGCACATGAAATCCAGCAGAGGATGCTCGGCCGCCGTCCATCTTTCATAGGCATTTTGCACATCGAAGGCCAGAACCCGGTGCGGAATGTTTCCGGCATGGCGCATGGGGATGAAGCCCAAATCGGGAAAAACGTCCTGAAAGAGGAGCTTTTCGTAGAGGGTGTCGAGCGGGGATCGAGCGGCTATGACGATCCATTCGACATCGTGCAGGAGTGCATGCTGAAAACCCGCCTTGACTAGGACGGTCTTGACCAGCCTGCCAATCCTCCCTTCGGCGACGCCGAATCGGGTGATTTCGATCATGCTGCGACCCTGAAGCCAGTCCGGCAGGTCCACTGAATGCTCGAGGGCGAGCATCCTGCTGCGATTGCTCTGGATCCGCATCGTGCCTACTGGGGATCCGTCCAGTTTCGACTCGGCGAGGATCACGACCGAATCACCATCAAGATCGAGCGGCTCCGGCTTGTCCAAAGTCGCAGCCACACCCGGAAGGTGTCGTGCATAGGCCTGATGTCGAATAAAAACGGCTTTTTCCAGATCTGCCTCGCTGGCGACAACCTTGACCGTAAACGGCAACCGCTCGGTTTTAAGATCGGCATGCCTGTACGTGGCGGCCAACCGGTCGGGAATGGGGTTTGCTGCTACAGTCGCTTCAAGGTAGGCTCGCGCTTCCATTTCTGCTCCTTTCATCACCCGTGATGTCAATCCGTGACTGGCCAATCGCGCAACGCGTATTGCTGATTTGGCAAGATGTCCACGGCCTCGAACTACAATTTACCGGTGGGGGCATATCCACCTCGGCAATGAAACAAGTCTATGCCTATCATTGGGTTAGCTC
>JAEUNH010000185.1 GCA_016791205.1 Rhodocyclaceae bacterium | reverse complement strand
ATCGGCGCCGCCGCGCCGCGCGAGTCCTACCTCAACATCGATCGCCTCATCGCCGCCGCCAGGGCCACCGGCGCCCAGGCCGTGCATCCCGGCTACGGCTTCCTCTCCGAGAACGCCGACTTCGCCGAGGCGTGTGCGGCGGCCGGCCTCGTCTTCATCGGCCCGCCGCCCGAAGCGATCCGCCTGATGGGCAACAAGGCCGCGGCCAAGCGCCGCATGCGCGAAGCCGGCGTGCCCTGCATTCCGGGGTACGACGGCGTCGATCAGTCCGACGCCACGCTGATCAGGGAAGCGGAGAAGATCGGCCTGCCGCTGATGATCAAGGCGGCGGCCGGCGGCGGCGGGCGCGGCATGCGCCGTGTCACCGATTTCAAAGACCTACCGGCGGCGCTCGCCTCGGCGCGTTCCGAGGCGCAGTCGGCCTTCGGCTCGGGCGAGCTGATCCTCGAGTACGCGCTGACGGCGCCGCGCCATGTCGAGGTCCAGGTCTTCGCCGACACGCTGGGCAACGTCATCCACCTCGGCGAGCGCGACTGCTCCATCCAGCGCCGCCACCAGAAAGTCATCGAGGAAGCGCCGTCGCCGGCAGTCACGCCGGAACTGCGCGCGCGCATGGGCGAGGCGGCGGTGCGGGCGGCGAAGGCGATCGGCTACGTCGGCGCCGGCACCATCGAATTCCTGCTGGCCGAGGGCGATTTCGTCTTCATGGAGATGAACACCCGCCTGCAGGTCGAGCATCCGGTGACGGAGCTCGTCACCGGGCTGGACCTCGTCGACCTCCAATTGCGCATCGCCGCCGGCGAGCCGCTGCCGCTCGCGCAATCCGATGTGCGCCTCGACGGCCACGCCATCGAAGCGCGGCTCTACGCCGAGAATCCCGACGCCGGCTTCCTGCCGCAGACCGGCACGCTGCTGCGCTGGCAGGCGCCCGCCGGCGTGCGCGTCGATGCCGGCGTGGACACCGGCACGGAAATCACCTCCCACTACGACCAGCTGCTGGCGAAGATCGTCGCCCACGGCGCCACGCGCGACGAGGCGCGGCAGAAGCTCATCGCCGCCCTGCGCGACACGACGGCGCTCGGGGTCACCACCAACAAGGCCTTCCTCGTCGGCTGCCTCGAACACCCGGAGTTCTTCGCCGGCCGCGCCACCACCGACTTCATCGCCGCCCACTTCGCGCCGCAGGCGGATGCCGATCCGCGCTCGGAACTCCTCGCCGCCGCGCTGGTCCTCGCGCAACGCAGCGCCGCCCGCCTGCCGCAGCCCGAGCTGGCCTTCTGGCGCTCCAGCGGCAGCGCGACGACGCATTTCACCCTCGGCATCGGCGATCGCGCCGTGTCGCTGAGACTGACTTTTGTTTCCCCTCACCCCAGCCCTCTCCCCGGAGGGGCGAGGGAGTTAGCTCCCCCTCTCCCCGCTTGCGGGGAGAGGGCCGGGGTGAGGGGCCGCTTCGAAATCGAAGTCGGCGGCGTGAGCAACGAAGTCGAACTGCTCTCCTGCGAGCGCGACTCCTGCCGCATCGCCTTCGCCAACCTCCACCTCGCCGTCCGCCACGCCTTCGACGCCGAAGGCCGCCTGCACCTGGACGTCGACGGCGTGCAAGCGGTCGTCAGCGACCTCACCCAGCAGCCAGCGCAGGCGCGCGAATCCGCCGCCGGCAGCGGCCGCCTCACCCCGCCCATGAACGGCCGCGTCGTCGCCGTGCTGGCCGCGGCCGGCGCGACCGTCAAGCGCGGCCAGGGCCTGATCGTGCTGGAGTCGATGAAGATGGAGCACACCCTCGCCGCGCCCTGCGACGGCGTGCTGGCGGAACTGACTTGTGTAGTGGGCGAGCAGGTCGCGCCGGGCAAACTCCTCGCACGCGTCGAGGCCTCCCCCGTCATTCCCGCGAAAGCGGGAATCCAGGGGTTTTCCGCCGACCATGGATCCCCGCCTTCGCGGGGCTGACGAATCGTGCTCACGAACCCCAACCCCCGCCACTACTCCCCCGACCACGAAGCCTTCCGCGCCACGGTGCGCCGCTTCGTCGAGCGCGAGATCATTCCCAACGCCGCCGCCTGGGACGAGGCCGGCGGCTTCCCGCGCGAGCTCTACGGCAAGGCCGCCGCGGCCGGCCTGCTCGGCGTCGGCTTCCCCGAAGAG